>NZ_CP102283.1:327570-655140 GCF_025150565.1 Granulicatella adiacens ATCC 49175 | reverse complement strand
AAGTATGCATTATCCACTGCTTGAGGAATGACACCCATCTTTGTCTTCGTATAAGGATGTTTGAAAATATCTTTTGGATAAAAATCAAGAACACTCCACTTACGCAACAGCGTTTCTTTTTCTCTCAGTTCTTTTAATTCATCCTCTTTTTTGCGTAAAGAAGAACGAATATTTTCAACATGTTGAACGAGCTCATCCGTATTCCACTTTGAAACTTCCTCTTGAAGTTCAGAGAGTGTAAACTGTTCTCTTGCAATTTTTAACTTTTGAATCATTGAAGGTTGCTTTTGATTTTTTTCAACAAAAGCAATCGCTGCGTTAATTCCTTCGAACTGTTGTTGAAGAGTATTTACTTCTTGTTCATCAGCATCTTTCAAAACGATGGATTTTTGTGTAAATAGTTCTTTTGCCTGTTCTAGCGAGGTTACTTCTAAAGATTGTAATTCTTGAATAGCATCTAATAAGTCATTTTGCTTTTCTGTAGGAGCAATTAACATGACTTTATTCATTTTAGCTATCGCCATATCTCTTCAACACCTCCTTCACAGTATCCTGAACTAAATCCTGCTTCAGATTATTGAAACGTTCCGTTAACGCATGAATTTCTGCTTTTTCTTCCTCTTTCACTTTCGCTTCAAAAGCCACTCTCTTTTGTTGATTTTTTTCTTTCAACTCCTTAGCGTAAACTTCTAACGATTGTTCCATATTCGATTTTGCTTCATTCACTCTTTGATCTGTTGCTGCTTTCGTTTCAGAAAGCTTTTCGTCGAATTTTTCCTTCAACGCTTTCGCTTCAGATTCAATCGCTAAAACAGAATTTAGAATCTCCTGACTCATGTGACACCTCCAATCCATTCGTTTTCACGAATAGTAAAATGCTTTCCTTTCCATTATAAACTTTCTTTTGCTAGGTATCAAACGATAATTTACCAGTATTCTCGGGCAAAATGAAACTTTATAAATAGGAAGAAACACATCTTTTTTTTGAAAATTTTTTCTTTTCTATTGCTTTTTAGAACATTTGTTCGTATAATAAATATGCAAACAAATGTTCGGAGGTATCGAAAATGGAACAACGCAAAACACCATTCACATCATTTATCAAACCATTGTTAAACAAATTACACGTTTCTGAAGAAGAATATGAAGAACGAGATATTTTCTTTAAACCAACTATCATGCCACTGATTGATGTAGTGGAACAAATTCACCATAGTTATTATTTTAAGACACCGATTGTTCTTCACTTCGAAAAATATGACAATGCTGGGAATTTGATTACTTTTACTAAAAACGGATTGATTAAAAGTCCTATCCAAATGAATAATCACTTTGTTTTCTTAGAGCAAGAAACTGGGATTACCCATATTCTCAATGTAGAACAAATCGTTGCTTGCATGGAAATCGATTAACAAAAATACCATATATGGTATTTTTCTACTTCAGTTAAACTGAAAAAGGAACTCACAAACATGATATGTACCCCCTTTACTGGACAAACCAGTAAAGGGGGTATTTATTATGCGTTACTCATTTGAATTCAAAATGAAATGTGTAGAATTATATCGACAAGGAATATGGGCCGAAACGCCTGAAAAAGTTATGAAAAGAAGTTTCCAAAGAAAAATACTGGATTGGGATAAAATTGAAAAAATTCACGGACCTAAAGGATTAGAGCGCGTTAAAAGGCAAAGAAAATGGACAGCAGAAGAAAAATTGACATTTATTCTACAGGTTTTAAACGGGAAGACTCTTTCAGAGGTTTCTTTTCCAGCAGGAATTAGTCGCGGATTATTAAGTTCTTGGGTTCACAAGTACCTAACTTATGGATATAATGGTCTAAAGAATGAGAAACGTAGACAAGCATTATCTAAGGAGCTTATTATGAATAAAAAGGCTGTGACTGGTAACCTTTCAGAATCCGAACGAGAAGAATTAGTTCGATTACGTGAGCGAAATGCATATTTAGAAGCTGAAATTGCTGTTATAAAAAAACTGAGAGCCTTGAGAAAAGAACAGGAAGCTGCGCTTCTCAAGGCGCGAAAGCAGCGATCATCAAGGAACTTCGAGAAGTAGGATACCAACTAAAATATCTTCTTAAAGCGATGAAAATGGCTAAATCTACTTATTATTTTGAATTAAATAAAGTAGATGCTGTGGCTGAAAAGAATGGGGATTTATTATTGGAAATCCAAACAATCTTTCATGAAAATAAAGGTAGATATGGTGTTAGAAGAATTTACCAAGAACTTCGTCGTAGAGGTTACGTTGTTAATCATAAAAGAATTCAACGTCTGATGCATATAAATGATTTGTTTGGAAAACGCCCTAAACAAAAATACCATTCTTATCGTGGTAGTGTTGGAAAAGTTGCTGATAATATTATTAACAGAGATTTTGTGGCCAAAAGGCCTCTTCAAAAATGGAGTACAGATGTATCTCAATTCACTTTTTCTTGGGGAAAATGTTTCTTTTCTCCAATCTTAGATATGTCTACTAATGAAATAATCTCCTATGATCTTTCTCTAAGCCCCGACTTAGAACAGATTCAAAGGATGCTAAATAGAGCTTTCAAAAAATTCCCTGATGTTAATGGATTGATTCTCCATTCTGATCAAGGTTGGCAATATCAACACGCATTTTACCAAAGATCATTAAATGAACGAGGGATTATTCAATCAATGTCCCGAAAAGGAAATTGTTATGATAATTGCATTATAGAAACGTTTTTCGCCAGAATGAAGAACGAAATGTTCTACGGTTTTGAAATGGAATATTCTACCTTTAAGGAATTTCAAACGGCTGTGGAAGAATATATAGATTATTACAATAACAAAAGAATTCAAGAAAAAACAAAATGGATGCCCCCTGTTCTATACAGGGAAACATCCATGTGTTCAGCTTAATTTAAAAATGTGTCCAGGATTCTGGGTACATATCAACACTGTGAGTTCCTTTTTTATTCGATATTGCAAAGCTTTTAAAAGTCTGATTTTTAGGCGCGATACCTCGTATCCTTTAGTTGAACTTGAAAAAGCAGAAACGGCGTCCACTTCCCGAACCGTACGCTGAACGTTTCACGTTCCTTACGTCGCTTCGGTCCAGTGTTTCAGTCCTGAGCGTTCGCCCACGTATCCTTGAGTTGAACTCGTCATCGCAGAAATGGCGTGCGTTTCCCGAAATATCCGCTCGGCTGTTTCAGCCGCTTACGGTATTCCGGTCCAACGGTCCATTTCTGAGCGCGATGCCTCGTATCCTTTTATAAAATCGGGGCGAATAAGCGAGCAAATTTTTGTTTGAATTTTTTCCATCGGGATTGTTTATCAAAATAGTCTTTAGTCGCAATTGTACAATTATGTAAGTCTTTTAGAAAGTCTGTTTCTACTTGTCTAGCGACTTCTTCATTATAAATAAACGCATTGACTTCAAAATTCAATCGGAAACTTCTCATATCAAAATTAGAAGTTCCAACTGTCACTAGTTCGCCGTCTACGATCATTGTTTTGGCATGTAAAAATCCATTTTGGTATACATAGACCTTTACTCCGGATTGAATAATTTGAGAAGCATAAAATTCTGTTGCACGGTAAACAATTGGATAATCTGGTTTACTTGGAATCATAATGCGAACATCCACTCCAGACAAGGCTGCAATCGATAAAGCTTCCTGAACGCTTTCATCTGGAATGAAGTAAGGGGTTTGAATCCACACAGATTTTTTTGCCATGGAAATCATCTTAATAAGTCCTAGTTTAATCTTTTGTAAACTAGCATCTGGACCTGTTGAGACGACTTGAATCGTATTTTGCCCCATTGACTCTATCACGGGGAAATATTCAGGAAAGAACTCTCTTCGTTTGTCTTCATGTACGGCAGCATTCCAGTCGATGAAAAATCGTGATTGTAGCGAATATACAGCATCCCCCACAATTCGTAAGTGCGTATCTCTCCAGTACCCAAGTTTTCCTTTTCCTAGATATTCATCTCCGATATTAAACCCACCTACATACCCGATTTTTCCATCAATCACAACAATTTTACGGTGGTTTCGGTAATTGATACGCCAGTTAATAAAGCCTAACGAATATCCAAAGAAGGCAACCGTATGACCGCCAGCCTCATGCAGTTTTTTCCAAAATCCCTGTCTAGTTGTACGAGCTCCTAGGGCATCATAAATGACGAGCACTTCGATTCCTTCTCGTGCTTTTTCAATTAGAAGATCCATAATTTCATGTCCAATCGTATCATCATTAAAAATATAATATTGGAGGTGAATATGATGTTGAGCCTGCTCGATATCTGCCTTTAACTGAGCAAATTTATCTTCTCCTGACACGTACAGAGTCACTTCATTGTTTTCTGTAATAATGGCATCATCGGTTTCTAAAAAGAAGGAAGCTAAATCTTCTTGATATTCATTTTTAAAACGAAACTTGGGAGCACCTATTTTTTCTTTGGTTCTTTCTAAATCTCTTTGTTGCTGTTCGACCAATTCTTGAAGGCCAACTGTTTCTTGAGATTTCATATTAAAAATCCGTTTTTTCCGAATTCTTCTTCCAAAAAAGAAATAGATAATAAATCCAATAATCGGTAGCATGATAAGCACAATAAGCCAGCCCCAAGTAGCCGCAATTTCTCTGGGCTCCCTAAACACTGTGATGACTGCCACAATCGTATTCGCAAGAATGATGAGGTAAAGGAATGAAGTAATAAATTCCATACGCTCTCCTTTCTTTATTTAAATAAAAAAGACCACGACGAATCAAGGCCTTTTTATTTTTAATTAATCATTTAATAGATGAGATTGTTCTCTACGTGATAAGAAGCGAGTTCCTTTTGGAATATAAACATCTCTTTTTACGTAAATAAGTGTTACAAAGATGAGTAAAGTCACAGCAAGCGTCACTAAAAAGTTCGTCCCAAATCCGAAAACGCCTTGAGCTAAACTCACTTTTTCTGCAGAAAACACTGTTGGAGCTCCAATTCCAGTAGCAATCACATGGAATCCATAACTTACAATAGTTGCAATTAAACTTGCTGTTACAACATTTAATGTAGTAGACGACGTACGCGCATTAAACGCTGTACGGACCGTGTTTCTAGCAAAGAATCCTGAAAGACCTACAAAACCATAGGCCATGAAGGAATCATGTAGAGAAACAACGAGGAATCCTGCTCCTGTTGGATGTAAGAATACATGGAGTAATCCAAAGAGGACACTCGCAATCGTTCCCCAAATTAATCCTTGTCTTAGAGACACAAAAATTAATGGAAGAATCGCTAAATCCACAAAGAAAGGTAGGCTTTCTTGAGGGATATAGGATAGAGCTACTGAAACCACAACAGCTCCTAATACTTCAAGTAAGATTTTTACTGCTTTTGAATTCATTCTAATCTCCTTAAAAATCGTTATTTTTTATAATTAGAGGCTTCCATAATCATTGGTAAAATGACTGGACGACGTTTCGTTTTATCGAATAGATAACGGCTAAGAGCATCACGAACCTCTTGTTTTAATCTTGGCCATTCGAAATCTTCACTTGCCAAGTTTTCTTCAACAACATCTGTTACAATTTTTTGAGCTTCCGTTAGTAATTCCTCACTTGTTTTCATATATACGAATCCACGTGAAATAATTTGAGGGCCACTCAAAATCTTACCTAGTCTTCTAGAAATCGTCACAACGGCAACAAAAACACCGTCTTCTGATAGAATTTTACGATCTTTTAGAACGATATTTCCAATATCGCCCACGCCGATTCCGTCGACCAATACATTTCCTGCTGCTACTTGACCAGAAGCATTCATTTGGCCATTTTCAATTTCTACGACATCCCCTTTTCCAGGAATGAAGATGTTCTTATATGGAATTCCTAATTCATTCGCTAATTCCGCATGCGCTAATAAACTACGATACTCCCCTTGAACCGGAATGAAGAAGGTTGGTTGCAACAAGTTAATCATTAATTTCAAATCATTAGGAGTTGCATGGCCACTTGCTTTTTTACTGTTTGCCATTTCAAACACTTCCGCATCTGCACGATAGATTAAATCCTTCGTACGAGCAATTTGAGTTTCCATCGCAACTGAAGGAGTCGTTGCAATATACACTAAATCTCCTTCATGCAAGTTTACCTGACGATGACGTCCTAATGCCATTTTTTGAAGAGCTTTAATTGGCTCTCCAGCATTTCCAGTTTCTAAAATGACAAGTTCATTATCTGGTAATTTTTTCATTTGATTGAAAGTAATAATCAATTCTTTATCAGGAACTGTTAATTTATTCAGACTCAATGCGATATTAACAATTTCTTCCAGTTCTGAACCTGTTAGGAAAATTTTGCGTCCAGATTCATATGCTGCATTGATGACTTGTTGAATCCGTAAAATATTACTTGCTACACAAGCTACCACAATACGACCTTGCGCATTTAGGAAAGTTTCTAACATCGCTTCAGCAATTTTACGGTCACTGACATTTTCAACAGGACTTTCCGCATCACTTGAATCGCTTAATAGAGCAAGAACATAGTCTTCCCCAACATCTGTAATACGTCCAAAATTCGTTTGATATTCCACTGAAGCACTTTGATCGAATTTGAAGTCCCCTGTATATACGATATTTCCTTCGCTCGTTTTAATCACAATCGCCAATGAATCTGGAATCGTATGGGTTGTTTTAAAGAATTTAATCGTAGCACTTGCAAAGTCAATTTCTGTATTTTCAGTAACTTCGTGGTAGTCATTAAATCCTTTCACTAATTTCGAAGATTCAACATAGTATTTCGCTAATGCAATCGTTAATTTTGAACCAAAAACGGGTGCATCAATATTTTGTAAGAAATAAGGTAATGCCCCTACCGCATCGGCATGTCCGTGCGTTAAAAACACCCCTGCAATTCTCTCTTTGTTTTCTTCTAAATAACTGAAGTCTGGGATGACAACATCAATCCCTAGTAATTCATCTTCCGGATAAACTAAACCGCAATCTAGCACGAAGATGTCTTCTTCAACTTCAACGGCATATAGACTTTTACCGTTTTCTCTCACGCCACCTAGTGCGATGATTTTAATTGAACTCATGATTTACCTCTCATTTTCTTTTATTTACAATTATTTCTTTTAGGCGGACTTCACCACCATATATGCTCTTTTAGAATACCATAATTGTCGACATATTGCGAATTTCAAAGTCCTTCCACGATGCTCTTTTAGTGTGCATTAGAACTCTTTCATTCATTCCTTCGATTCGAAAAAAAATCCTTTTAAAAGTGATATGTACCCCCTTTACTGGACAAACCAGTAAAGGGGGTATTTATTATGCGTTACTCATTTGAATTCAAAATGAAATGTGTAGAATTATATCGACAAGGAATATGGGCCGAAACGCCTGAAAAAGTTATGAAAAGGAGTTTCCAAAGAAAAATACTGGATTGGGATAAAATTGAAAAAATTCACGGACCTAAAGGATTAGAGCGCGTTAAAAGGCAAAGAAAATGGACAGCAGAAGAAAAATTGACATTTATTCTACAGGTTTTAAACGGGAAGACTCTTTCAGAGGTTTCTTTTCCAGCAGGAATTAGTCGCGGATTATTAAGTTCTTGGGTTCACAAGTACCTAACTTATGGATATAATGGTCTAAAGAATGAGAAACGTAGACAAGCATTATCTAAGGAGCTTATTATGAATAAAAAGGCTGTGACTGGTAACCTTTCAGAATCCGAACGAGAAGAATTAGTTCGATTACGTGAGCGAAATGCATATTTAGAAGCTGAAATTGCTGTTATAAAAAAACTGAGAGCCTTGAGAAAAGAACAGGAAGCTGCGCTTCTCAAGGCGCGAAAGCAGCGATCATCAAGGAACTTCGAGAAGTAGGATACCAACTAAAATATCTTCTTAAAGCGATGAAAATGGCTAAATCTACTTATTATTTTGAATTAAATAAAGTAGATGCTGTGGCTGAAAAGAATGGGGATTTATTATTGGAAATCCAAACAATCTTTCATGAAAATAAAGGTAGATATGGTGTTAGAAGAATTTACCAAGAACTTCGTCGTAGAGGTTACGTTGTTAATCATAAAAGAATTCAACGTCTGATGCATATAAATGATTTGTTTGGAAAACGCCCTAAACAAAAATACCATTCTTATCGTGGTAGTGTTGGAAAAGTTGCTGATAATATTATTAACAGAGATTTTGTGGCCAAAAGGCCTCTTCAAAAATGGAGTACAGATGTATCTCAATTCACTTTTTCTTGGGGAAAATGTTTCTTTTCTCCAATCTTAGATATGTCTACTAATGAAATAATCTCCTATGATCTTTCTCTAAGCCCCGACTTAGAACAGATTCAAAGGATGCTAAATAGAGCTTTCAAAAAATTCCCTGATGTTAATGGATTGATTCTCCATTCTGATCAAGGTTGGCAATATCAACACGCATTTTACCAAAGATCATTAAATGAACGAGGGATTATTCAATCAATGTCCCGAAAAGGAAATTGTTATGATAATTGCATTATAGAAACGTTTTTCGCCAGAATGAAGAACGAAATGTTCTACGGTTTTGAAATGGAATATTCTACCTTTAAGGAATTTCAAACGGCTGTGGAAGAATATATAGATTATTACAATAACAAAAGAATTCAAGAAAAAACAAAATGGATGCCCCCTGTTCTATACAGGGAAACATCCATGTGTTCAGCTTAATTTAAAAATGTGTCCAGGATTCTGGGTACATATCAAAAGTCCTAAGCTTCTTACTTTGTTAAAGCAAAAAAGACCGAGAGTTTCTCGGCCTTTCCTTTTACTGTTCTTGTACCTTGTCAATCATATCTTGAATCGTTTTTTGATTATAAAATCGAATTTGTTCTTGGATTTGCTCTTCTTGTAGTTTGCCCATAATTTTCCCCATACGAGAACTTACTAGGCAAGAAGGATCTGAGGCCTCTTTAAATGTTTTTTCTAGGCGCGCATCTTCAGAAACAAGTATAAAGATGTCTCCTAATTTTATTTTAGAGGGGTCTGAAATCCATTGATAGCCACCCTGTTTTCCAGCAGCTGTACTCACCCATCCTTTTTTCACAGCTAAACTCATAAGCTTTCTGACGATAGCTGGATTACTACAAGCGTTAAAAGCTAGCTCTTTACTGGAATAACGATTATCATGATGAATCGCTAAATAGGTTAGACAATGAATCATTACGATGAAGTCATTTCCCATTAAATCACCTATTGAATCATTCCGAATACATCATTCAATGCTTCAGCCATTGTTGGATGTGTAAAGATTTGATCGCGAAGAACTGTGTAAGGTAAATTTGCATTCATTGCGGTTGCAATAATATTAATCACTTCATGGGCTTCTTCAGCAAATAATGTTGCACCAACGATTTGGTTATTTGAAGCGTCTACTAACACTTTATAGAAGCCGACTTGGTTTCCAATAATTTTAGCTTTTGGAATTGCCATTGCAGGAAGTTTTGCAAATTTCACTTCGATACCAGCTTCTTTTGCTTGTTTTTCATTTAAACCAACACTTGCTAATGGTGGATTAATGAAGGTTGCTGTTGGGAATTTCGCACGTTGTTTCGTAGAATAGCTTGTATCCCCTGCTAAGAAGCGTTTAACGATACGGAAATCATCTAATGATACAAATGTGAATTGTGGTCCTCCGTTCACATCGCCCATAGCAAAGATATGAGGGACATTTGTTTGTAAAAATTCATTCACTTGAATCGTACCACGTTCGCTTACAGCCACTCCTGCTTTATCTAAATCTAAGCCTTGAATATTTGCACGACGTCCTGTTGCTACTAAAACCGCATCAGTAGTAAAGGCTAAAGGTGTTCCTTCTCCCGTTACCGCTTGAATAATCACTTTTCCATCTTCTTGATGAACATTTTTTAATTGAATTCCTAAGTTAAAGGAAATCCCTAATGACTCTAATTGTTCTTTAACAGCAGCAGATACATCATCATCTTCACGAGGTAAGAATGTATCAAAGACATCCACTACGGTCACTTTTGTCCCGAATTGAGCATAAGTTGCCGCAAATTCTAATCCAATAAATCCACTACCAATGATGACTAGGCTCTCAGGATATTCTTCCATATCCATAATTGTTTCGCTAGTATGAATATTTCCTCCAATCGTTAACCCTTCTACTGGTGGAACAAATGGAGTAGCACCTGTATTAATAAAAATACGTTCTGCTTTAAATAATTTCTCTCCTTCTGCAGTCTCTACAGCTACAGTATGGTCATCCACAAAACGAGCAGTTCCGTCAATAATGGTTGTTTTTTCAACTGAATCTACTTTATTGTAGTTCGCTTGGTTTAATGCAGAAATTAAAGCCTTTTTCTCTTGAACGCTCTTTGCATAATAAGTACTTGCTTCTTCTGTTGAATATTGTTTACGAGCAGCTTTCGTCGCTAATTTTTTAGTTGGAATACATCCAACATTAATACAAGTACCTCCGTACATTGCTTTTGATTTTTCAATAAGGATTGTTTCTTCTCCTTGACTTCCTAAATAACCGGCTAAAGTCTTTCCAGCTTTACCAAATCCGATAATAATATTCTTCACTGAAGTTGTCATATAAATCACCTTTCTAACTGTAATTATTTTTATTACACTTTTGAGTATACACTGTTTTCCAAAAATTTCAAAAGAATCTGCTCACAGTTTTGAAAAAAATTTTAAAAAGGCACCTACATGACGTAGATGCCTTCCTCATAAACATTTATAAAAAAGATTTTAATTGGGTCACTAATTGCTCTAATGTTTCGCCTTTTGGTTGATACTCCTCAGATGACATTTCGTCCCAAGGAACCCACCACACAGGACCTCGACCATTATGACCATAATCCTTCATATCTCCTGATTTTCTTGGAAATAGATGCCAATGGACATGCGCATCTCCATTTCCAAGTAATTCGATATTCATTTTTTCCGCATGAAATGCTTTTGCAACAGCTTCTTGAACAATGCTCATTTCTTCGAGAAATTTAAGTTTTTCTTCTGGTTCCATTTGATGCAATTCTGTTACATGTTGTTTGGCTAAAAACAAGGTGTACCCTTTAAAATACTGTCCATCCCCTATCACTACATAACCTGTTTCAAGTTCTTTAACAAAATGCGGATTTCTTCCTTGTTTGATCAATTCAATCCGATCACAAATCAGACACATTTATCTTTTCCTCCTACTTTAACAAATCTGCTTTAATGATTGAATAATACGCCATATCACAGATTCCTTGATTATTCTTGCCAATTTGTCTCAGTGTGCCTTCATAAGTCATTCCAGCCTTTTGCATTACTTTTCCACTGGCTGGGTTATTTACATCATGTCGGGCACAAACCCGGTTACATCCCGCCTCTTCTAATAAATAGCGACTAACTGCAATCAACGCCTCTGTCATTATTCCTTTTCCCCAGCATTTGCGACTGAGTGCATACCCAATCTCAACAGCGTCAATCTTTTCTTTTACATACACGGTATCAATATTACCGACGACCTCGTCATTCAAGACAATTGCCCACTTGAACTGTAGCGGATTTTGATAACCTTCCACCCATCTTTTTAGACTCTCCTTAGTTGTTTCCACAGACTCATGTGGAAGCCACGTTAGATAATGCGTCACTTCAGGATCACTTGCCCAGTTTTCAAACATCTCTTGTGCATCCTCCACTTGAAATGGTCTGAGAATTAACCGTTTTGTGTGAATTGTTTTTGTTCCTATTGGGTTCATCGATACTCCTCCTAGCTCTTCTGTTTATGGTAGCACAGGTAGACAACCGCTTCAATATAAAAAAAGGAACTAAGCTTTAGATTAGCTTAATTCCTCTTAATTCCACCCTAACTATTTTTCATGGTGTACTATTAGCTTTTTCTGCTCTTTTTATACTTTCTGGAGTAAATTCTCTTTTTTCAAAAATAAATGAATTAATTTCGGTAGTCCCCGTCATGTAGCCTTCATTATCCACATCCTTAATAGTGATAGTGATATGAAGTCCTTTTGGCCTAGTTTCAACCGATACCGTTTTTAGCAATGTTTTTCTTTTCCCTTGATATACATAATCTAAATAGAACGGAGAAACACTTCTTTCTGATTTAGAAATGTCTACTGCTCCTTTTGTTCTAGAATGAGCTGCTAGATTTTTTAAATACACTCGATCCTCCGGAGAGTTAATGTCGTTCTCGGAATATTCACCAATAATCAATTCTTCAATATTCTGATTTGATTGATTGATGATTTCATAAGAAAACAAAGCATCCTCATTATATTTTGGACGAGTAAAACTAAACACAATCCATAATAGCCCTAATAACACAAGGCTTATCGCAAATTGTAAAATCAATTTTAATAGTCTCTTTGAACCCAATGTTTTCATTTCACACCTCAATTAAATGAATGTCGGTTGGAGTTTTGCTAGTGATAGTGATGGCTTCTCTATTTACGAATACTATCGAACTTTTTCTTACTCATTGGATAATGGTTTATAAAATGAGCGGTTATCTAAACCAAATACGCGTTCTGAGAATGCTCCAGGTTCTGTCTTATCCAGCGCATTCGACATCATCGTAATTGTCGCATCTAATAAGTCGATATGGTGCAATACCTCAGCTTCAAGTAGTTGTGGTCGAACTGGCGAGCCGTACTCTAACTTTCCATGATGCGCTAACACTAAATGTTTCAACAAGAGAACTTCTTCTTGATTTTCGTCAATTCCTAGTTCTTCGCAAGCTTTTGTAATCTCTTCGTCCATAATCACGATATGCCCGAGTAAGTTCCCTTTCAAGGTATACTCTGTTCCAATAGCCCCTGATAGTTCCATGGTTTTGCCGACATCATGAATAATAACACCCGCAAATAATAGTGAACGATTGATTTGAGGATATTGACCTGCAATCGATTTAGCTAAACGCAACATGGATAATGTATGGTAGCTTAGCCCTCCTACAAAGGCGTGATGATGACGTTTAGCTGCTGGATATTCAAAAAAGTCTTCTTGATATTTCCCTAGAATATTATGGACAATTCTTCTAAAATACGGATTTGTAATCTCAAACATTAATTGATTGAATTCTTCTTCCATTTCATGTTTGGTCATCGGAGCGTGTTCAACAAAGTAGCTTGCAGAAGTCGGCTCTCCTTTTGACGCATCTGTTAGACGAAGACTCACAATTTTGACTTGCGGAGAATTATTGTATAGTTCCCGTTTTCCATTTAAAAGAACCACTTTTCCTGGAACATATTTTTCAATATCTTCAGAGGTTGCGGACCAGTACTTCCCATCCATTTGACCAGACTGATCTTGGAAGGTAAACGCAATAAAAGGTTTCCCATTTTTGGCCATTCGTACATCCGCAGATTTAATGAGTAGGAAAATCTCAAAGCTCTCATCTACATTATATTCATACAATTTCTTTGTCATAATTGACCCTCTTTCTCTTTAGCTCAACTTTAGAATGTTCTCTTTTGAAATTTCTGTAGGAACTTCCGTAGTAAAGTAAAATACTTGTGTTACACGAGATAGCTCTTCCATTAATTCTATCATAATCGATAGCCGTTCTCTATCAAAGTTTACGAATCCATCGTCAATCAGAACCGGAATTTTCATTTTCTTAGCTAATTGGAAAATAAAGGCAAATCGAATCGCAATATACAATTGGTCCAATGCCCCTTTTGAAAGATAGAAAGCTTCCATCCACTGACCATTTTGCTGCTGTACTTTCGCCTGTGTATCGCTCAAATGAATCTTCGTATATTGTCCCCTTGTTAATCGGCTAAAAATACGACTCGCTTCCTCTACAATCAATGGAACTTTCGTCGGAACCTTTTCATCTAGTTGCTTTAAGATCCATTTTGCAGCATACACTTGAGTTGCCCAATCCTTCATCGCTTCCTGAGCTTCGAATCGTTCAAAGTCCGCTTCCATTTGAAGATCTTCTACCTGCTCATCTTCTTCCAATAGTTCCGCCTTTGTTTGGAGACTTACTAGTTGGTCTCTGACTTCTTTACGTCTACTTTCCAACTGCGCCTTCGTGAAAACCTCGTCTTGAAGTTCTTCTTCAAGCATTTCACGATGCAAGCTTTCTTTCTCTTCACTCGAGAAAATAGCGACTTGCTTTTCAATATAGGCTCTTTTTTGTGACAAGGCTACTCGATGGTCCAGAGTTGCCAGGTGACTTCTAAAGGCTTCTATCGTTGTAATGCCAAGAGGACGCAAGCTATTTAGCAATTCCTCTCTTACTTCTATTGCATCTTGTTCTAATTGCGCTAAATGTTGCTCTTTCTTCAGGATACTTTCTTGGAGTTGTTCCATTTTGGCTTCTCTTTTTTGAGAATTCATCCATGCTTCACGAATGATTCCTAGTTGTTGCTGGACAGTTGCCGGTGCTGTGATCTGTTCATTTTTCCAGAAGTCTTGAGTTTCTTCTTTAAATGCTGAAAGTCTTTCTTCCAACTGATTCCACTGTGCCTTCTTTTGTATGAAATCATTAACATTACGTCCTTCGTTTCGGCTAATAAAGCGTTTGGCATCTTCTAAGGTCACTTCAATGCCTTTATCCAAGAGAATTTGTTGAACACGTTCATTCTCTCTTTTGCTCTTTGGAGAAATGACCTGTCCGTTTTTTTGTAAAAAGAAAGCTCCTGCAACCCCAAGACCGCTAGCAATGATCACACTTGCTAGTACTTGATTGGTTAAAAATCCAACAACAATCATCACGATAATTCCAATCAGCCCTATGAGTATTTCAATCCGCATCGACGTAGTAGGTTGATTTTCCCTTTGCATTGCATCGAATTTGGCGAGTTCGGCCTCTGTAAACGGTTGAACACCTTCTCTTTGAACACCGATATTTCCAGGATGAGTCTTCAACTCACGTTCCAATTCAAAGGTACGTTCTTCAATAGCAGCCACACTTTGAGCTTTTGTATAAAGTGCTTCAAGCTCTGTGTCTTCTGTAGCTTCCCCTAGAGTTTGAACTTGGTCTTCTGTTCGTTTTAACTCTTCTTTTGTCTGTTCGATTTCTTTTTCAAACGAACGTAAGCAATGATTCGCCTCTATCGCCTTAGAATGGTCATATTCTTTTGGTAACTCGTACTGTCCTTCAATGGCGCGGTATTCTTCCAATGCATCAAAATAGGTATGCTTTTCTTCTAAAGCATCTATTCTGTTTTGAATCTTGGAAAGTTTTGTCGTCAATTCCTCTTCTTCTTGTTGGAGCCCTTTAATAGCATGAAGATATCCTTCATAGAGTGTATTCTCGCTTTTTGTTTGCGACAAACGATTCGTTAAGTCCTCGAGTCGATCGATTCGCTCATTGAGTTCTAGTTTTTTGGCTTGAGGTCGGTATAGTTTATTCGCATCGTTCAATAGACTTTGACTCTGTTCATATGCCCCTTTATGTCCCATCACACTGAGACTATATAAGAAGCGATGCATTTCTTCTTCATTACTAAAGACGTTTTGTTGTAACTCCTCCTCATTAAATCCAAAAAGAGAATGGTACTCACTCAATGTTAATTCGTGAAGGATGCGCTCCAGCATAGACTCTGGTAACGCCTGACCCGTTTCGGCCGATTTTAATACTAATTTCTTTTGAGAACCTACTGCAGTTCTTTCAATGATGAGAGACCCTAGTCCTTCATCTTCAATCCACATTCGCCCGCCCCGCGTATTCGTATGAAGTGGCTGATAAGGATACACCCCATTCTTCTTTTGCTTAAAATCAAAGAGCATTTGTTCGATAAATCTTCGAATGGTCGTCTTCCCAGATTCGTTCAGCCCTTGAACGACTTGTAAGTTCGGATGGAAGGTAAACGTCTCATGTTCCCATTTTCCAAAATGATCGATTTCGATTTTTGAAATATACATTAACCTTCCTCCCTTCCTAAAAAGCGAGCTTCTAATAAACGCATCGCACGTTCGTGAATCTCTTCTTGGACATCTTCTTGATGGAGAAACTCCCTCATCCATTGATTGGCAAACCCGCTCTTTGCAATCTCCATTTCAGAAAAAATCGTAGAATCCTTCTCCCCTACTAAAGAGATTCCAGAGACGCCGCGTAAAGGCTCTATCATTCGTTCTCTAATACTCATTACACTCACAAGTGAGCCTCTTTGTTCCAATAAAGAATTCACTACCAGTGAGAGTTGCTGTAACTCTTCTCTTGTGAACAGCGACTCTTGTATTTGCAAAAAGACTGTAACGAGGCTACGTTTTTCTACTTTTGGAAGATTCTCTACAATGAGATAAGGAACTGTTTCTAAACGAGCCCTTTCTGTAATCCTTATTGTCACGTCCATCCAATCCTTCTTACTCGTCTCAATAAAGTGAATCTGTGGAGGACACCCTGAAGTGATTTCGACTAAAAGCGCTCCTTTTTCTCCACTCTCAGATCGGTCAGCTCCCTGTGTCGTTCCACTATACCAAGCACATGGATTCTGTGATACTTCTTGGCAATGATGAATATGCCCTAGCGCCCAGTAATCATAGTTTTTAACTCTTAATTCAGGAATTGAAAAAGGAGCATAGCGCCCACTGGAAGAAGTCACCTCACCATGTAAAACCCCAACATGAACATCACAGTGCGGACTCTTGATAGGATACTCTTGTATTTTTCGTTCAGAGATAACAGGAATATCATAACTAAATCCACTAAAGGCCACCCGTTCCCCCATTTTTGTCTCTAGTTCAATTGTTTCTACAGTATTTCCAAAAGTATAAATATGCTCTCCAGGCACATAAGGAGTCCCTGCATCATGATTGCCAAGCGCTAAAATAACGGGAATCCTAAAAGGAGCCAGCCGATTCAGTTGCTGTTGAAGAAATAACTTTTCTTTAATAAACGTCCGTTGGCTATCCAATAAATCTCCAGATAAAACAAGCGCATCCACTTCTTCTTCAATGGCTTTATCTACAACTGTTTTAAAAGCATCATATGCAGCCTGTTTTAACTCCCTTGCGATTTCACGATGATTCTTTCCAATACCTGCATAAGTAATCCCCAGATGGACATCTGATGCATGGATCAATTTGACCATTCTAGTTACTCCTTTCTTTTCTTCAAAAAAAGCATATTTTCCTGAACCGTCTTTCGTGCGTTCAAAGAAAATATGCTTTGGATCGATTCTTATTAAAACCGTTTGATTGAACTATTTACCATTATAAAGCTCTTGAAGTGGATTTGTAATGATACGGTTAATGTCTTGCATAATCGTATTCAAACGTTGTTCCGCTTCCATCAACGCTTTAATATATTCATTTTCGCTCACTTTTTGTCCTAATTCTTGAGCTTTTTGAATATCTTCTTCCGTAATTTCTTGTCCTGAATATTGTTTTTGTTGTAATTCGATATTCACTTGACGGAATTCATCGAATAATGCTTTTGCTGTTTCATCTGCTTCAATGGCTTCGAAGCTTTCTTTTACAGTTTTGAATTCAGCTAAATCACGCAAATCACGTTCTAATTGGTTTGCTGTATCATAAATATTACTCATCTTTCATCCTCCTGATTGTTTTGTTTTATTATAACATATCGTCGTCTACTACACTACAAATACGAACGTACATTCGTACTATCGATTATTAAATTTATTCCAGATATTTTTACCCCATTCCTGAAGTTGATTCCAGATTTGTTCTCCAGTCTTTTGGGCATCCTGAATAAAATTATCTAGCGTATTATTTTGATTTTTCTGATTTGATTGTTTCGTTTTTACAGGCTCTACATTAAAGGCTGTATTGGCTGTATATTGGAGTAAGCCTTCCATCTCTAGTTTAAAGAGTGGCCCTACCCCTTCTCTGCTAGAAGCAGATAAAGAATAGTTTCCGGATTGGTCATACCCCATCCAAGTTGCCACCACTACATCCGGCGTGTATCCAATCATCCATTGGTCCCTAGAACCATTTTCATTATTAAGAGCTTCTGTAGTTCCTGTCTTGCCGGCAATAATTTTACCTGAAGGGGAAAATGGAGCTCCTAGCCCTTCTTGACCATAGACTGTTAAAAGCATGCTTGTCATCTTCTTAGCTACTTCTTCAGTCGTTACACGATTGTCTTTAACCGCTGTATTATCGACAATGACTTTCCCGTTTGCATCTACAATTTTAGTAACAAAACGAGGTTTCGTACGGACACCTTTATTGGCAAAGGCTGTATAGGCTGAGGCCATTTGGATTGGAGAAACCCCTTTTGTAAGTCCTCCTAAAGCAATCCCTAAATATTCATCTCCTGGATCGGTTTCAATTCCAAATTGATGGACTTTTTCGATTCCTTTTTTCAAACCAATTTTATCTAATAACCACACTGCTGGAGCATTCCAACTTTGGTTCAACGCTTCTGTCATCGTAACAGTTCCTTGATACTGTTTATTCCAGTTTTCTGGAGTATATTTGTCTGACCCATAAGAACGTTTCTCATCCACAAGTACAGAATTCGGTTGGTATCCTTCTTCCAGTGCAGAAGTATATACAGCTAATGGTTTAAACGTAGAACCGGGTTGTGCTTGTAGTTGAGTGGCACGGTTAAATCCTCGGAAGGTATGTTTCTCATTCGTACGTCCTCCAACCGTTGCTAGAACATCTCCATTCTGTGGATCCATAGCCACAGAAGCCGCCTGAGCAATCGTTCCGTCACTAGCTTTCGGGAATAACCAACTATTGGAGAAGGTTTCTTCCATATCTGCTTGCATCTTTTGGTCTAAGCCAGTATAGATTTTATACCCTTTATTTAGCAGTTCTTCTTCACTAATCCCATAATTATTAGTAATTTCGTTAATGACAGCATCAAAATAATAAGGATATTTATAACGAGAGTTTGCTACATAAGCGTCTTGAACCGTAATGACTTCCGCTCCGGCTTTATCCGCTTCCTCTTGCGTAATTTTCCCATTAGTCACCATTAATTGTAACACTGTAGCACGACGTTTCACCGTTGCTTCCATATCATCGATTGGATTATACACATTAGGTGCCTTTAAGCTTCCGGTTAATACGGCAGCTTCACTGATGGTTAAATCTTTGGCACTTTTACCAAAGTAACGTAAAGACGCATTTTCAATTCCGTATGCGCCATTGCCAAAGTAGGCATTATTTAAATACATCTCTAAAATTTGATCTTTCGAATATTTCTTTTCCAGCTCAAAACTTAAAAAGAGTTCTTTTGCTTTTCTTAAAAACGTCTGATCTTGTGTTAGAAAGGCATTCTTAGCCAACTGTTGGGTGATGGTACTTCCTCCACCTGTGACACGACCGCGATTGAGTAATAACCCGAATGTGGCACGTAAGAACCCCATTGGATCAAACCCATGGTGATCATAGAACCGCTTATCCTCAGTAGAAACGAGGGCATTAATCATATTTGGAGAGATTTGATCGATGGTCACAAATTCTCCTTTATTGATATTTAAAACTCCCGCTTCTTGATTATTACGGTCATAAACTTCTGTTACTTGTACCATCCCAGCTCTTAAGCCACTAACATCAGTAGTTTTAGCGGTATAGACTAAAAATGCTGAAAATGCCGTAATAGCCGTAAGCATGAGGACAAGAATTAATTTCGTGACATGGAATTTTCTCCAAAAACGACGAATGGCTAACATAATCTTATGATTCCAAACTCTTTTTATAATCGATTGTTGTGTAGGCTCTTCTGTATGACGATGTTCGACTGTCTCTTCTTGTTCTTGATTATGTGTCACGTGATCGACATAATCTTTTTCATTAAATTCTTCGTTCATACAATCCTCCTTTTAAATTGAATCTATTATACTGTACCACAAAAACTTTTAAATCCACATAAAAGTTTTTGACCTTTTACAAAAAATTAAACGATTCTTCTTTTACATCCTAGTCTTTTTAGTCCACTAAGTCGCATAAAAGAAATAAAGGACGAAGGAAATCTCTTCCTTACGTCCTTATGATGTTATACTGCAAATAGTCTTTCTAAATCTTCATTACTGAACGCTTGGCCTTCTGGTTCGTTCACACGTTCAATCGTTGCTCCTAAAGCACGCAATTTTTCATGGAATTCAAAGTATCCACGGTCTAAGAACTGTAATTCTGTGACTCTTGTATATCCTTTAGCGACCATACCCGCAATAATTAATGCCGCAGCTGCACGTAAGTCCGTTGCTTTTACTTCTGCACCAGACAAGACAGAAGCACCCGTCATCACAGCAGTGTGGGAATCAATACGGAATTGAGCTCCCATACGACGCATTTCTTCTAAATGATTGAAACGGTTCTCGAAAACTGTTTCCGTCATCGTACTAGTTCCTGTTGCTAGCAATTGGGCAATCGTCATTTGCGCTTGCATATCTGTTGGAAATCCTGGGTGAGGTAATGTTTTCACATCGGTTGGTTTCAATGAATCTGGACCAATCACACGAATGCCATCTTCCTCTTCAATAAATTGAACACCCATTTCCCCTAATTTAGAAATTAATGGTTGATTGTGCTCTGCAATTGCATCTTCAATAAACACATTTCCTTTCGTTACCGCTGCTGCGACCATGAAAGTTCCTGCTTCAATACGGTCCGGGATAATTGAATGGATGGTTCCATCTAAACGCTCTACCCCTTCGATACGCATATTTTCAGTCCCTGCACCTACAATTTTAGCACCCATTTTATTTAAAATATTAGCTAAGTCTACGATTTCTGGCTCACGAGCTACGTTTTCTAAGTGAGTAGTTCCTTTTGCTAATGTTGCGGCCATCATGATATTTTGAGTGGCGCCAACTGATGGGAAATCTAAGTAAATACGAGCTCCATGAAGTTCATCTGCATGCGCTTCAATATATCCCTCTGTTTGAACGATCGTTGCTCCCATCGCTTCGAACCCTTTTAGATGAAGGTCGATTGGACGACTACCGATAGCACACCCACCTGGCATCGCCACACGCGCATGTCCAAAACGAGCTAATAGTGGTCCCATAACAACGATTGACGCACGCATTTTACTTACATATTCAAAAGCAGCAGTCGTTGTAATATCTTTTGTGGCATTCAACGTAATCGCTTTTTCTTCTTCATCAAATGTGCTTAATACGTTTAGGCTTCCTAATACGTTTAACATCATATGTACATCTGATAAATTCGGTACGTTTGTTAAATGAGTAACGCCTTTATCTGCTAAAATACTTGCTGCTAAAATCGGTAATACCGCATTTTTAGCTCCTTCAACTTTTACTGTCCCTTGAAGACGTGTATCGCCACCGCGAACAATCATCTTTTCCATGAAATAACCTCCGAAAACTCAATCCAATTACTGTATCACATTTTGAATATACTGATTTAAATAGTCCGATAAATCGAATATGACTTTTGCTATACTTGCGCCCATCCAAATGGCGATGAGTAAAAAGAGGATTCGTGCTTCTTGTACGCGCCCTTTTTTCAGAATTTTTTCAATTTGAATTCCTTGAAGCGCCCAGTAACTCAGTACGATAAAAGCAATAATTAACGTCATTCTAACCATCAATGTTACCTGAATCATACGTACTCCCCCAGTCATATACTGCCTTTCTATACTACCATATTTGACCATTAAAAAAAAGCAGGAGATATCCTCCTGCCTACCCAATTAGGTAAAAGCATCCTAGTCTAATAAGTGCGGCTAAAATCAGGCTTAAAAATAACGTTTTTTTAGAGTCTTGAATGAATATTGCTAGTAGAGTCATCCCTGAAAACAGAATGGGTAACGAACCTAATACAAGGGGATGAACCCCTCCGATTTCGAAAAATAAAATTGCCTTGATGCAGAACATTAAAAATACAGAAGCCCACATCATCCTCACTAATATTCGTCCTATAAAAACGCGGCTTCGGCTTCGAACTAGTATCAAAAGTCGCATGCTCTCATACTCATTAATAAAATACATCAAAATAAGAACTTCCATTACCATTAAGAAAACACTTAAAAGATGGCCAAAAAGAAAGGTAACGGGTATAAAACTGAAGTGAGCTTCGATATAAAACGACGGTAATGGATGAAACAAATTCCATACTATTAACAAACCAAAAATATAGAGAACCCACTCTCGAATGGGAAATAACTGTTTCATTGAAGAATCAGCTTCCCTTCTTCCATCAAATATTCCTTATCAAACTGTAATTCGGCCAAATTATCATGAGCAGCAATCACAATCGATTTCCCTTCTTCATGAAGCTGTTGAACTAATTGATGAAACTGATCTAGTGATTTTTTATCTAGACCTCGAGTTGGCTCGTCTAATAAAATTAAATTTTGATCCTCCATCACAGCTTGAATAATCCCCATTTTCTGACGCATTCCAACGGAATATTTTTTCACGTGAACTTTACTATCAAAATCTAAATCGAAATTATTCACTAATTCTCTTATTTTCGATTCATTGTAATTTTTATTGATAGAGGCTAAAAATTTAAGATTCGTTTTTAAACTACTTTCTTCCATGAACGCTGGATTCTCAATCAAAGCTCCAATTCGTACATCACTATCTACAACAACTTCACCTCTATCCGGCTCCAAAATATCACAAAAAAGCTTAAATAAAGTAGACTTTCCGCATCCATTAGCTCCTACAATGTGAATAAGCTCTCCTTGTTCAATTTTGAAATCGACCTCTTCTAAAATCACTTGAAACCCAAATTTTTTGGATACATTTTTTAGTTCTAACATGAGTACCTCCCCTTCACACTGGTAATAGATAGAATATCGTAAAATGAGATGTTAATGAAAATAGGATAGAACCAATAATAGCCATATTTCTATTACACCCAATAGAAATCGTATAGATGATTAATCCCGAACAAATTAAATACACGCTTTTTAATAGAGCAAATATCAGCATCTCCTTTGAAAATGCTTGTCCATTCATCATTTGGAATGGTAACACTAAGGAGAATTGAGCAACATAATAACAAACAACTGAAACTAACACTGTTCCCAATTGATAAAACTGATAGTTTTTCTCTCCAACTCTTTGAATGAGAAGGTAACGTATATGATGTCGTCTCCAAATGACAACCCCTAGTAAAACTAATAATACGGTGTCTGAGAAATATGCTGTAAAATGGGAAGACAATAAGTCCAGTATTAAATCACCGAAAATTTGCCCTTTTAAAACAAAAGAGACTCCAGAAACAATCGATAATCCATACACCCATTGTTGTCTTTTTCCAATGAGGAGTTCATCCATTAATACCCCTCCTTCAAATCCATCTTTCTTCTGATAATTAATAGGAGAATCGTCAAAAGACTATAAAATATCGCAGGATATACAAAAACAACCCAGGCTGAATGAGAAATAGTTTCTCCTAATAATGTGTACATTCCTGGTTGAATGAGTGATAAAACACAAATTGAATAGCCGATAATCGGAGAAATTCCACCTATAACCATTGCTGATAAAAGCGATATAATCACTAATAACAATCCACTGCATAAATAAATGATATATCGTTTTAGGAACAATCCAACTGAAAAAACAAATGAATAGAAAATGGCGTATCCTAAGGGAATTATTACTATCGTACAGATTAAATTAATAAAACTATTTGTCGAGAAGTTAATCGTGAAAGACCACGTCAAATAAGAACTACTCTCTTCGAAAATAAATGGTGAGTAAAATAAATGAACTAATATCGCCTGAAGAAACATTTTCACTAAGAAAACAAAATAGATTATGATAAAGTTCGTTTTAAATTGTTTTGATATAAGTGGTGAAAAGAATGTTTTTTTATGTCGTAATCTCACAGATTGTAAATAGTCGCAATGTGTTATCCTTTGTCTGATACATTCATGAGAAAAGAATAGCGGTGGAATCATGAATGCTACAAAACCATATACAGCATCCACTACCTGAATGGAGCTGAATATAATTTCATAAAATAGTGGTATTCCTCCTTCAGCTCCTCCAAAATGTCCCGTAGACAGATGATAATGAATATAGTTTAGAATCATAACGATGGAAAGTATCCAATAGAAAATGATTGAGAACATTGACCATTTATTTTTATAAAATACCATTTTTTTCACCTACTAATAATTATTCTGTATCGTAAGCAGCTGTGAATTGTAGTGTTACTCGACTCCAGCTTGGTTCATAAAATCTTGAAGTAACTTTCGCATAGTAATAATATCCAGGTTTCCCAGAATTATTATCCGCCCATGTAGTTTCTAATTTTTTAAGTTCAACAGTATCTGAACGAATATATTTTCCTGAATTTACAAGAGTAGCAGTGTATCCAAAAGAATTAGGTAGTGAATCTCCCCAAAAACCTGCCCACCTAGATTCATTGTTCTTTACGTTATATTCCTCCGTATATCCGGATTGGCCTAAAGGTGGAACACTGATATATCCGGTTGTCCAACTTTCCGCAGCTATTTTACCTAGCGATAATAAAAAACAAAAAACTACAAAAAGATAGACGATTCGTTTATTTCTTCTTTTCATGATTCTAGCTCTTTATCTTCACAATCTATTTTGTTTACGCTTTCATTATACTCTTCTTATTTATAACCAACAATATAAATTTGTGAAGAAAAATCTCTTTTATTCGTAAAAATTCTATATTTTTGACACTTAAACGAAAAAGAAAATTTATGCTATACTAATACCAAAGTGAGGGGAAAGAATGTTAGAGAGATATAAAACGATTAAAGAAGCTGGGACGAATGAAATCGAGATTAAGGGGTCTCGTTTTATTGCGCATTTTCAGCGAGTAACGAACGAAGAACAAGCGCTCGAATTTATCCAAGCTATCAAAAAAGAACATTGGAAGGCAACGCATAACTGCTCTGCTTTTCTCATTGGGGAAAACGACCAAGTACAGCGCGCGATGGATGACGGTGAGCCTAGCGGAACAGCAGGTGTTCCTATGCTAGAAGTATTGAAGAAAAATGAATTAAAAGACATTGCTGTGGTAGTCACTCGTTACTTTGGCGGTACAAAGCTAGGCGCTGGTGGGCTCGTTCGCGCATATTCTGGGGCTGTAAGTGAGGGCCTGAAAGCCATAGGAGTGGTAGAATGTCGGCTTGAGGCACAACTCTCACTTACTTTCAACTATGCTCATGTAGGAAAAGTGGAATATTATTGCCAAACTCAACAGATTCCAATTGTAGATAAAGTCTTTCTAAACGACGTGCAATTTACTTGTAGCCTGCCCGTTCAAGAAGTGGAACACTTTGAAGCAGAAATCATTGAGCTCCTGCAAAACCAAGTCACTTTTGATAGTCTTGGTACAAAATATACCGAATACGAAATCTAATCAAAAAGACCTATTCATTGAATAGGTCTTTTTGTAAGGTTCTAAAGGGAGTTCAATTTCAAAAAAATTATCGCACTAGTTGATTGACTTAAACAAAGCTTTGATTCTTTGTTTAAGCCGAATCAACTTTGCGTGGGAGCCATAGGAACTCATTGAGAAAGGTTTGAGTTCTGGCCTCTCCTTTGACCTACACTAGAGGAAACGTAAAGAGGGGGCACGGGTTTCCAGACGTTTCCTTAAAAGAGAAGATTATCAATATCGGTTTGCGACAATAGAAGATCCATTTTCGCTAAATTGGAGTAACGATTCATCGTTGGAAGTTCATCCAGTATGACGATATCTGTTCCAAGGCGTTTTAGTAATTGATCAATCATATTCGAAAGTCGCATTGCAAAAGGGCCACTCGTAATAAATCTACGTGGGACTGCCTCCATCATCATGATGATTTCTAAAATATAATTTTGAATGGCTTTAGTATCTAAATCTGTTTCTTGTAAAAAGATGATTTCTCTCTCATCGGCCATCGCCAGCATAAAAGCACCTTTTTTATAGAAGCCCATCGCAGCAATTGGAGAAAGTGTCAATTGAATTTCACAGCTACCTGTAAGAATTCCTTGAATCATCTTTTTAGCTCTCAGAAGTGAAAAATCACTAACAACAATGGGTTCAGGCTTCACTTGGAAAAATGGCTTGAGTTCTTCAATCGAATCGAAACTCATCTCCTTACGAGTGATTCCTAGAGACTTTATTTGTTTTGTTTTTTGGTTATATTCTAAAACAGAGTAAAAATCCTCTTTTTGTTTAAGAACTTTCGCCGCTTTTAGAATTTCTTCCCAGTTTCCTTCTTGAAGTAATACTGTAGTGATTCGCTGTACAAAAGTAATTTCAGACTTTTTTAAATCGGCAAAAAGATCAAATGGTTCATTGAAGCTTGAGATAATTGGTAATTCTCTAGCTCCTTTCACAGGATACCCTTTTTGCTTTAAGTATTCCATTTCGCCTTCATCAAATTCACTTCGCTTTACAAACTGAACTTCGATGCCTTTTCGAAACCAAAATGCTTCTGGTTTTTCTTCTCCAACAACCTCATCCGACATCGAAACAAGTCTTTCAGAAAGTCGATATCGAACAAGTTCCTCTTCGTTCTTAAAGTATAATAAGCGAAAATCTTGTGGTTGATTTTTTTCAATTAGAAAGAAAAACTTAACGGCTCCCGTCTTATTCTGGAAAGCAAAGGCAGCATTTTTGAGTTCTGTTTGCTTTTTTACCTTCTTAAGAAGCAACGGTATCATTTGGTACAATTCTTGACTCATATACACTACCCCTATCTTTCATTTATTCATTTTTATTATACTACCTTTCACATTTTTTTGATAGCGTTTTTAGTTTTTATTTAAAATATTATATATTTGACGTTTTTTAATGATTTATTTCCTTTATAAACTATTAATTCCCACTATCTCATGAATTTATTCGTTTTTTTAACCGCTCAAGTTTCTCTATTTTCAGAAAACTTAATCTTTTCTTAATTATTTAATCGTGATAATTTCTTAATTTGTGTAAAAAAATACCCCCTCAAGCATTGGAAACCCAATCCTTGACGGGGTAAGGAATATTTCTTAACGATCGATTTCTGTTACTTTTCCTGTAGCATTCGAAACTTTAACAGTGACATCATCATTTGCACCTAGATAAATGTCAAATTCCCAAATGACTTCACCATCATCTCTGTCAACACTCCACTCACGGATAGAACCGTTAGGGTATTCTTTTTGAGCGACAGCAGCCATATCATCCACTTGTTTCAATGAAGCTGTGTCAATTTTCTCTTCATTTCTTTCACCTGGATCAGCTGGTACTTCAGCATATTTAGAGAATGATTTTGTAGCTTTATCATAGCGATACGTATATTCTTTTGTATCGTTGATTGCTTCAATTTCATAATACATCCCATTTACAAATTCGATAGTGGTAATGTCTAAATCAGGGAAAGCTTTTTTGAAAGTGTCAATCAATTCTTTCTGCATTGCATTTTGACTTCCCATAGACTGACTAGAATTTGTCGCTGCACTTGAAGTAGTAGCTGTATTAGCTGTACTTGTAGTGGCTGTCACAGTTGTAGCAGGAGCTTGTGTTGTCTGTTGCACTGTTGTTTCAGGAGCAGCAGTCGTAGTTTCTTTTGCTGGTGCAGCTTGATTTGAACAGGCTGCTAATAGGCTTGCGGCTGCAAGACTTAAGATTTTTGTTGTTTTTTTCATTTTTTCACTCCATTCTTAAGTTTCCGCTATTATACACTATTTTGTTAGAACCTCAAAGAAACTTCTATGAATAATCTAAGAAAAAACACCCTATTGAAACCATCAATAGGGTGCTTGAATTCACAGATTATTCATTTGTGTCTTCTTCAGAAGGAGTTGGTTCTCCAACAAGAACTTCTGTTTGTTCCACTGATAATACTGGTTCTGAAGTACTTGTTTCCATATTGCGGTAACGAGCCATACCTGTACCAGCAGGGATGATCTTACCAATGATAACATTTTCCTTCAATCCGAGTAAGTGGTCTTTCTTGCCGCGGATAGAAGCATCTGTCAAGACACGAGTTGTTTCTTGGAATGATGCAGCAGACAAGAAGCTGTTTGTTTCTAATGAAGCTTTTGTAATACCTAATAATACAGGACGAGCTGTCGCAGGTACTTCACCGTTCATGATTGCAGAGCGGTTACGTTCTGTAAAGTCTGCAATATCAAGTAATGTTCCTGGAAGGATTTCTGTTGAACCTGGATCCATTACGCGAACTTTACGTAACATTTGACGAACCATTACCTCAACGTGTTTATCGCCGATTTCTACCCCTTGCATACGGTATACTTTTTGTACTTCACGTAATAAGTAGTTTTCAACGGATAATACGTCACGAACACGTAATAATTCTTTAGGATCGATAGAACCTTCAGTTAATGGAGCACCACGATCGATGATTTGTCCTTCTTCCACTTTTAGACGAGCTGTAAATGGAACTGTGTAAGAACGAGTATCTGTAGAGCCTTTAATCGTAATTTCTTTTGTACGACTTCCAGCATTTTCTTCGATAGAAACGACTTCACCCGCTACTTCACTGATTGTCGCAACCCCTTTAGGATTACGAGCTTCGAAGATTTCTTGGATACGAGGTAAACCTTGAGTAATATCGTCTCCGGCAACCCCACCGGTATGGAACGTACGCATTGTTAACTGTGTACCAGGTTCCCCGATTGATTGAGCGGCAATTGTACCAACTGCTTCCCCAACTTCAACTTCTGAACCTGTAGCTAAGTTACGTCCGTAACAGTATTTACATACACCATGTTTTGTATCACATGTGAAGGCTGAACGAATTGTAATTTCTTCGATTCCAGCTTCAATAATCTTACGAGCAATATCTTCAGTAATGATTTCATTACGTGCTACTAACACTTCA
Source organism: Granulicatella adiacens ATCC 49175 (assembly GCF_025150565.1). Classification (NCBI taxonomy): domain Bacteria; kingdom Bacillati; phylum Bacillota; class Bacilli; order Lactobacillales; family Carnobacteriaceae; genus Granulicatella; species Granulicatella adiacens. The sequence goes on along the minus strand of NZ_CP102283.1, from coordinate 626,418 downwards.
CCTGTTTCAGGATGTTTCACTGAACGTTGTGCGTAACGTCCTAACATACGTTCTTCAAGTGTTTCAATGACTTCATTTCCCTCTTTAATCGCAGTAATTGTTAAACCACGATCGCTTCCGCAGTCTGTTTCACGAATGATAACATCTTGCGCAACGTCTACTAAACGACGAGTTAAGTAACCTGAGTCGGCTGTCTTCAAGGCCGTATCGGTCATCCCTTTACGAGCACCGTGAGTAGACAAGAACATTTCCATAACGGTTAAGCCTTCACGGAAGTTTGATGTAACCGGTAATTCCATGATTTTACCGTTAGGAGCGGCCATAAGTCCACGCATACCAGCAAGCTGAGTAAAGTTAGAGATGTTACCACGGGCTCCAGAGTCACTCATCATGAAGATTGGGTTACGAGAACCTAATGTGCGAATTAACGCTTTTTGTATATCATCTTTCGCTTTGTTCCATGTTTCGATAACACGTTCATAACGTTCGTCATCTGTAATTAAACCACGACGGAATAATTTAGAGATGTTGTCGACTTGTTTATGTGCTTCAGAAAGAATTTCTTTCTTGTTATCAGCAACTGAAATATCTGCAATCCCTACTGTTAAACCAGCACGAGTTGAGAATTTATATCCTAAGTCTTTCATACGGTCTAACATCATTGAAGTTTCAGTGATATGGAATCGTTTGAACACTTCTGCGATGATTTGACCTAAGTTTTTCTTCTTAAATGGCGAAACGATATCACGCTTAGCAATTTCTTCTTTGATGTTTGCTCCTGGCTCTAAGAAGTATTTATCTGGTGTAGCTACTTCTAAGTTTTCCATTGTTGGCTCATTTAAGTAAGGGAATTCGTTTGGCATAATTTCGTTGAATAATAATTTACCAACAGTTGTGACCATCATTCTCTCTTTTTGCCAATCCGTAAATGGTTTATGAGCAAGTGAGCTTGCTGGAACTGCAATACGGCTGTGTAAATGTACATAACCATTGTTATAAGCTAATACTGCTTCGTCCATGTCTTTGAAGAACATACCTTCCCCAACACGGCCTTCTTGTTCCATTGTTAAGTAATAGTTCCCTAAAACCATGTCTTGAGATGGAGTAACAACTGGTTTACCATCTTTAGGGTTTAGGATGTTTTGAGCCGCTAACATCAGTAAGCGAGCTTCTGCTTGAGCTTCTTGAGATAGTGGTACGTGAACCGCCATTTGGTCTCCGTCGAAGTCGGCATTGTAGGCTTCACACACTAATGGGTGAAGACGGATTGCACGACCTTCTACTAGAGTTGGTTCAAACGCTTGAATTCCTAGTCTGTGAAGTGTAGGTGCACGGTTCAATAGAACTGGGTGTTCACGAATAACTTCTTCAAGGATTCCCCAAATATCGTCATCTAAACGTTCAATTTTACGTTTAGCGCTCTTAATGTTTCCGGCGATTTCACGTTCAACTAACTCTTTCATTACGAAAGGTTTGAATAATTCAATCGCCATTTCTTTAGGAAGACCACATTGGTACATCTTCAAGTTTGGTCCTACTACGATTACAGAACGTCCAGAGTAGTCTACACGTTTACCAAGAAGGTTTTGACGGAAACGTCCTTGTTTCCCTTTAAGCATGTGGCTTAATGATTTCAATGGACGGTTACCTGGTCCAGTTACAGGACGGCCACGACGACCATTATCGATTAAAGCATCCACCGCTTCTTGTAACATACGTTTTTCGTTTTGAACGATAATACGTGGTGCGTTTAATTCTAATAAACGTTTTAGACGGTTATTACGGTTAATCACACGACGGTATAAATCGTTTAAGTCACTAGTCGCAAAACGTCCACCTTCTAATTGAACCATTGGACGTAAATCTGGTGGGATAACTGGAATAACATCCATTACCATCCAACCAGGTTTGTTTCCTGATTCTTTGAAGGCATCTAGAATATCTAAGCGACGGATTGCACGCGTACGTTTTTGACCTTGAGCTGTTTTCAACTCTTCTTTTAATTCAGCGATTTCAGCCTCTAAGTCAACTTTATTTAATAATTCTTGAACGGCTTCCGCACCCATTGCTGCATGGAAACGAGTTCCAAATTCAGCACGTTTTTCACGGTATTCACGTTCTGTCAATAATTGTTTGTTCATTAATGTTGTGTCGCCAGCGTCAATAACAACGTAGCTTGCAAAATAAATGACTTCTTCCAACGCACGTGGACTCATGTCTAACACAAGTCCCATGCGGCTTGGAATGCCTTTGAAGTACCACACATGTGATACTGGAGCTGCTAATTCGATGTGTCCCATACGTTCACGACGAACTTTTGAGCGTGTAACTTCAACTCCACAACGATCGCAGACTTTGCCTTTATTATTAATTTTCTTTAATTTTCCACAAGAACATTCTAAGTCTTTTGTTGGTCCAAAGATTTTCTCACAGAATAAACCATCGCGTTCTGGTTTTAAAGTACGGTAGTTGATTGTTTCAGGTTTTGTAACTTCCCCATGTGACCATTCACGGATTTTCTCCGGTGACGCCAAACCAATCTGCATACTTTCAAAATTATTTACATCTATCAAGGGGCCTACCTCCCTTTCTTTTGGAATTGCCCTACGATTCCAATAGTTCTATTACTCTTCGTCAATTTCAAAATCATCTTCAACAACGTCTACTTCAACGTCTTCAGATGAAGTTTCTTCTGCTGCTGATAATTCAGCTGCGCGGTCTGAATATTCATCTAATTGCGCACGTCTTTCGTTTGTTCTTTCAACGTCACTGAAACGAATTCCTTCGTCTTCGTCCATATCTTCTAGTTTGATTTCTTCATCCTGTGCATCCAGTACTTTCATATCAAGACCTAAAGCTTGTAATTCTTTTACTAATACGCGGAATGATTCAGGTACACCTGGACGTGAAATTTGTTGACCTTTAACGATTGATTCGTAAGTCTTCACACGACCAACAACGTCATCTGATTTGTACGTTAAGATTTCTTGTAATGTATACGCAGCACCATAAGCTTCCAGTGCCCATACTTCCATTTCCCCGAAACGTTGTCCACCAAATTGCGCTTTACCTCCAAGAGGTTGTTGTGTAACGAGTGAGTATGGTCCAATTGAACGAGCGTGAAGTTTGTCGTCAACCATGTGAGCAAGTTTGATCATGTACATAACCCCTACTGACACACGGTTATCGAATGGTTCCCCTGTACGTCCATCATATAGAATTGTTTTCGCATCACGAGCCATACCCGCTTCTGCAACAGTTCCCCATACGTCTTCATCTTGCGCACCATCGAATACTGGTGTTGCGATGTAAATACCTAATTCACGAGCAGCCATCCCTAAGTGTAACTCTAACACTTGTCCGATGTTCATACGTGAAGGTACCCCTAATGGGTTTAACATGATGTCAACTGGTGTTCCATCTGGTAAGAATGGCATATCTTCTTCCGGCATAATACGGGAAACAACCCCTTTATTACCGTGACGTCCGGCCATCTTATCCCCTTCATTGATTTTACGTTTTTGTACAATATATACACGAACTAATTTGTTTACGCCAGGTGCTAATTCATCACCTGCTGCACGTGTGAATACACGTACATCACGGACAATACCGCCACCGCCGTGAGGTACACGTAGAGATGTGTCACGAACTTCACGAGCTTTTTCACCGAAGATTGCGTGTAATAAACGTTCCTCTGGTGATTGTTCTGTTAACCCTTTAGGAGTTACTTTACCAACTAAGATGTCACCATCTTTAACTTCGGCACCGATACGAATAATTCCGTCTGCGTCTAGGTTCTTCAATGCGTCTTCCCCAACGTTTGGAATCTCACGAGTAATTTCTTCAGGTCCAAGTTTTGTATCACGAGCTTCTGAATCGTAGTCATCGATGTGGATTGAAGTATACACATCGTCTTTAACTAGACGTTCACTCATGATAACCGCATCCTCGTAGTTGTAACCTTCCCAAGTCATGAACGCTACTAGAACGTTTTGTCCTAATGCTAATTCACCTTTTTCCATAGAAGGTCCATCTGCTAGGATTTCGCCTTTAACGACTTTATCCCCTTGTGCCACGATTGGACGTTGGTTGTAACACATACCCGCGTTTGATCCGTGGAACTTAGTGATGTGGTAAGTATCTAATGAGCCATCAGCTGTACGTACACGTACTTCTTTAGCATCAACGAATTCGACTACACCATCACGTTTACATAACAAGGCAACCCCTGAGTCATGTGCAGATACGTATTCCATACCTGTACCGATGAATGGTGCTTTTGGATTTAACAATGGAACAGCTTGACGTTGCATGTTCGCACCCATCAACGCACGGTTTGAGTCGTCGTTTTCTAAGAACGGGATACATGCTGTCGCAACTGCAACTACTTGTTTTGGAGAAACGTCCATATAGTCAACGCGTTCTACTGGCACTTCTAAGTTTTCAGATACGTAACGCGCCATAACAACATCATTCACGAAGCTTCCATCTTCATTTAATGGAGAGTTTGCTTGCGCTACTACGAAGCTATCTTCTTCGTCAGCTGTTAAGTAGTCAATTTTATCTGTAACTTTATGAGTGTTCCAGTCTACACGACGGTATGGAGTTTCGATGAAACCATATTTATTGATCTTCGCATAGGTTGATAAGCTGTTGATCAACCCGATGTTTGGTCCTTCAGGAGTTTCGATAGGACACATACGACCATAGTGAGAATAGTGAACGTCACGAACTTCATATCCAGCACGGTCACGAGTCAAACCACCAGGTCCTAACGCTGATAGACGGCGTTTGTGTGTTAACTCTCCTAATGGGTTTGTTTGGTCCATGAATTGTGACAATTGAGAAGATCCGAAGAACTCTTTAATTGCCGCAACGACTGGACGGATATTGACTAATTGTTGTGGTGTCACTGTCGCAGTGTCTTGAATTGACATACGTTCGCGAACCACACGTTCCATACGAGATAAACCAATACGGAATTGGTTTTGTAATAATTCCCCTACTGAACGGATACGACGGTTTCCTAAGTGGTCGATGTCGTCTGTTGTTCCGATTCCTTCGTAAAGGTTTAAGAAGTAGCTGATTGTAGCGATAATGTCGCTTGCAGTCACGTGTTTCACGTCTTCCGTCACGTTTCCGTTACCGATGACTTTAATCACGCGTTCTGGGTCAGCTGGTGAATAAACTTCTACTGTTTGGATTATTACTGGCTCTTTAATAACACCGTCTTCTGATGGATGTAAAGTGAATAGGTTCGCACCTTTTTCAAGGACTTCTACCACTTTTTCCATTACATCACGTTCAAGAACCGTTCCTTTTTCAACAACGATTTCTCCTGTTTCAGGATCTACTAAGTTCTCAGCAATTGTTTGGTGTAATAAACGATTTTTTAGGTTTAATTTTTTATTGACTTTGTAGCGTCCAACTGCTGCTAAATCATAGCGGCGTGGGTCAAAGAAACGAGCTGTTAATAAGTTACGCGAACTTTCAGCTGTTTTTGGTTCACCTGGACGTAGACGGTCATAAATGTCTTTTAGGGCTTCTTCTGTACGAGATTCATCCATACGTTTATGAACATCTTTATCTAGAGTTAAACGTAATGTTTCGCTATCTCCGAAGATTTCTTGGATAAGCTCATCTGAACCGAAACCTAACGCACGAACTAATACCGTTAATGGAATTTTACGAGTACGGTCGATACGCACATAAGAAATGTCTTTTGAGTCTGTTTCATACTCTAACCATGCACCACGGTTTGGAATTAATGTTGAACCATATAATTGCTTACCGTTTTTGTCAGGTCTGTCATGGAAATAAGCACCTGGTGAACGAACTAATTGAGATACAATTACACGTTCAGCACCATTAATGATAAATGTACCCATCTCTGTCATTAATGGGAAGTCACCAAAGAATACTTCTTGGTCTTTCACTTCACCAGTTTCTTTGTTCACTAAACGCATTTTTACGTAAATTGGAGCCGCGTAATTTGCGTCGTGATTTCTAGCTTCTTGTAAATTATATTTTGGAGCATGTAATTCATAATCTAAGAACTCCAATGATAAATTACCTGTATGGTCTTCAATAGGCGAAATATCCTTGAACATTTCACGGATTCCTTCATCCAAGAACCATTGGTAAGAATCTGTTTGGATTTCAATCAGATTAGGTAATTCTAATACTTCACTGATTCGTGCATAACTTCTACGCACACGGTGTCTACCGTATTTCACATCATGATGTGCCAACTCTTCCACCCCTAATAATTAGTATTGATAAATGTTACAATATGATGACATTTATTAAAAGTTCGTAACAAATGAAGATTTCGGTCGATTTTTAAACAAAAAAAAACCAAAAGAATTGTTTGCGGTCATTTGTGAAAAATGCAAATTCTTTTGTTTTAAGCCTTTATTTGTAAGGAATTGGACAATATTTCAACCCTCACACCGATTAAAATCCACACTTATTGCGTTATATTATTATACACAAAATCCCAAGCACCGTCAAGGTTGACGACACTTGGGAAAGTTAGATTTTATCTGGTTTTTTCGGACTAATATGTGCCCTCTTCAACCGATTGATTCTTCACGATTTTCACAATCCGGCTTGTTCCAAGACGACTTGCTCCTAATTCGATGAATTTTTCGGCATCTTCAATGCTAGAAATCCCGCCAGCGGCCTTTACAAGAACACCTTCTCCAACGTGTTTCTTCATTAGCGCCACATGTTCAAATGTCGCACCCGCAGTTGAGAATCCTGTTGAAGTCTTAATGAATTCCGCACCCGCTTTTGTTACGGCTTCGCACATCTTGATGATTTCGTCTTCTGTAAGAAGTGCTGTTTCGATAATCACTTTTAAGATATGACCGCCACATGCTTCATGAATTTGACGAATTTCATCTTCTACAGCATCAAAGCGTCCATCTTTCACGTCACCAATATTAATGACCATGTCGATTTCGCTAGCTCCATTTTGGATAGCATCTTTTGTCTCGAAGACTTTGGTTGCTGTTGTGCTATAGCCGTTCGGGAATCCGATAACGGTACAGATAGCTAATTTTCCATTCACATATTCGCTCGCACGTTTGACAAAAGAAGCTGGAATACATGCTGAAGCAGTTTCGTATTTCATCGCATCATCTAAAATCTCTTTGATTTCACTCCAAGTAGATGCGGGCAATAGTAATGTATGGTCAACTGTTTTCAATATTTCTTTGATTTCCATATAATCCCTCTTTCATATTTTGCACGGTCTTCTTTAATTAAATTACGAAGTGCTTCAACCGCGACTTTAATGGCTGCTTCTGTATCATGTACGATTGGATTTGATAACCCTGATGCTTCCCGTTCTTGGTTCCCCACTACTAAGAAAGTAGATCCAACGCGAACGCCTAAGTGGCTCGCCACAACGAATAACGCTGCTGATTCCATTTCAGAAGCCTTCACGCCAAGACGCTTCCAAGCTTCCCACTTGTTTTGCAAGTCAAAGCTGACCGGCATCACTTGTGGTTCGTGTTGTCCGTAGAATGAATCTTTACATTGCACAACCCCTGCATGTGTTGTGTATCCTAAGCCTTTACCCGCATTAATTAGCGCTGTTACGACATCATAATTTGCAATAGCTGGGAATTCAATTGGCGCGTACTCACGTGTTGTTCCTTCTGTACGAATTGCACCTGTCGCAATCACGATATCGCCACCTTTAACGTCTATATCAATTCCGCCACATGTTCCAACACGGACAAAAGTATCGGCACCACTTCGTACTAATTCTTCAAGCGCAATTGCAGCTGACGGTCCACCGATTCCTGTTGACGTCACACTTACTTTTTCTCCGTCTAAGTATCCTGTATATGTAACATATTCACGGTTGTCCGCTACTAACTGCGCATTTTCAAAGTGTTCCGCAATTTTAGCACAGCGTTTCGGATCCCCTGGCAAAATCACATAGCGACCTACATCCCCTTTACGTGTATGGATATGATATTGTAATCCCTCTTCTGAATATTTCATGAATACCTTCCTTCCCTGCACCATTTGTGCCTCAATATTCCCCTAGCAAACTAGGAAGGGGCCATGGTTTTTCCATAGCCCCAGATAGGAGGATGATGACAAATCTTCATCAAATAATTATGCCTATAGATGCCTTTTGCAAGTATAGTTGAAAGGATTAAATAATTGGATATACAGTTACCATAATTATCTCTATTTGCCTCTTCATCCCTCTACACTCATGAATATTTTACCAAAATTACCATCTTTTTGCAAACGGTTCATTTTTGATTTTGGATACGAAATTTTTATTTTTTTATCAGCTAATAGCTCGTCTATGAACTCCCAAATGCAAGCCTCCATCTGACTTTCTGGATTTGAGACCGGGCGCAAGAATGGTCGCAAGATTTCTTTCACTCTTTCAATAAAACCCATCATTTCGACATCTCCACCAAAAGCCATTTGTTCCAACAATATCCACGCATATCCCTTCCACACAAGATTAGGCACCTTAAACGTCTCCGTATAAATCGGGAACGTTAAGAAAGAATCGGGAAGTTCTTCTATGGTTTGACGGCATCGGTATAACTTTACGAGAAATGCCCTCGTGAGTGGAGACGCTAATTTCTTAAAAAGCATTGTGTCCCTTGACGTCCATTTCATCTCTCTATTCGGTTTTAAGTGTGCTTTTACAGGAACAGAATCTTCGACAAGCTTCTTCCACTTTTTCCATGAGAACGATAAGAGCGGTACCCGTACTATTTGATAAGTCATTTGCTGAGATCGAGGTTTTATCTTAATTCGCGTATGAAAAATCATCTCCCCCTTCACAAAGAAAATTAAATAATTCCCTAATTGCGGGTGATATTTCATTAGAAAGCTAAAGGTATCTGTCAATTTATGCTGACTCTCATAATTCTCCCCTAAAATCCACTGAACTGACATTCCAATTTCATTTAAATGTTTCGTCCGCTCTACGATATCCTCAGGAGAAATTACGCTACATTGATACTCAATGCACCAAGCATTCTTGCCTTCTGTAACGACGATATCTGGAATCTGTTCAATAGACGACACATACGGCTCTAACTCAGCATGAAAGCCATGACTCTTCAAACTCTCTAGTAGTAGGTGTTTTCCTTCTTGATGTGCCTGAGTTTCCTCCTGCCTGTGTTTCTTTGGAATATGCGCAAAGAACACGACTCCATTTCTAGAAATCTTCTTTGTTACCTCTTCTCCGCATTCCGGGCAAAAATAGGCTTCATCTTCTTTAATTTGTGTGGCATGAATCAACTCTCCTGTTTTGGTTCTAACGATATTCATATCTATCACCTCAACAACAGATACGAAAAAACCTCTCTAAGAGACTTAGAGAGGTTTCACTCATTAGATTAAGTTTGCGTCTTTGAGAAGTTCTTCAATCATCGTACCTTTAATTTTCTTAGCAGCACGTTTTTCAAATAATTTCACTAAGAATGGCACTTTTACATCAGCTAATTTCTTACCATCCATCAAGCGGCTTGTTGATTTTGTAAGAACTCGTAAATCGTAAGCTGAAGCGAACACTTCTGGTACCCCACGATCGACATCAAGCAATGTATACACTGCTTCCATCGCTGTACGAACAGAATATTCTGTTGTGAACACTGTATCGCGAGGAGTTTCAGCGAAGTTACCAATGAAGGCAATATTTTTAGAGCCATTTGGAACAACGAGCGGACGGTCGCCATCTTTACGAGCCATGAAGTAGCTTGTGATATAAGGCATGTAGCAAGGCACTGTGTTGCATCCTTCGCTAGCAAATTCATGAATTAATTCTTCTGGGACACCCATGTGATATAACCATTCTTCGGCAATTTCAATCCCTGTACATTCTTCGATTGGTTTTTCCACATAGTTTCCTTTGATTCCTGAATATAAACCATAAATCCAAACGACTAATTCATCTTTACTTTGTGCTTTAAAGTGTGGTTGACGGTTTAATGTGTAGCTCATCATCCAGTTTGAGTCACGAACGGTTACGATTCCTCCTGTCACCACTTTTCCAGCATAAGGATCACGTTTTGAGATTTTTTGAATATACTGCGCGATTCGTTTGTCTTTTACAGTTGTTGTAGCTGAAACGAACCAGCTTTGGTCTGGCAAGTTTTCACAGAATACTTCAGGATGTCCGAAGCGTTCATCTTGTTTCGCTAAGTTTTTCCATAAGCTCCATGCTCCGCCTAATTCTTTTGAGATTGGTGCTGGAGTATTGTTATCCCCATATGTTGTCGCAGCAGTAATACTACCATTTGTCACAAATACTAAGTCGTTTTCTGTTAAATTACGTGTTTCTAAAACGCCACCTACTTCTAACACAAGTTCTTTGGCAATCATGTCACTTCCATCATGTTCAACAATCACATTTTTAACAACTGTATCGTATTCGAATTGAACATTGTGTTTTTTCAAATAGTTCACGAGCGGTAAAACAAGTGATTCATATTGGTTGTATTTCGTAAATTTCAATGCAGATAAGTCAGGTAGACCGTCGATATGGTGAATGAAACGTAAAATGTAACGGCGCATTTCAATGGCTGAATGCCATTTTTCAAAAGCAAACATACTAGCCCAATAAGTCCAGAAGTTTGATTCGAAGAACTCTTCGCTGAATACATCGGTAATTTTTAACCCTTGCAATTCAGATTCAGACATCAAATATAATTTCACCATTTCTTCACTTGACTTATCGCTTAATGTGAATTGTCCATCATCTGGAATGCGTTGCCCTTTATTTTCAATCACACGACATTTAGAATAGTTAGGGTCCTCTTTATTAAGCCAGTAGAACTCATCTAGTACTGAGGCATCTTCGACTTCTAGTGAGGGAATAGATCTGAATAAATCCCATAAACATTCGAAGTGGTCTTCCATTTCACGTCCCCCACGAATAATGAATCCGCGCGTTGGATTTAAGATTCCGTCCAAGCTTCCTCCTGCAAGTGGAAGTTCTTCTAAAATATGAATGTTTTCTCCTTTCATTTGGCCATCTCTGACTAAGAAAGCAGCGGCTGATAAAGATGCAAGTCCTGAACCAACTAAGTAAGCTGATTTTTGGTCAACTCCTTGTGGTTTTTTAGGGCGGGCAAATGCTTCGTAATTTCCGTTTGAATGATACATAGTAATTCCTCCTAGTTCCTGAAAATCAGGTTTTATTCTTTACATGCATTACTCTACTCCCGTTTTATCAAAAGTACCATAGACAAAAAAATCCCAATGTCCAAAGTTTGGACATTGAGATAAAATTGTAAAGTAATTTATTAAGAAACGCGAGCCACAATCGTTCCAATCATGACCTGCTCGATTTTTTCAACAAGTTCTTTAGCCGTACCAGGCATTTGACGGCTAATCCAATCAAGCCCTACCCCAACAAGTGCATACGTATAAAACTCAATCGAGAATTGTACTTGCTCTGCTTCTTCGCCACTGACATTAATTTCATTAAAAATCAAATCCGTCAAGAACCGTTCAACTTCACGTTGCAAGAGCCGCTCGACATTTTCTTTACTAACAGAGCGATACGTGTTAAGAACAAAGTTGCGATTATCATCCATATATTGAAACAGTGCCTCCAGGGCATCTTGCCAATTCTCATAAGAAATATTTTCTCCAAGCGTAATATGCGCCTCATTTAAATAAATCCATTCTACTAATTCATAAATATCATGAAAATGATTATAAAACGTTTGACGACTAATACCGCACTTCTTCGTTAAATCTTGTACTGTAATTTTCGTCAATGGCCGTTCATTCATTAGTTCTTTTAGCGTATTGGCTAACATCTTTTTCACAACAAGTGTCATTTGTATCCCTCTGTTTCATGAAGAAAAGAGCGGGTTTCCCCACTCTTTATTTTTCTAAATTCTTTTCTTGTACGATATCCCATGAGAAGCCTAAAGCCCCTTCACCAAGGTGAGTTCCAACAACTGGACCAAAATAGGCCAATGATGTTCGTAATTTAGGATATTGTTCTTGCATTTTTTGTCTCCACGCTTCACCAGCTTCTGGAGCATTTGCATGAATAATGACTAATTCATAGCCATCTCCGTCTGTTGTTCCTGTTTCATCTGCAAATAATTGTTCGATACGTTTCATCGCTTTTTGTTGCGTGCGAATCTTTTCAAATGGAACAATTTTTTTATCGACAAATGTCAAGATTGGCTTAATTTTCAACATAGAACCCACTAATGCAGCCCCTGCAGATAAACGTCCACCGCGTTGTAAATTGCTTAAATCATCAACGATAAAGTAGGCTGTCGTACGATCAACTAATCGTTGAACAGTTTCTACAATTTCTGAAGGAGAATACTCTCCAGATTTTGCCATTACCGCTGCTAATTTTACAGCTCTTGCTTGAGGTGCACAACTAATCCCTGAATCAATTGGATAAATCGGCACTTCATCTTTCATGTCATCGGCCACAGCCACACAAGTTTGATAAGTCCCACTAATTCCGCTAGAAATAGTAATAGGAATAATAGCATCATAATCTTTTGCAAGTTCGCGGAATAATTCGTAAGTTTCTCCTACTGGTGGTTGTGTACTCGTTGGAAAGATTGAAGAAGATTTTACTTTTGCATAAAATTCTTCAGATGAAATATCTATATCTTCACGATACGTCTCTTGTCCAAAAATAACAGACAACGGCATCACATATACATTTAGCTCGGCTAATTCTTCTTTCGTTAAATAAGCTGTACTATCTGTAACGACAGCAATTTTCATCTATCCAACTCCTTTCACATTTGAAATTAAGTGAACTTTAAAGTCAAAAAAACTTCAAAACTCCTACACCCAAGTATAACAAAAAATAAATACCTGCGCAATGAATGGTAAGTTTTCTAAAAGAAGCTTAACAATACTTGCTCATCCATCAAATTGCAGTATAATAGAAGACATAGTAATTTTTTTGGAGGTATTATGGAACAAAGATCAACGCAACATCAATTAGATAAACAAAAGAAAAACGACTGGTTTTTACGATTCTTCAAAGGAATGTTCATCGGTTCAGGATTTATCCTCCCTGGTGTCAGCGGTGGTGCACTTGCGGCCATCTTTGGACTTTATGAACGCATGATTGCTTTCCTCGCAAACGTGACAAAAGACTTCAAGAAGAACGTATTATTCTTCTTACCAGTCGGAATCGGTGCTCTTGCAGGTATCGTTATCTTATCATTTGGCGTAAGTTACTTACTTGGAAACTTTGAAACAATCATCCTGTGGTTCTTTATCGGATGTATCGTAGGAACAATCCCTGCTCTTTGGAAAGAAGCTGGAAAAGAAGGTCGCTCAACACGCGATATTATCATTCTGATTGCTTCATTTGTCGGTGGATGCTTACTCCTTTACTTAGGTGAAAATGCAATTGGCGGTAGCGTTGAAGCTAACTTCTTCACTTGGATGATTGCCGGTGGATTAATCGCTCTTGGAATTATCGTTCCTGGACTTAGCCCATCAAACTTCATCGTATATATGGGGATGTACAAACAAATGTCAGATGGTTTCAAAACATTAGATATGAGTGTGATTCTTCCAATCGCATTAGGTGGACTTGTAACATTAGCTCTCTTCTCAAAACTTGTACACTACATCTTTAAGAAAGCTTATCCACAATTATTCCACTTCATTTTCGGAATCGTGCTTGCTTCAACTGTAATGATCATCCCAACAAACTACGCTGGATTTGACATCGTTCAATACCTTGCCTGCGTTGTTATGTTAGGATTTGGAACATGGTTAGGTGCATTTATGGCGAAACTTGAAGACACTTATAAATAACATTTCAAACAGCTTTGCTTCTCGCAAGGCTGTTTTTTTATGCCTCAAATTAACCGTTCTGTTAATTTCCTCTTCTACTTCAAAAAGCAAAATGTAACATATAAGTTACGTAACTTATATGTTACATTTTGCTTTTTTATTAATCATCTTGCACTTTGTCACGAATAGAACTTACAACCTCTCTACTTGAGTAGAATTTTCAACCCAATAGGCGATTATGGTATTGCACCAGAAAACTAAAAAGAGAATTCGCTTATCAGACATTTATTGAAACCATAGCGGGGAAGCATATCGAATGCGAATTAAAAGCCGTTATGGATTTATCCATTACGGCTTGTTTGACGCTTCGAAGGAGAAAGACTTCAAGACTTTCTCTGGTATCCCACTATTTTGTTTCAATAAACAATGACTGATAATAAGAATGCTCTTTCCTCATAAAATGCACAAACCTCATCCCTTCTCCTTTGTTCCTTTATCGAGAATGGAACTTTATAAACTCTCTCCTCGAGTAGAGTTTTGCACCAAGAAGGCGATTAGGGTACTGCACGAAAAAATTAAAAGAGAATTCGCTTATCAGACATTTATTGAAACCATAGCGGGGAAGCATATCGAATGCGAATTAAAAGCCGTTATGGATTTTATCCATTACGGCTTGTTTGAGGCTTTGAAGGAGAAAGACTTCAAGACTTTCTCCGGTATCCCGCTATTTTGTTTCAATAAACAATGGCTGATAATAAGAATTCTCTTTCAAGCACCATCCCTGCTAACACCATAATCGCCGCCCTTGGCGGAACTTTTGAACGCACAAAAAAACTCTCTCGAAGTGAGAGAGTTTGTAAAGTTCTTATTTGAGACCGTATTTTTTGTTGAAACGATCCACACGTCCGTCTGCTTGAGTGAATTTTTGACGACCTGTGTAGAATGGGTGAGAATCAGAAGTGATTTCCACACGTAGTAATGGGTATTCGTTACCGTCTTCCCATACAACAGTTTCACTTGAAGTCTTTGTTGAACCTGATAAGAATTTGAATCCTGTAGTTGTATCCATGAACACTACTGGATGATAATCTGGGTGAATTCCTTGTTTCATTTCTATTCCTCCTGCCCTGAATTATTTGCTAATCCAGAGTTATTTATTTTCGCATGCATAATGCAACACGAATATAATACCATGCTCAAATTGAATTTGCAATAGTTTTATTCTTCCCCTAATTCTAGCCCTGGAACAGCATTCAAATCCATTTTCGCAAAGTCTTTTTGCATGTATTTAGTAAAGGCTGCAGCACCAATCATCGCCGCATTATCTCCACAAAGTGACAATGGCGGGATGGAGAATGTGACTGTTGGATAGTGCTCTTCCATCATCTGTGTCATCGCTGTACGAAGCCCTTTATTGGCAGCCACTCCTCCTGCTAACACGAATTGTTTTACAGGATAAGCTTTAAGCGCACGTCTTGTTTTTTCGACTAAAACTTCTACGACACTGGCTTGGAAACTAGCAGCTAAATCTTCGGGGACAATCTCTTCGCCTTTTTGTTTGGCGTTATGAACACGATTGATGACCGCTGATTTTAATCCACTAAAACTGAAATCAAAATGGTCTTCATGAATCATCGCACGTGGAAAGTCGTAAGTGTCCGTTCCTAGATGAGCTAATTCATCCATTTTCTTTCCACCAGGATAGGGCAAGTTCAAAATACGACCAATCTTATCATACGCTTCTCCTGCCGCATCATCTCTTGTTTCACCGATAATTTGGAACTTTCCATCTTCTGGCATATACACCAATTCTGTATGCCCTCCGCTGACCACAAGTGCCATTAAAGGAAACTGAAGAGGTTCTACAAGTTGATTAGCATAAATATGCCCTGCCATGTGGTTCACTGCAATCAGTGGTTTTCCACTCGCTAATGCCAAGGCTTTCGCTGCAGAAATCCCAATGAGAAGTGCTCCCACAAGTCCTGGACCGTATGTCACCGCAATAGCATCCATATCATCCAAAGTTTTGCCTGCTTTAGCAAGAGCTTCGTCGATAACCTGCGTAATTTGTTCGACGTGATGGCGGCTGGCAATCTCTGGCACAACCCCTCCAAAACGCATATGACTTTTAATTTGAGAGGCAACAATATTTGAAAGGATGGTATTTCCGTTTTGAATCACGGCTGCACTTGTCTCATCACAACTACTTTCAATTGCTAGAATCAATGTTTCTTTCATATTGTTCCTCCTATCTTTGTTCAATTTCTAAGCGATATTCAATCGCATCTTCTACTGGATCACTATAATAATCTCTTCTCGTATGGAAGGCTTCGAATCCAAGAATTTCATATAAATATTGAGCACGCTTGTTGCTTTCACGTACTTCTAAAAAGACAACTTTCACATCTCTTTGTTTCAAGTCATATAAGGCCATTTGCCATAAACGTTGTGCGAGCCCTTTACCTTGATAGTCTTTAGCAATTACGATATTCGTTATCGTTGCTTCATCAAGAACTGCTTGGACTCCAAGGAATCCTACTAATTGGCGTTGCATCCATACTCCGTAATACGTGTTTGCTGGATTCTCCAAATCTGCAAGGAAACTCTCGACGCTCCAATGATTGGGATGCTCGTAATTTTCTTGTACTAACTCAACTAATGCTTCAGCCATCGCTAAATCAGCTGGTTGAAGTCTTGTAAAAGAGTACTCTGACGAATGGAAGGAAGATGGCGTTTTTGGTGGTAATGTATAGAGCATTTCTACAGCATCCTCATTTTCAGGAGTATAATAATTTTCCTTCGTTCCCATAACGCTATAACCATTCTTTCTATATAAACGAATTGCTTTGGTATTCGATACTCGAGCTTCTAAAGTAATTTCTTTTTTATCAAGGGCTCTTGCAATTTTTTCAATTGCTTTTAACAATAATGTAGCTACATTTAAAAAACGATAATCGTGTAGTACAGCTACATTTGTAATATGTAAATCCGTACTCTCTGTCGTTCTTGCACCGATAAAGCCAACAATATCCTTTTCCACTTCCAGTACGATATAAATGGCATCAGGATTATAGGCAACATCTTTTTCAAGAATATCTTTTGCCCATGGCGACTCTCCGTTATAAGCTGCCTCTTCCACTTCAAAAATACGAGCGGCATCTTCTGGAATTCCAATTCGAATTTTGGCTTGCGCCCCATTTCCAAGAATGACTCTTTTTTCAAAATTTTCAAATTGATTGCGAATCGGTTCTTTCTGTTGCGACCCGTCTAGAAACAGTACTTTGATTTTTTCAAACCACTGAATGAAGCGTTCTTTAAACTCGTTCCACATACACTGACCCCTTTTCTAAAGGATGCTCAGCTTGCCAATTCTCTTCAGCTTCTGCCAGTTTCAAGTACATTGGGACAAATACGTCCGCATCAACAGCTTCCTTATTTCTTCCTAATTCAATGAGCGATGTTGCGTGAGGAATAGCGTCAGGCCCTTCAAGCCACTTCGCCTCACTCGCTCCTTTTTCTACGATTGCATCTTTTGTAATCGATTGTAATTGCCCTACAAAAGTTACTCCCATTGCAAATTCCGGCAACACTTTCAAGAAATCATCCCATGAAATATGTTGCTCTGGAATCACCTTTTTAAACCCTTCTTCAGTCTTTTGATAGCCTACCGCGAAAATATTTCGACGTCTAGCATCAAAAAACGGTACAACGATTTTTCCTACTTCCACTTTAGAAGCAAGGTTCGGTAAAAAGACGTCGAGACTGGAGACGCCAACAAGTGGAATCCCCAGACTCTTTGCGAGTGTTTTAGCAATAGTAACGCCAATTCGAAGTCCCGTATAAGAACCGGGTCCTTCAGCAACAATAACCTTCGTTAAATCTTTTGCTGTAATGCCGGCTTCTTCAAAAACGGCTTCAATGGTTGGCACAAGGAGAACACTATGTTGCAACGTGTTCTCAATCGTTTGTTCAATCATGGTACCGTTTGTCAGTTCTACAGCGACCGATAATGTCTTATTCGATGTATCTAGTGCGAGGATTGTCATACGGCACTTCCTTTCTAACTATTTCGTAAATTCATGCATGAAGGCGCTAAATGCTTCTTGGCCTTCTTTTGTTTGTTTAAAGACGCCTGCATATTCTAACACACGGCAGAATTTTGCACTCACCGCTTTTTGTAAAAATGCGTCTACAGTTTCTTTCGTTGGTTCTTGTGCTTTCAATTCTTTTGCCCATTCTTGGTGAATGGTTGCGACTGCTTCAAGAGGTGCTTCTCCAACAAGATAGTCTCTCACTTCGCGAAGCTCGCGTTCAAGACGTGGCGGCAAAATCGCAAGCCCCATCACTTCAATTAAACCAATATTTTCTTTCTTAATATGTTGTACATCCGCATGTGGATGGAAAATTCCATCTGGAAACTCCTCTGTCGTACGGTTGTTACGTAATACTAAATCAAACTCATACGCATCTCCTTGACGGCGCACGATTGGAGTAATCGCATTATGCGGTTCGCCGTTTGATTCACGTAAGATTTCAAGGTCTTTGTTTTCGTAGTCTTCCCATGCTTTTAAGATATCAACTGCTACTTCAAATACTTCCTCACGATTATTTCCGCGAAGACGAAGCGCAGAAAGTGGCCAGTATAGACGTTCGATTTTAACGGTATCAAACTTCTTAGAAATTCCAGTTTCCAAGACTTTAGCAAGGTTCATTGGGAATACGTAACGTCCCCCTTGATAGTGGTTATGACTTAAAATCGATCCTCCAACAATTGGAAGCCCTGCATTTGACCCTACAAAATAATGAGGGAATTGTGTCACGATTTCAAGAAGTCTGCTAAAGGCTCCCTCATCCACTTTCATTGGCTCTAGATTTTCAGACAAGAAGATGGCATGCTCTGAATAATAAGCATATGGAGAATAATGGTAGCCCCAAGACTCTCCACCAAGTTCCATTCCAACAATACGGTGGTTGGCACGACCTGGCCAATTGATACGACCATGGTAGCCTACGTTTTCAAAGCATAAACGGTTGGCAGGATAATTGAAATCCTTCGATTGCGCTGCTTTGATAATTTCTTCTTTCGTTTTTTCTGGTTTTGATAAATTAATCGTGATTTCTAAATCGCCATACTCTGTTTCTCCGTTAAAAGAAATATTTTTAGCGATATCATTGACCTTAATTAAGTTCAAATCGAGCGCCATTTTATAAAACGCGTCTGTCGCTACTTTAGGTCCTTCTTCGTATTTATTCCAGAATAGACGGTTCAATTCTGAAGGTTTTGGAATCACAAGGTTCATTAGCTCTTGTTCAAGCCAGTCGCGTTCTTCAGCGTCATCTGCAATCCTCCCTGCTTCAACAGATGCCTCCACCACGTTCGCCATTGCTTCTAATAGAGATGGTTGATCGATTTCTTTACAAGCCTCAAAAGATTCTTCTCCCACTAAATAAAGCACGCGATTTAATAAATAGCTACGATCCTCTTTTGATACATACCCTGATTCAATCGCACTATTTACAAACTCCTGAATCGCTTTATTCATTTTCATAATCTGGTCCCCCTACCAACTAAAATTCATTCCTATTAATATGCACGTGCAATCCAAACTGTATGCACAGCCGGTTTGCCAGTAACGATACATTTCTCTTTTTTCACTGGAGCGTTAAATGGAATGTTACGAGTTGTGAAGCCTGTTTCTTCTTTGATTTTCGCTTCACTTTCTTCTGTTCCGTCCCAACCAACTAATACCCAACCAGGTACTTCGCCAGCTTCGCGTTTTGCTTCGATGTGAGCTTTCAACTCATCTAAAGTATCAATGTTTGTATATTCATTAGAAGCACGCATCGCACGAGCAGTTTCTAACATACGAACTTGCATTTTATCTAATTCAGATAAAATGGTATCTACTAAAACGTCGAATCCAACTGCTACTTTTTCATCTAAGTCACGCATTTTTGTCATCACTTGATTATTTTCTAAGTCGCGAGGTCCGCATTCGATACGCATTGGGACACCACGTAATTCCCACTCATTGAATTTGAATCCTGGTGAGTTGTCAGTGTCATCGATTTTCACACGTAATCCAGCAGCTTTCAATTCTTTTTGAAGCTCTTCTAATTTTTCTAAGATGGCTGGATTTTTCTTCCATGGTCCAACAGGAATTAAGACTACTTGTGTTGGAGCCACTTTTGGAGGTAATACTAACCCTTTTTCGTCCCCATGAGTCATAATTAATGAACCGATTAAACGAGTAGATACTCCCCATGAAGTTGTATGGGCGTATACATGTTCATTTTCTTTTGTTAAATATTTGATGTCAAACGCTTCAGCGAATTTTGTTCCCATATAGTGAGAAGTTCCCGCTTGAACAGCTTTACCGTCTTTCATCATTGCTTCGATGGAGTAAGTGTCTACTGCCCCTGCGAAACGCTCTGACGGAGTTTTTTGACCTTCGTAAACTGGCACTGCTAATACGCCTTCTACAACTTCTTTATAAACCTCTAACATCTTCATTGTTCTGCGACGTGCATCTTCTTCATCTGCATGCGCTGTATGTCCTTCTTGCCATAAGAATTCTGAAGTACGTAAGAATGGTAAAGTTTTCTTTTCCCAACGGAATACATTTGCCCATTGGTTAATTTCATATGGAAGATCACGGTATGAATTAATCCAGTTTGAAAAAGCTGTTCCAATCATTGTTTCACTTGTTGGACGTAGTGCTAAACGTTCTTCTAATTTTTCGCCAGCTGCTTCTGTCACCCATGGTAATTCAGGCGCGAATCCTTCAATATGGTCTGCTTCTTTTGTGAAGAAGCTTTCTGGAATTAACATTGGGAAGTATGCATTACGAATGCCTTCTTCTTTAAAACGACGGTTAAATTCCTCTTGAATATGTTCCCAGATTTCATATCCGTCTGGTTTGAAAATCATACATCCACGCACTGGTGAATAGTCCATTAAATCTGCTTTTTGAATGGTTTGAATATACCATTTAGAAAAATCTTCTCTTTGTAAGTTTGTTTTTTCTGCCATCTGCTTAGCTCCTTTTCATTTTTTGTGAAATAAAAAAAGCCACTCCCCTAAAAAGGACGAATGACTCGCGGTACCACCTTAATTACACTTACTTTGTAAATGTCTCTTTAACATTGATAACGATGATTTCACCGGATTATTTTCATAATCACTTCGTTTGGTAGGTTCAGTTAAAGAGCGGGGGTTCTTTCTCAGCAATCAGAACTTTCTGTACCCATCATTTCACTTACTTTTCCAAGTCCTATCCTACTCTAAACACACTCGTAAAGCAAGTGTTTTCTTGCTGTAAACTAGTCGTTTTTTGCTGTTTGCTCTATGTACTCCATCAAGTTCGTTGAATGCTGGTATTTAATAGCCGCACTTAAGTCTTTTTCTAAGATGACTTTCTCTAAATCAATTCCGTTTACTCCTGCAATAGCAATCGTATAATGAATTACGTCTGCCAGTTCTTTCCCTAATTCTTCGATCACAGCTTCTTTATCTCCATCTTTTCTTCCGTCTCGGATGCTAATTTGTTCAGCAACTTCACCAATTTCTTCCACTAATTTAATAAAAAGTCCTTGATCATTGTTTCTATTCTTATATACATTTTCTAAGTATTCTTGATACTTTTTAATTGTTAGTTTTGACATCTTCTCACGCTCCAAAAAATAGCAATAGACATAGAGTCTATTGCTATTTTACATAATTTATTTAGGCAAATAAAGACAGATACTGCAGAGAGTTATGAGCCATTTCTTGGCACTTTTCATCGTATCCTGTAGTTGAACTCGCCATCGCAGAAATGGCGTGCGTTTCCCGAAATATCCGCACGGCTGTCTCAGCCGCTTACGGTATTCCGGTCCAACATTCCATTTCTGGGCGCGATGGCTCGTATCCTATCGTTTATCTATTGCTTTGACGGTTAAATCTCCAATAATTTGAATGATGAATACTAAAACAAGGATAGCTACTGTTGCTACAAAAATGATATCTTGTTTGTTTCTAGTAAATCCAATCATATAAGCAAGGTTTCCTAATCCACCTGCTCCGATTGCACCGGCTACAGCAGTAGAACCTACAAGTGCAATGGCGGTTACCGTAATTCCTGAGACAAGAGCTGGTAAAGATTCTGGAATTAAAACCTTTGTGATAATTTGACGAGTATTCGCCCCCATCGACTCAGCTGCTTCAATCACTCCAGAAGGAATTTCATTTAAAGCAATATCGACTAGTCGAGCATAGAATGGAGCTGCACTAATCACTAAGGTTGGAATTGCCCCTTTTGGACCAATAATGGTGGTCATAATCGCCTTTGTAAATGGCATCAGCAAGGTTAATAAGATAATAAACGGAATAGAGCGGAACACATTGATAATGCCTCCTAAAATAAAATGAACAAACTTATTTTGGAGACTACGTCCTTTTCCCGTTAAAAATAGCAAAATACCTAGTAGCAAACCAATGACAAAAACATAAAAAGTTGGAATAAAGGTCATATATAATGTTTCATTAGTCGCCTTGATCACTTCATTCCAATTCACGTTTTCAAAAGAAAACATTTGTTGAAACAATTCTTCTATACTCGTTTGAGCTAAAAATACATTAAACATTCTCTAACACCTCCACAATAATTTCTGCTTTTTGAAGGTATTGAATAACTGCTTCTGCTTTTTCTTCGTTTTCTTCAATTAGAATAATCATACTACCCAGCACACCTTTTTGGGTTATATTCACTTTTGCTTGTAAAATTGATACTGTCGCATCAAGTTTTCGAATCGCCTCGGATAGAACAGCATCTCCTGTTCGATCTCCTAAATATTGAATACGCACGACTACACCAGGACGAAGAGAAGTCGCTAAGTGACTAAATACTTCTTCCATTTCATCTTCCACTCGTTCTTCCCCAACGAATTGTTTTGTAATAGGTTGTTTAGGATTCTTGAAGACTTCAATAACCTCCCCACTCTCAACCACTCGACCTTCTTCCATCACGGCTACACGATGACAAATTTGACGAACAACATGCATTTCGTGTGTAATCAACACAATTGTCAAACCTAATCTCTCATTGATTTCTACTAGCAATTTAAGAATATCTTTGGTTGTTTTAGGATCCAAAGCACTCGTTGCTTCATCACAAAGTAATACTTCCGGATCATTTGCAAGTGCACGAGCGATTCCCACACGTTGCTTTTGTCCCCCGGATAATTCTGAAGGATAAGCTTTTTCACGCCCACTTAATCCCACTAATTCAATCAATTCTTTGACTTTTCGATTACGGGCATCTTTAGCAACGCCTGCAATTTCTAGAGAAAAAGCAATATTTTCTTCCACGGTTCTAGACCAAAGTAGGTTAAAATGTTGGAAAATCATCGCAATTTTTTGGCGTTCTTTTAAAAGAGCTTTTCGTTTTAATTTAGTAATGTCTTTTCCATTAATAGAAATTTGTCCACTTGTAACTGATTCTAACCCATTCAACAAACGGATAAGTGTACTTTTACCAGCACCTGAAAAACCAATAATCCCAAAAATTTCTCCTCGGCTAATTTCTAAAGAGACATCTTTGACTGCCTCAACCGTGCCTTGTTTTGCTTTATAAGTTTTCGACACGTGTTCCACTTTAATCATCTCTTCACTCCTTCAACTGTTAAAAAAGAGTGGAAAGTCCAAGGCACATCCCTTAACGGCTTTCCACTCCTCTTGTTTCTGTTTAATAGTATATCACATTATTTCGCAGGAACTACAGAACCATCTGTATATTTCTCACTAATAAATTTACGGATTTCTTCACTTTGTAACACTTTAATTAATGCTTTAATTTTTGCATTATCTTTTTCTGATGGTTTTACTGCAATTAAGTTCGCATATGGAGAACTTTGATCTTCTAAAGCAATTGAGTCTTTAACTGGTGAAAGTTTTGCATCAATCGCAAAGTTTGAGTTAATAATCACTGCATCCCCTTCATTTGCTTCATAAGTAGAAACTAGCAATTCAGGAGCAATTTCAGTTTTAATTTGGATATTTTTTGGATTTTCCGCAATATCACTTAGTCCTGCAGTAACTGGGTTAACACCCTCTTTTAATTTAATTAAACCAGCTTTTGTAAAGAAGCTTAAGAAACGTCCTACTTCAGCAGGATTCGTTGAAGCATAAACTACAGCATTTTCTGGTAATTCTTGTAATGATTTGTATTTTTTAGAATAAATCGCCATTGGTTCAATGTGTACATTCCCAACTGATACTAAGTCTTGACCGTGTTCTTTGTTGAATTTTTCAAGATATGGGGTATGTTGGAAGTAGTTTGCATCAGCATCTCCACCATAAACAATATTATTTGGAGTCACATAGTCGTTAACGATATTAATTTCTAATTCATAACCTTCTTTTGCTAAAATCGGTTTTGCAGCTTCTAAAATTTCAGCATGAGGTGCTGGTGAAGCAACTACCGTAATTTTTTTATCTTCTGATTTTTCTGCTGTTGTTGTTTTTGACTCTCCTGATTGAGAATTATTGTTTCCGCATGCTACTAATGCTGTAGCTACAAGTCCTAAAGTTGCTGTTTTAAAGATTTTTGATAATTTCATATTTTTCTCTCCTTATTATTCCATAATTCATTTTGGAAACCCACATGCGCGCGTCGGGATTTCCACCAGATGGATGCATGATTGATTTGGTTTTGGGCCATAAAAAAAGCTTCTCCCCTATTTTAGAGGCGAAGTTTCGCGTTACCACTCTAGTTCCAATGAACCTCACAGTTCACTGCTTAAAAAGTACATTGCATTAGCAAGATACTTTTGTACTTTATCGAGTACAAGACGCAAAAGCTTGATCACCTTTGTTGCTCCCAGACCATTTTCAATAAAGTGCCCTGTATCCTTTCTCACCATCCGGATTCTCTTTCACATTCTTCTCTATTTACTTATCTGTTCATTGCATTGTTTTATCTGATGAAATTACTATATACGATAAGCTATCTTAGAGTCAATGCAAAATGCGTTATTTATATATATCAGTTTCTTTGAACTCGTTATAACTATTATGCATATTAAAAATAAAAAAGATGAGCATCTCTGCTCACCTTTAGTTTAAGATTTATTTCTTTAGGAATCTTCTCATTGAAAGAATAGACCCAAAAGCTCCGATAGTGATACCGATAGCAGCCATGGCCAATGAGACATAAATTAAGAATGGATTAGGATCAAGTAAGCTAAAACTTGAACCAGAGAAGAAGTCTGATCCACCTTTATAAATCCATAGATAGATTGACCACACTAATCCAATTGGAATAATAGAACCAAGTAATCCAATCATCCCACCTTCTAAGAAGAAAGGCCAGCGAATATACGCCTTTGTAGCTCCTACTAAGCGCATAATCTCAATTTCAGTTCTTCTTGAGTAAATTGTTGAGCGAATCGTGTTAGAAATTAAGAACATTGCTAACGCTAATAGCCCCACAATAATGACAGCACCGATATTTCGAGCTGTAGCAATAATTCGGAATAAATTATCCGCACGAGCCTCACCATAACGAACACGAGCTACGTAATCCATTCCTTCGATAGCTTTAGCAACTGCGCTTGTTTTTTGAGGTTCTTTTGCTTTTACGTCAAAAGCATTACGAAGTGGATTTCCATCATTTTTAAACAATGAAAATTCTTCAGCAAAGCTCTTTGTTACATCTTCTAATTCTTCATCTTTTGAACGGAATGTTACAGATTCTACATCCGCCAATTCTTTAATTTTCGCTTCTAATTGATCTGTCTTTTCCTGATCTGCTGCCAAATCAATATATACACGAACATTAACGTCATTTTCAATATCTGATCCAATTTTGTTCACATTAAATAGTAGTGAAACAAACACACCAACGATTAAAAGAATCATTGATACCGCAGAAACCGAACCAAACGTCATTAATCCGTTTCTGAAAAGACTCTTGAAGGCGTCACGTATATGACGACCCATCGTTCTAATCTTCATATCCGTATTCCCCCTGTTCTTGGTCACGAACAATTTGTCCACTTTCAATGGCTAAAACACGATGTTTTTTCTCGTTTACAATTTGACTATTATGAGTCGCCATCACAATGGTAGTTCCTTGTTCATTAATTCTTTCTAAAATATCCATAATTTCCATAGATGTATCCGGATCTAGGTTTCCTGTAGGCTCATCGGCAATTAAAATTCCCGGAGTATTCACAATTGCTCGAGCAATCGCTACACGTTGTTGTTCCCCACCAGATAATTCATTTGGGAAGTTATTCATACGGTGTTTTAAATTTACTAATTCTAACACTTCATCGACGCGGCGCTTAATTTCACGAGGAGATTTTTCAATTACTTCCATCGCATAAGCCACATTTTCATAAACTGTTTTATTTTGTAAAAGTTTAAAATCTTGGAATACGACACCAACATAACGGCGTAAGAATGGAATTTGACGATCTTTAATCTTCATCAAATCATATTTTCCCACACGAATTCTACCCTTTGTCGCTTTTTCTTCACGATACATCATTTTAATGAAAGTTGATTTCCCTGCACCAGAAGGTCCTACTACATAAACGAATTCTCCATCTTTAATTTGAATGGATAAATTATTAATAGCAGTGATACCTTTATTATATTTCTTAGTTACATTCATCATTTCAATCATAAACTCACCAGCTTTCTAATCCTACGATTTTTTTAATCTTCACTATTATAGCACCCTAATATTACAACACCTTCACATAAGATTACAGAAATATTAAATTAAGGATACGAGGGCGAACGCTCAGAGCCGAATCATTGGAAACAAACACCGCAAGGGACTTGGAACAAGTCGTGCGGATGTTTGTTGAAATGGACGTCGGCTCTGTGAGCCCGAGTTCAACTACTCAGGATACGAGGGAGAGAGACAGAAGCCAGGAATAACCTCACAGTGTGAGGTTATTCTGCTCTATCTAACTCCAAATCGTTCCTAATAGAACGATTTCCACACAGTTTATTAGGCTTTCTTGAGTCACGAGTGATGAAAAGAAAGTCAATAAACCACTGTGCCTTACTCAATGCACAAATAGGGTTGAATTTCTTGATAGGCACCGAAGCCCATCAAACTATCTAGGAAGTTTCATCCCATAATACCCCACCTAATTAAAATGAACTTAAAATAGTCACCCTCACAAGATAAAAACACCTAGCATTCACTAGGTGTCCATCTCTATGCTTCTTCTCCAGCCTTAGTACCTTCTAGAGTCCATTTTAAGTACGCATCCATGAACGAATCTAAGTCTCCATCCATCACCGCACCAATATTTCCTGTCTCATATCCAGAACGTAAGTCTTTTACCATTGAATAGGGGTGGAAGACATAATTTCGAATTTGAGAACCCCAGGCGATATCTTTTTGCTCACCACGAATAGCTGCCAATTCTGCCGCCTTCTTCTCTTCTTCTAATTGGAATAATTTCGCCTTCAACATCGCCATCGCTTGGTCTCTATTTTTAAATTGAGACCGTTGCGCCTGACTCTGCGTCACGATTCCAGTTGGAATATGTGTAATACGTACCGCAGAAGACGTCTTATTAATATGTTGTCCACCGGCACCGCTGGCACGATACACATCTACTTTTAAGTCATCTGGATTAATTTCAATATCAATATCTCCATCCATTTGCGGAACGACGTCTACCGAACAGAAGGATGTATGACGTTTCCCAGCTGCATCAAACGGTGAAATACGAACGAGTCTATGTACTCCTTTTTCAGAGCGTAAGTACCCATATGCATTCAACCCTTCAATCGATAAGGTAACAGATTTAATCCCAGCTTCATCCCCGTCTTGGTAGTCCACTGTTTCGACTCTGTAGCCATGCTTTTCAGCCCATCGCATATACATACGAAGAAGCATACTTCCCCAGTCTTGCGATTCTGTCCCCCCAGCTCCTGGGTGAATTTCTAGGATAGCACTGTTCTTATCATGTGGACCGTTCAGTAACATACTTAATTCGTACCGTTGTAAGTCTTTTTCAAGAGACTGAATCGCCTCAACGATTTCCGCATGCACTTCTTCATCTGGCTCTTCTTTATACATTTCAAATAATAAACTTGTTTCTTCATGAGCTAATTCCATTTTATGGAAAGTATCATAAATCGACTTTAATTCATTATTCTTTTGAATGACTTGATTCGCTTTTTCGCTATCATCCCAAAAAGATGGTTCAGACATTTCCTGCTCGTAAGCTGCGATATCTTCTTCTAGGCGATCTAAGTCAAAGAGACCTCCTATAGCTGATAATTTGCTCATTCATGGCTTCAAGTGCATTTCTAATTTCACTAATTTCCATATTGACCTCTTTCTAAAAGAAAACGGCGAAATGCTTCGCCGTCTCCCTTATTTATTAAGCTTTTTCTGAATCGTCATCAGAAGTTCTGTCGTGACCTGTAGCCACTACACTACGAACTCCTTGAACTTGTTCACGTTGTAAGTTTTGACGAATTTGAGATTTCATCAAGATACGCGTTACGTCATAATCGATTTCAGCAATCATTTGTTGGAATCGTTCGTATCCTTCAGTTTGGTACTCCGTTAATGGATCGATTTGTGCATATCCACGTAAACCAACACTTTGACGTAATTGGTCCATATCATCGATGTGATCTGTCCACTTACGGTCAACCACACGTAAGATAACTACTTTTTCGAACTCAAGCATTTGATTGTCGCCATTCAATTGCTCTTGTTTTTCTTTGTAGATTTCCATTGCTTTTTCATATAAGAGTTCTTCGATTTCAGCAGCTGTTTTGCCTTCTAAATCGCTAATTGAAAGTTCATCTGGAGCACAGATTGAGTTGTGAGCAAAGTCCACAATTCCCTCTAAGTTCCATTCTTTTTGATCCGCTAAAGTATGGCTTTCCACTACACGGTGGATAGTACGACGAATCATTCCTTTAGTTACATTTTCAAGTGATTTCTCTTCATTGATAATTTGTAAACGTTGAGAGTAGATGATTTCACGTTGTTCACGCATAACCTCATCGTACTCTAGGACACTTTTACGTGTATCGTAGTTGTTTCCTTCAACACGTTTTTGTGACGACTCCACTTGTTTGGTTAACATCTTACTTTGGATGAAGTTATCATCTTCTTCATCTGTTAAGTTTAGACGTTCCCAGATAGCTTGCATCTTTTCTCCACCGAAACGTTTCATTAAATCATCTTCTAATGAAAGGTAGAATTGTGTTGCACCTGGGTCCCCTTGACGTCCACTACGTCCACGTAATTGGTTATCGATACGACGGCTTTCGTGACGTTCTGTTCCGATTACGCAAAGTCCACCTAGTTCTTTCACGCCTTTACCAAGCTTAATGTCAGTACCACGTCCGGCCATGTTTGTCGCGATTGTTACAGCGCCACGTTGACCTGCTGACATGATAATTTCTGCTTCTTTAAAGTGGTTTTTCGCGTTTAGTACTTCATGAGGAATTCCTTCTTCGCGTAGTAAGTTCGAAATCAATTCACTTGTTTCAACCGCAACAGTCCCTACAAGGATCGGTTGTCCAACTTCGTGACGTTGTTTAATATCGTTAACAACCGCTTTAAATTTACTACGTAGAGATGGATAAATTAAATCTTGTCCGTCAACACGTTGAATTGGTCGATTTGTCGGAATAGCTACAACGTTCATGTTGTAAATTTCTCTGAATTCTTCTTCTTCAGTCTTGGCAGTCCCTGTCATTCCTGACAATTTACGATACATACGGAAGTAGTTTTGGTAAGTGATTGTCGCCATTGTCTTAGATTCGTTTTCAACTTCTACGCCTTCTTTAGCTTCAATCGCTTGGTGAAGACCATCTGAGTAACGACGACCTTCCATGATACGTCCAGTAAATCCATCAACGATTTTAACTTTACCTTCATCCACTACATAGTCGATGTCGCGTAACATAATGTAGTTTGCACGTAAAGCTTGGTCGATATGGTGCACAAGTGCTGCATTATCAACATCGTAAAGGTTTGGTAGGCGGAATGTTTGTTCCGCTTTGTTAATCCCTTCGTCTGTTAATGAGATTGTTTTAGAAGTTAAGTCGATTGTGTAATCTTCTTCCTCTTTTAAGCCTTTAACAAACATATCTGCACGTTGGTATAATACTGTTGATTTTTCAGCTTGTCCTGAAATGATCAATGGCGTACGCGCTTCGTCGATTAAGATTGAGTCTGTTTCATCGACAACTGCGTAGTTCAATGGACGTTGTACCATTTGTGATTTGTAAACCACCATGTTGTCACGTAAGTAGTCAAATCCTAATTCACTGTTTGTGCTATAAGTGATATCACTAGCATAAGCTGCACGTTTTTCTTCTGAAGACATTCCTGTTAAGTTTAACCCTACAGTCAAGCCTAGGAAGTTATATAACTCACCCATTTCGCGAGCGTCACGACTTGCTAAGTATTCGTTAACTGTAACTACGTGAACTCCGTCTCCTGATAATGCGTTTAAATATACAGGCATTGTCGCTGTTAAAGTTTTACCTTCACCAGTACGCATTTCCGCAATGTTCCCATCATGAAGTGTAATTCCTCCCATGATTTGAACTTTATATGGGAATAAGCCTAATACACGTTTAGCTCCTTCACGTACTAACGCGAATGCTTCAGGAAGAAGAGCATCTAAACTTTCCCCTTTAGCATATCTCTCTTTAAATTCTTCAGTTTTTACTGGAAAATCAGCATCTTCTAATGCAGCCATTTGAGATTCTAACGCAATTACTTTATCCGCTAATTTCCCTAAACGACGTAATTCGCGCTTATCATTTTCAACTA
The DNA here is from genome assembly GCF_025150565.1 of Granulicatella adiacens ATCC 49175. Classification (NCBI taxonomy): domain Bacteria; kingdom Bacillati; phylum Bacillota; class Bacilli; order Lactobacillales; family Carnobacteriaceae; genus Granulicatella; species Granulicatella adiacens. Next base: position 595,801 of record NZ_CP102283.1, on the reverse strand, counting down.
ACTGTCTCAAAAAATTTGCCATTTAATTAACTCCTTTTTTATCTTCATCAATCGTCCTTATCTTAAAGTATGTAGATGATGAATATTTTAAAACTAATAAAGTCCTACAAATTGGTAACTAGACCTATTGCATCTTATTCATTTTACCATTGTTTAGCTAATTAAGAAAGCAAAAAAAGGTGACTTTTTCAAAGTCACCCGATTTTTTTATTAATTTGTTTCAATCAAACCATATTTTCCATCTTTACGACGGTAAACAATGTTTGTTTCGTTCGTTTCAGCATCTTGATAGATAAAGAAGTTATGTCCTAACATGTTCATTTGAAGAACAGCTTCTTCGCTATCCATTGGTTTTAAATCAATTCGTTTTGTACGAACGATTTCTAATCCTGTTTCCTCTTCTTCCGGAGCTTCAGGAAGTGTTGGTAACACAATATCGAAACCTTTTTCACGAGATTTACGATTGATTTTTGTTTTATGTTTACGAACTTGTCTTTCCAGTTTGTCTACTACTAAGTCAATGCTTCCATATAAATCAATTGAAGTTTCCTCAGCACGTAGAACTAAATAAGGAAGTGGAATTGTTACTTCAACTTTTGCAGTCTTTTCAGTGTAGACTTTTAAGTTAACGTAAGCAGTCGCATTAGCTACGTCAGTAAAATACTTTTCAAGTTTGCTAATTTTCTTTTCTGCGTATTGACGAATCGCTTCTGTGACCTCAATATTTTCTCCACGGATATTATATTTAAACATAATACTCTCCCCTTTCATCTGGAAAACCAGATTTGAAGAAATACCCTAAGGACCACTCTTAGGAATTGCTTCGTTTGATTTCTATAGTTTTATTATAAAGCATGATCCTTGTTTTTACAACCGTTTTCAAGCTCTCTTTCATTAAGAATTAGTAAGGAAAGTCTTTATTTTTGCGAACTTTTCTTTACCTTTTTCGTTTCCATTACCTAAATAGTTTCTTCTTCATTTTATAAATTCTCTATTATTATTTTCCTTTTTCGACCCCGTTAAATACATTGAATCTCAAATACTTTAACAAAACAACATAAAAATTTCATCAAAAGAAACCGTTTTAATTGTATAGTGAAATTATAAACAAACTATAAAGGAGTTATGATTATGGAAAAAGTATTTGCTAGTCCGTCTCGTTATGTTCAAGGGAAAGATGTTCTTAAAACTGGACTTTCTCATGTTTTGTCCCTTGGTGATCGACATCTTCTTCTTTGCGACCCTATTGTTTATGATTTAGTCGGTAAAGAACTAGAAGAAAATCTCCTTAAAGAAGGTGCGTTTGTTCATCGTGAAATCTTCCATGGTGAAGCAACCAATGATGAAGTTCACCGCGTTGCTGAAGTCGTGAAGGAACATCACTTGAATGTTGTCATCGGCTTAGGTGGTGGTAAATCTATCGATACAGCTAAAGCGATTGCGGATGATTCGAATTGTCCAGTAGCAATTTTACCAACGATTGCTTCGACAGACGCTCCAACTTCAGCTCTGTCTGTTATTTATTCAGCTGAAGGCGTGTTCGAACGCTATCGTTTCTATAAGAAAAATCCTGAATTAGTTTTAGTGGATACAAAAGTCATTGCTAACTCTCCTGTTCGATTATTAATCTCAGGTATTGCTGACGCGCTTGCAACTTGGGTGGAGGCTCGTGCGGTTATTGAAGCCCAAGGAGGCACAATGGTCGGTCAAGTGCCAACTCTTGCAGCAGAAGCCATCGCTCGTGTTTGCGAAAGTACTTTATTCGAAAATGGTCTACAAGCTGTAGCAGCGGCAAACGCAAAAGTAGTTACTCCAGCTTTAGAAGCCGTTGTCGAAGCCAACACACTTCTCAGCGGTATCGGTTTTGAATCTGCTGGTCTAGCAGCTGCTCATGCCATCCATAACGGATTCACTGCAATTCATGGAGACATTCATTCTCTTACTCACGGTGAAAAAGTCGCCTATGGTACATTAACACAACTGGTATTAGAAAATCGTCCAAAAGAAGAACTTGATAAATACATTACTTTCTACAAAGCACTCGGATTACCAACTACGCTTAAAGAAGTGAAATTGGATTCTGTTCCTTATGAAGACTTACTCAAGATTGGAACCCTTGCAACACAAGAAGGTGAAACCATCCACCAAATGGCCGTTGACTATACCGCCGAAGATGTCGCAAATGCTCTGCTCGCTCTTGACCAATATGTCACTACAAGATTCTAAAATTAACTAAGTCAACTAGCCCAAGCTGATTACTGCTTGGGCTAGTTTAATGAATGCTTTTGTATCATTAATGATACAAAAACATTTATGATACACTTTTTATCTAAATAATGTCAGAGATTCCACTTCTTCAACACCCATTTCCCTCAACGTTCTTGCGGCAAGATGGATTGTTGCACCTGTTGTATAAACATCATCCACTAGTAAAACTTTCTTTGGAATCACCACACTCTCTTTTATTTTGAAGGGTTGCTTCAACTGCAAGCGTTCTTGCCTTGTTTTCTCCGATTGCTTCTTTCCACTGCCTATATGTTCTAAAAGCGAAACGGTAGAAACATGACACTGTTCCAGTATATACGGAATCGTCTCGAACTCTCTCTTCATTAGACTTGCTTTGGACGAAGGTAATGGACAAAGAACGAAACCATTCTTTTGATACTTAAGCAACTCTTGCCTTAACTCTTTTATAACCAACACCGTCACTCTTGTATCTCCTACAAATTTGAACAACTCCATAAACTTTCGCCCTGCCTCGTCATAAGCATATAAGGCAGTGTTCTTTAAAAGAACTGCTTCTTTTACTTGATGCCATTTTTGACAATCCGGGCAAACTTCCACTTTCGTCATCAGTCGTCCGCACTCTAGGCAAGTTGGATGTTTTTTTAATTCCATAAAAGGCTTTTCACAATGGACGCAAATACACTTTCGGTTTGCACCCAGTAAAAACGAGAGTATTGGCTGAGCTCGATCAACTTCTTCTCCGCACCATAAACATTTCATTTGGACTCCCTCCCAAGAAGCGCTTGTTGATTTAAGTCTTTGATTTCCCAGACCGCCTGAACCATCGCCTTTGTTTTCCCATTATGAAAATACACAACTTCTCCTGTCGGGCATTCTGCGGTCCGTCCAACGCGTCCTGCGATCTGCACCAATACCTCTCTTGAGAATTCCTCTTCGTGGGCATTGACGACACAAACATCGACTCCTGAAAAAGTCACTCCTCGCTCTAAAATGGTTGTTGTCACAAGAAAATCGAGCTCTCCTGATCTCATCTGCGCAATTCTCTCTTGCCGATACGGTTCTTTAGAACTAACCGTCTCGAATTTTGCATTTGGAAACTGTCGTCTGAGAACTATTTCAATCGGAACAAGGAGTATAATTCGTGGTACAAATAACAAAAACCGTTTGCCTGCTTTAACATGTTCCTCTATAAACCGCTGAACAGATTTTGGCACTTTCTTCTTTTTCAATCTTTTGTCTAAATCTCCGATAAAACTCATCGTTGGTACTACTAGTGGTTTCTTGTGATATCGCTCTGGTAACAAAGATACCGACAGTTCTTTCCGTTTGATTCTTTTTTCTAGCGTCTGGGAAGGTGTTGCTGTTAAATACAGCAAACAGCCATCCTCTTTCACCGCTCGATGGACTGCACGAATCAGTAATTCATTATCCCGGTATGGGAATGAGTCCGTCTCATCAATCACCACTAAATCAAATGCGCGGTAGAACCTGAGCATCTGGTGCGTCGTTGCAATCGTAAGCGCCACTCTCTTATACCCTTCATCCGACTGCGAGTGCAAGACGTTTTGTTCAACTGCTGGGAAAGCTTCCTTCAAACGAGGCGCCAACTCCACACATACATCAATTCTTGGTGCGGCAATAGCGACTCTCTTTCCTTGTTGTAACATCCATTCGATGCTCGAAAAAATCATCTCCGTTTTCCCTGAACCTGTCACTGCCCAAAGTAGGTGCTCACGAAAACCAGTTTGCTTTACAACTTTCAAGCATTCCAAAGATAGCTGTTCCTGTTTTGTGCTCAATGTATGTTTATAGTGCGCTAAGGCTTCTTCTCTTTTTAGAAAAGGCTGCTCTTCTTCAGGTGTCGCAATTATGACACTACACTCCTTTACCTTTCCCATTGCGATGCACTTCAAGCAATACCAACATTCACCTTTTGTACAATTGATGCAAGGTCCTTTCGCAAATTCCAACGAATCGGTATTCCCACAAAATCGGCACTGCTTCTGCCTATTTTTGATAGTAATCCCCACATCTAGCACTGCATTAGGAGAAACTTTACGCTCTTCTAGCATCGATTGAAACACTGCCTGGATTCGCCCAACTGTCTCTTCCATCTTCACCACCTCATTCCAAACTACGCAAAAAAACAGAAGAAGATTTCTCTTCTTCTGTTTTTTGTTTGAAAGGAGTGCTTCTATTATGAGAAGAATGCGAGTAATACCCCTGCCGCAATCGCACTACCGATAACTCCGGCTACGTTTGGTCCCATTGCGTGCATTAATAAGTAGTTACTTGGGTCTTCTCTTTGTCCTTCTTTTTGTACAACACGAGCGGCCATTGGTACGGCAGATACCCCTGCAGCACCGATCATTGGATTAATCTTACCGCCTGATAATTTGTACATCAATTTACCCATTAGAACCCCCGCTGCTGTTCCTCCAGCAAAAGCGATTAACCCTAATAAAGTAATTTTAAGAGTTGATACGGATAAGAATAATTCCCCTGTTGCTTTTGCTCCAACGGTTAATCCTAAAATAATAGTAACACCGTACATCATCGCATTTTGTAGAACTTTTGTAATGTTTGGAACTACCTTAATTTCTTTAATTAAGTTACCGAGCATTAAGCATCCTACTAAAGGTGTTGCACTTGGTACTAATAAGCTGACGAAAATCGTAACGATGATTGGGAAAAGAATTTTTTCCGTTTCACTGACTTTACGGTTTTCTGTCATCTTCACTAGACGTTCTTTCTTCGTTGTAAGCGCACGAATAATTGGCGGTTGAATGATTGGCACAAGCGCCATATATGAGTACGCTGCTAGGGCGATTGCTGGTAATAAGTGCGGTGCAAGTCTTGTTGTTAAGAACAAGGCGGTGGGTCCATCCGCACCCCCGATGATTCCTACTGAAGCGGCTTCTTGCGGTGTCATTCCCCACATTACTGAAAGGAAGAATGCGACGAAAATACCGAATTGAGCTGCCCCACCAAGCAAGATAGTTTTCGGATTAGCTAGTAGCGGGCCGAAGTCTGTCGAAGCTCCTAAGCAAAGGAAAATCAACGGTGGATAAATCCCAAGGTTCGTTCCTTGATATAAGTAATACAAGAGTCCACCAGGTCCATTTTCAGTAGGAGCATCCATTAATCCTGCTAACGGTAAGTTTACAAGGAGCATCCCGAACGCAATCGGAACCATTAAGTATGGTTCATACCCTCGTTTAATCCCTAGATATAGAAACACACAGGCGATAATTAACATAATGATATTTTGAATTGTTAAATTATAGAGCCCACTCGTTTCAATCAACTGTTGAATGACTTCCATAAACCATCGCCTCCTAAATCGTTAAGAGTGGTTGGTTCGATTCGACAGATTCATTACTTGATACATGAATTGCTTTCACAACACCGTCACAAGGAGCAAGGATTTCATTTTCCATCTTCATGGCTTCTAAAATCACGAGTACATCTCCTTTTTTCACTGCATCACCGATATTTTTATTGACCGATAATACAATCCCTGCCATTGGAGCTGGAACCACTTCACCGTCCCCTGTTGGAGCAGGATCCTGTGTAGGTTTCTTTTCTTCCACTGGCGCATTAGGTGCTGGAGCTGCTGCTAATTTCTGCTTTGCTTCTTCATTTGAAATTTCTTTTAGTGAGACGATAAATGTTTCGCCATTTACTTCTACTTCATATTTTTTCATTTAGTCCACCTTCTTTTCAATCGATACAATTTCAAAGTGCTTGTCTGGTACATCCGCACTTGCTTGTGTTAAAGCTACTAATGCGGCTACTCTAGCAAGTTTATTCGTTTCAAATAGTGTTCCATCATTTGTTGGAGCCTCAGGTTTCACCTCAACTGGTTTCCCCACAACTCCAACTGTTGTATGACTCTTTGCTTCCAGGATTTGGATAACTTTAGAGCTTCCTTGCATGAGGAACATTAGAATCGTCAACATCACAAACACAATTCCCATTGAAACGATTGTGATCCATAAGATTTCTAATAAACTTAGTTGCATAACTCTCTCCTCACTTTACAGTCGCAAAAATCTTCACGATTTCAGATGGTTTTTGCCATTGTCCATTTTTCTTAAGCAAGAATTCTTTGCCGACTTTAGGGAAAAGTGCGTAAGTTAAGACGTCTTCGTCACTTCTTGCTAAATCTCCAAGTTCTGCTTTGAGTGTTTCGAATTCAGGTGGCAAATGATTGGCTGGTCGATCCGTGATAACTTCTTGATCCCCAATGATTGATCTTCTGAAGCTTTCTTGAATTGGCACTGGTGATTGTCCATATGAACCAAGTAAGTATGCTTTCACTTCGTTTGAAACCACTTTATAGCGTTTGCCAGTAAGAACATTCATCGTTGCTTGAGTTCCCACCATTTGGCTCATTGGAGTTACGAGTGGTGGATATCCAAGGTCTGCTCTTACTTTTGGCACTTCTTTTAATACTTCTTCGTATTTATCCGTTGCACCTGCTTGAGTTAATTGAGAATACATATTCGATAACATCCCACCAGGAACCTGATATAAAAGCGCACGTGGATCTGGTGTTAACATTTTTGGATTTAATGTTCCATCTTTAATGTATTTATCTTTAATTACTCGGAAGTGGTCTGCAATTGGTTCTAATTTTGCCAAATCAACGGAGATGTCATAGCCAAGTTCACGAAGCGCAATCGCTAACGATTCCGTAGGCGGTTGACTAGTTCCTTCACTGAGTGGTGAAAGAGCTGTGTCGATACGGTCCGCACCAGCTTCAATGACTGCTTGATAAGTGAGTTGCGCAATACCACTTGTGCAGTGAGTGTGTACAACGATTGGAACAGTAATCACTTCTTTTAATGCACGAACAAGCTCAATCCCACGAGCTGGTGTTAAAATTCCAGCCATGTCTTTCACACAGATAGAATCCGCACCCATTTCTTGCATTTTAGCTGCTAGTTCTTTGTAATAGTCAATCGTATGCGCATCACTAATCGTGTAACAGATTGTCATTTGCGCTTCTTTACCTGTCTTCTTCACGGCATTTAGTGAAGCTTCCAAGTTACGAACGTCGTTTAACGCATCGAAAATCCTGAAAATATCAATCCCATTTTCTGCTGATTTTTCGACAAATTTTTCTACAACATCATCGGCATAGTGACGATATCCCAAAATATTTTGTCCGCGTAACAGCATTTGAAGCGGTGTTTTCTTTAAATGTTTTTTCAAGGTGCGAAGTCTGTCCCATGGGTCTTCGTCTAAGAAACGAATACAGGCGTCAAACGTTGCTCCACCCCAACATTCTAAAGAGGCAAATCCTGCTTCGTCTAATTGATCTAAAACAGGGAGCATATCTTCAATTCGCATACGGGTTGCCATCAACGATTGATGAGCATCCCGTAAGATTGTATCTGTAATTCCTATTTTTCGAGTCATCACCGAACACTCCTTCCACTATAATACGTCGATAAAGCGTTCGATTGTCTTGATGCTTTCAAGAGCATCTGTTGGAATTTGATGTTCTGGATTTGCATCATTAAATGCTTTCAAGTAATCCAAACGGAATTGCATACGATCACGAATCAATTCAGCGTAGTCTCCGTTCATTTCAGGCACTTCATAGCCTTCTACTGGTAAGTATTCCATTCCTGGAAGGCCGCCAAACAAATCAAATTTTGCTTTACCATCAACAACTGTTTCAATTACACCAAGAGACACTTCTTTCGTCACTTTCTTACCTAAGAAATCCCCTGTATTGATAATGTAGCAATCTACTCCTTTATCAAATAAAGCTTTGAATTTTTCGTAGTCTTCTACTAATGGATATACACGGAATGGGTTTGCGTATGGTTCGATAACGAGCGCATCTAAGTTTGCTCCAGCCCCTGTATTTTCAGCTGTTGAACGTTTTGTCATTAAAGTACATCCTAAAATAGATGCTAAACGTGGGTCTGTGATTTTCACTAATGGTGGAAGTGCATCATCTTTCATAATCCAGAAAATAGATTGAATTGGTTCTTGAATCTTATCGACGCGGTTCGGGGTTGAATAACGAGATTTAATTGTTCGCCCGTTACCATTCCGAATATCTTCTGTTACTAATACTTTACGGCCGTTTTCATCCAGAGTCACACCGCAGTTTTGAACCGTTACGAAGTAATCTTGTTCTCTGTGACCTGCTGGATAGTCATTTGTTTTGTCGAAGTAAGAAGGTTCCAAAGCTACAGATGAACCATCTTCTACCGAAATTACAAATGCATCGTCGTGTAATACTTCAATATCATATTTATTATCATGTTTTGCGTGTGTTAATGTAGACTTCCCTGATCCAGATAATCCAAAGAAGCTTGCAACGTAAGATTCGCCTTCTTTACGGAAAATCTTCAATCCGCCGTGACAAGAAACGTAGTTGTTACGAGCGGCAGTTGCCCAAGCAAGTGTCAATGTTCCCTTTTTGATTTCCCCAAAATAACTCATTCCTAAAATTGCAGCACAATTATGTTTCGTATCAAAGAACGCTAATCCATCTGGGTAGTCAGGATGTCTCCATGTAGGATCAAAGAAAATAAAAATGTCATTTTCATCATATTGTTTCGATGCATCATAACGTCTCTTATATTGGTCATTGAAAATTTGGAAGTTCAATAACCAAGAATATAAGTTATTAATATGTTCTTTAGGCATCGTGATGTGCGCTTTTACCATAAAGTCTTCATCAAGACCTACAATAGCCGTTCCTTTAATAAAAGGTTTAAAAGCGCTGTTATAAATTTCGTCGCGAATAATTGGAATAATCTTTGCATCTTCTGACGGATTATTCCCTAAAATTCGACGAGCTTTTGCCGTACGTCCAACGACACTCCCATCCACTACCGAAAGAATATGCGCATCCTCGGGTAATCCTAAATCCTTCGCATTTGCTACGAATGCATCTAATACAGTTGTATTGGGTGCATGTGACGCTAATTCATACGCCTCTGCCAGAGTCGGAATTTCAGTCGCATTGTTCGAATAAAAAGCTGGTTCAATAGTTGCCTTCAATTGCGAAAGATGCGGATTGCTCTTGCGTATAGTGTCTGTAGCGAAACGATCAATTGTTGCCATAATATCAACCTTCCTATCTTTTTATTGATATCTTTATTATACACGAAAACGCTTTAAATGTAAGCGTTTTTGTGATATTATTTTCTAATTTACTTATTTTTAACATTACTGATCCATTACAAAAAAGCTGGATTATCTCCTAAAAGAGATAATCCAGCTTTTTCATCAATTCAATAAACAACACTCCTTCCATACAGCTTTTATTCTGTTTCTATTTCAAAACACATTCCTGTTTTGATTGCATAAAAGCGATGTTTAATTTCTTCTTGTTTTAATAATTGATGGACAATGTATAATCCTACCCCATTACCACTTCCTTTATTACTTGTCGATGGTAGTAATGAATATGCCATCTCTATTTCTTCCTCCGTCAGAGGTTGACAAGGATTCTCTATTTTTAAGATACCATTTTTAGCAGAAACTTTGATAACACCTCCTTCATTTGAGTAACGAATCGCATTAATCATCAAATTATTCCAAACCTTTTGGAAGGCCATTTGGTTCATTTCTATTGTTGAAGATTCTAGATCCGTTTCAATAATTAAATTTCTTTCTTGTGCTAAAATTTTAAATTCTTTGTTCCAAATAGGAATCATTTTTTCTAGTTGAATCGATTGCTTTTCCATTGTGCTTTCTTGTAATTTTGAAAGCTCCAATATTTCTTGAACTAATACAGATAACTGGTCCACTTTGCCAAGGGATGCTACTAGATATTTATCTCGATCTTTGTATTTTCCTACATTAAGGCTCATGTTTTCTAGCATAATTCTTAAACTAGCAAGTGGTGTTTTCAACTCATGCGAGGCACTACGAAGAAAATCCACTTTTGTTTTTTCTAAGCGAATCATTTTTTGATTCTTTTCTTCTAGTTCATCAATTACCGACAATAAATGTTGATACAAATCATTAATTTGCACTTCCATCTGTCCAATCTCATCTGAACTTGGTTCTAAAAAGGCTGCATCTCTTTCTAAATTCATCATTTTCTCTGTGACTCGAGACATTCTCATCAGAGGTCTTGATAGTTTTCTTGCGTAAATATAAGAGAAAATTACTGCCGTAAATATCGAGATGGCTAAAGACAATGGTAAATAATGGAAAGTGACTCGCGTGGCTTGTTTGACCATTTCCGTCGTTGACACCACTTGAATAAATAATTTTTTCCCATCCTTAGTCGTGACTTCACGGTCTTCGATAATCACAGAATGTTGATTGCTGTTCTCATCTATTGGTAATTTTGCTCCTAAAGTTACACTTTCTCCAGTGCTTTCATGCTTCAAATACGCTGTTATACCTTCATTATTGGCATACACTTGTAATGCTGAAGCAGCTCCCTTTTCATCCACTTGAGAAAGACTCTGTACAAGAACATCCGCTTTTCTACTCAGTTCTTGCTGCCGTTCTTGCATGTAAAAATGCGGGAAAGCAAAATATAAGAATAAATGAGCAACCGCAACGAGTGATATTAATATACTAAAAGTATAAATGAAAATTTTTGGAAATAATTTTAATCTTCTCATTTTAACTCCAATTTATATCCAACATTTTTAATAGTAACAATACAATCTAATTTTAGCTTTTTACGTAGCTGTTTAATATAAACATCCACGACTCGATCAAATGGTGGATCTTCATGGTTAGACCAAACATGATCTAAAATTTGTGAACGGCTCAAAGCTTGTCCCTCATGCTTCACAAGCAGTTTTAGAATCGACAGCTCTTTAGCAGTCACTTCTACTAATTGATTATTTACATACGCTTCAAATCGCGTAAAATTAACACTTGTATCCTGATAACTCCAGGTTTCTACTTCTCCATAATGTCTTTTTAGCAAAGCCTCAATCCTCTTATAAAGGACCATTAGAGAAAATGGTTTTTGAATATATCCATCCACAAGTAATTCAAAGCTTTTTACTTGAGTCTCCTCATCTTGTAAGGCTGTTAACATCAATATTGGGACATTACTTTTCTGTCGAACTTCTTCTAATACTTCAAACCCATTCTTTCGGGGCATCATAATATCTAATAGAATCAAATCAACGGATTCTCGGTTAAATACTTCGAGAGCTTCGACACCATCACAAGCTTCAAAGACTGTAAATCCTTGTTCACTTAAAAATTCTCGAACACCTTCTCGAATAGCCTCTTCATCTTCAACAATTAATAAATTCAAAAACATCACCTCTCTTTCTATTATAACAATCTTTACTATTGTAAACTACCTTTATTCCGTATCCTGTAACAAGCTCTTCGGTGATTTTTGTAAAATCAATGCGCTCGCAAGCAATACCGCAATGACAATAACCACTAACCCAAGTCCAATAACGATTCCTTTGTCCATATTTGAAACTGTTACTGATAGTTCCGTTAGAGTCTTATTAAATCCATCTACTGCAGCACCTCCACCTAAGTTAGCTGATTTTGCTTCGTTGGCAAGTTGAGTTCCTAAACTACTATTCACTTGTCCTAAAATTAATTTTCCAACCCATTCACTGACAGGTCCCCCTGCTAAAAAGGCCGCCCCAAAACTTGCGATACTTACCATTCCTACTTCACATAGCATTTGTGTAATAATTGTTTTCTTTGTCATTCCTAATGCTAATCGAATTCCGATTTCCTTACGACGGCTGTTTGTCCACAAGAACAAGATTAACACTAAAATAATCGCAGAGAAAATTAGACTTCCGATGAATAATTTATTCGTTAGACCATACACAAGGTTAATTGATTTTTGTAAAGTTGGATAGTTTTGGCTACTTTTCACTAATGTATAAGCTTTCCAGTTAATCCCTAATTTTTTAGCTTGTTCCATTACCTTATCGATGTCATATTCTCCTGAAACTAGGAAAGTTGCATCTAAATAAGTGCCATCTTCTTCACTAAATCCATACATTAAACGACTTGTTTTTAAGTCTGTTAAAATTGTATTTTCGTATAATTCTTGAGGAGCAGTTACTCTTCCTTTATTTTTCCCACTAAACGTTCCGACAATTGTTACTTCAGTTTCGTTGTTTGCTTTCTTTTCATTATCCGCATCATAAATATTGGATTTTAATTTAATCTTGTCTCCAACTTTTAAATTGTTTTTCTTAGCAAAGTCTTCATGAACCATTGCTACGTTCGTATCTGAATCTGTAATGTGTCTTCCAGATGTTAATGTGAATGTTTGAGCTGCAAAACGTTCATCCATACTTGAATCATTAATTCCCGTTACCATCGCAGCTTTTCCAAAACGTTTCACACGGTTGGCATCCAATTTAACACCTTGAGCTGGGATTAATTCTTGATCAACTAAGTCCGCTACAACTTCCATTCGTTTAATAGCTTTTTGAACACCTTCAATCCCTTCAATGGCTTTGATATCTTTCCCCTTCAAGTTCCCCCCACCACGAGCAGTTCCTTGATTGTGACGACGGTCAATTTGCATTGAAAAAGACGAATTAATCGATTTAAAGGTTTCTTTTGCAGCTGTGTCTGTCGCATGTTTTACAGATAAACTACTTAAAGCAACAGTTGCCATACTGAATAAGATAAAGAAAATTATGAACGATTTAAATTTCTTTCTAGTCACGTATGCCCAAGCATTTTGAATAATTCTCATTTATCTCACCCCTTCTTTCCTTTTGATTTTTTTAATTGTCCTTCTTCAAGTGTAAGAACTTCGTCACAAGCGTCGGCTACTTGCGGACTATGAGTCACCACAACTACACACTTTCCGCTTTCATGGGCAGCCATTTTTAAAATATCAATAATTTCAGCAGCTGTTCCTTCATCTAAGTTTCCTGTTGGCTCATCTGCTAAAATGATTGGCGCTTTGGATACTAAAGCTCTAGCAATAGCTACACGTTGTTGCTGTCCACCTGATAGTTTCAATACATTTCTATGAATCAATTCTTCTCCTAATCCTAATTTTAGAAGAATTTCTTTATCCGCTTTTTCGTTTACAAGTTTGACATTTTCAAGCGGTGTTAAGTAATCAATCAAATTGTAGTTTTGGAAAACTAAGCAAATATGATCTCTACGATGATCGCTGTATGAACCTTTTGCAATATCTTCTCCTTTAAATAGCACTTTTCCCTTTGTTGGACTATCCAATCCTGCTAATAAAGATAAGAATGTTGATTTCCCAGCACCCGATTTACCTACAACAGCAATAAATTTTCCTTCCTCAAACTGTGCATTTAAATCTTTTAAAACATATTTTTGTGCATTCTCATAACGATAGTAAATATTTTCTAATGATAACACTGACATAAGACCACTCCTTTAATTCATTTGACTTAATATTTTCTTTGGTTTTTTCATTAAGATTACAGCTGTACTAAATAGTACTGCTAATACAATAATGACAATGACGATGACTAATGTTTTAACACCTTCCATTAGCGTAAGCTGCGGTAAACTGGATTCAAATAATGACTTGACCTGAGCAGGTATATCATCCGATGAAATCAATCCTGAGTAAAATTGATTTGCCACAAACTCACCAAAGAATAATGCGATTAAATAACTTCCTGAAGCAATCGTAAACAGCTCCAGTAAAATTTGACTAATAATTTTTCCTCTTGAAATACCAAGAGATAATAATATTCCAAATTCATGGATTCTTTCACGTAAGGTGAATAATAAAATTAAGAATAATATAATGACTGCTAATGCGAACACAGATCCCGTTAATAACATCATTAATGATTTAAAATTTGAAATTGGACCTGATACTTGTTCAAAAACTTGTTCATTTTTGGATAATTGTAAAGTTTCCCAATTTAGTGAAAGTTTTTTTACTTCTTTAATCACAGAGTCTAGTTGAGAAGGATTCTTTACAGTATAAATAGCTCTATGCACAACTTCGTTCGACTCCTTATTACCTGCTAATAACTGACTCGTTTTATAATCCATATACATACGATTTTCAGTTAAATCACTTGTGAGGCCTGTAGATTGCTCTGATAATTTTCCGTTGAAAATCCCAACGACTTCAACAGTGATTTCATCATAAGAGCCTCCACCTTCTTCTCCATTCTTAAACAGTTTCATTTTGATTTTAGAGCCAACCGTCCAGTTGTTCTCTTTCGCTAACTCTTCATGAATAAGAACTTTATTTCGATCTTCTTTTGTTAATGCTCTCCCACTTTGAATATTTAATGCTCCACTGGCAAAATTCATTTCATTATTGCTATCACTAACGCCTCGAACACCCACTAGCTCACCGAGATTTCCTTGATCTAGTTGAACAGATTGTTCTCTTTGAACAGCTTTAGCATCTTGCAATTGCCCTACCGCATCATATTCATATTGAACATCTTTAACTCCATCTGTTTTCTCAATTTGAGTTAATTGCTTCTTTTGTATCCCCCCATCATTTAAGATTGATTCAACTTGAAAGCCTGAATTTGAAAGACTAAGGAGTTTCTCTTCAACCTTCCCAGTACTTTCTTGCATCGAAAGAACTGCTAATACTGCTGAAGAAATTAGTACCATAATGAAAAACAAAATTCCTGTCCGAATTTTCTTTCTGATTAAGTATGCTCCAGCGCGTTTCTTCCAATCCATTTGCTCACTTCCTTTCCTTATCCGTGATTTCATTTTGCATTCCCAATATGAAACCAATATGAAATAAATCTACAAAATAAACAGATCTATTAATTTTAGATTTTCTTAAAACTAAAAAAGCTGGACAAACGTCCAGCTTTTTCTCATTTAATATCTTTCTTTCATTGCACGGTCGATTTCGCG
The DNA here is from genome assembly GCF_025150565.1 of Granulicatella adiacens ATCC 49175. Lineage (NCBI taxonomy): Bacteria > Bacillati > Bacillota > Bacilli > Lactobacillales > Carnobacteriaceae > Granulicatella > Granulicatella adiacens. The sequence goes on along the minus strand of NZ_CP102283.1, from coordinate 580,723 downwards.
TTTCATATCCTTTTGCTTTAAGGCATCACGTTTATCGTAATTTTTCTTCCCTTTCGCAACTCCGATTAATAACTTCGCAACGCCATTTTTAATGTAAACCTTCAGTGGCACTACTGTGTTGCCGGCTTGCTTTACTTGCTCCAATAAATAATTGATTTGCTTTTTATGAAGCAATAATTTTCTAGTTCTTAATGGGTCATGATTGAAAAGCGTCCCTTGTTCAAACGGACTAATATGAACCCCTACAAGAAAAGCTTCTCCTTGCTTCAAGCTCACATATCCATCTTTTAAATTGATACGCGCTTGACGAACTGATTTGATTTCTGTTCCGGTTAAGACCATCCCAGCTTCAATCGTTTCAAGAATTGTATAGTCATGACTTGCTTTTCGATTTTGTGCGAGCACTTTATCGTTCGTTCCTTTAGGCATTCACGAACCTCCTAGCGTCTTTTCTTTTTCGTTTTAATGGCTTTTTTAAAACGTTGACGTCCTTTTGATTTTTTTCTCTTTTTAGAAGACTTATCATCAAAGCGTTCGCCTTTTCTTGGTCGTTCAGTTTTAGCCAATTTTGCATCTTCTACGAGTAGGAAATCGACTTCTCTAGCTTCCACATCTACTTTCACACATTTCACACGAACACGATCCCCAATACGGTAACTTACACCCGTACGTTCGCCAAGTAAAATCATATGGCTTTCAATAAAGTTAAAGTAGTCTTGTTTCAAGTGAGAAATATGAATTAATCCTTCTACGGTATTCGCTAACTCCACAAACATTCCGAATTTTGTCACCGAGCTTACGATACCATCGAATTCCTCTCCAACCTTATCTTGCATGTATTCGGCTTTCTTCAATGCGTTCACATCGCGTTCCGCCTGTACTGCAAGTCGCTCCATACGAGACGATTGGTCTGCAATTTGTTGCAACTTATCTTCTAGAAGCATTTCTTCTTTCTTCGATAAATGACCTGGATGTTTTCCGTAATGACGAATCATACGATGAACGATTAAGTCTGGATAACGACGGATGGGCGAAGTGAAGTGCGTATAATCCTCAGCCGCAAGTCCATAGTGTCCCGTTGGCGTGATATCGTATTTAGCTTGCTTCATTGAACGGAGCATCATCGTTGATACCACCGCTTCATACGGCTCACCGCGTACTTCATTCAAAGCTTTTTGCAACTTCTTCGGTGTAATCGAATCGTTCTTCCCTTTAATCGTAATACCAAATGCGGTAATAAACTCTAAGAAGCGTTGGAGTTTTTCGCTATCTGGATTTTCGTGAATACGATAGATAAACGGAACCTTCAATTGTTCATAGTGACGAGCCACTGTTTCGTTAGCAGCCAGCATAAAGGACTCAATGAGTCGCTCTGCTACGCCACGTTCACGTAGTACAATTTCAGTTGGGGCACCTTTTTCGTCCACAAGAATTTTTGCTTCTTGTGTATCAAAGTCAATCGCTCCACGTTCCATACGTCTACGCTCAAGAATCGTATGTAATTCTTTCATATTCCAGAGCATTTCTTCAATCTCTGGAGTGATTTTTTCGGAAGCTTCATTCGTATTGAATAATACATTCACTTCATCATAAGTTAATCGCTCGTTCGATTGAATCACACTTGGGAAAATCTCGTGCTGATAAATTGTTCCGCTACGGTCAATTTCCATGCGTGCAGTTAACGTTAATCGCTCTTCATATGGATGTAGCGAGCAGATTCCGTTTGATAATCGTTGCGGTAACATTGGAACCACACGGTCTGTTAAATACACACTTGTTCCGCGTTCGAATGCTTCCTTATCCATTTCAGAATTTTCCGTTACATAATAAGAAACGTCGGCGATGGATACCGTTAAGACAAAGGTTCCATCTTCGCGTTTGACTAGAGCTACCGCATCATCTAAGTCTTTGGCATCTGCTCCGTCAATTGTCACGGTTAATTCTTGGCGTAAATCCACACGCCCTTCAAGTTCTTCCGGTGAGATCACATCACTCACACGGTTGGCTTCCTCTATAACAGAGTCTGGGAATACTGTTGGAATTTTTAATTGATGTAAAATCATTAAAATATCCATGCCGACAGCGTCTTTATAGCCGATTTCTTTGACGATATGCGCCTTCAAGACGAGTTCGTGACGCTCTGTTTCATAACTGTCAACTTCAGCAATCACGACGGTTCCGTCAACTGGGTTTAATCCCTTTCTAGTTACATAACATTTCGTTTTCTTTAATTTAGAATCTTTTAATGCAATTTCGCCACAATAGCCTGTTTGCATCATAATCTTCGATGGATAACGTGTATAAATCCCCACCACTTGCTTCACAGCGCGTTCTATGATTTTCACGATTGTTCCGCTTGCGGCTTTATCGTTATAAGGATTTTCTTCTTGTACGATACGAATCGCAACTGTGTCTCCATCCATAGCGCCATGGACATCCGTTCTTGGGATAAAAATATCTGGTTTTCCTTCTTCAACTGTGACAAAACCAAATCCTTTATCGTTTAATCGGAATGTTCCTTCTAACGTACGATTTTTTTGATTGAATCCAAATTTACCTTGTCGTGTTAATACAATTTTTCCAGAATCTTCGAGGTCAGCTAATTGTTTCACTAAAATCTTAAAGTCCTTTGAACCAGTAAATCCGAAATGCTCACTAATTTCTTGAACAAAAAAACTTTCGGATTCATGTTCCATAAAGAAAACCATTAAGATTTCTTCTAATGATTGTCTCATTTCTTTACCTCCATTCTTGTTGATTTAGAAAAGAGAGAACAGTCTCTTGGAATTCCTTTCTAACAGGACTAACCGTAATCACGTGCCCCGCTTCTTCATACCAATGTAATTCCACTTGAGCATTCACCAAAGCTTCTTTTAATTCTAAAGAGGCTTCAGGATTTACAAGTGTATCTTGTTCCCCTTGTGCAATATAAAAACTTCCTGTTACTTTATCTAAATTAGATGCTACTTCACTTGAAAAGATTTGTAGTTCATCTAATTGCTTTTGGGCTTTCAACTTCATCTCGATACTATCAAAAGGACGATTTAGTTTTAAATAAGAAGCTTGAGCATACATCATAAAACCTTTTAACAGCCCAGGAAGTTGCGGATTTCTTACAGAAATCGGTGAGCAAAAAGTCCCAGCATAATCTACCAGTTGCTCCGTTGCGGCCTTTGTAGCCATAATTCCTCCCATAGATAGACCAAAAGATGCAATCGTATTAAACCCCGAATTTTTAACAAATTCGATCGCTTTTTTAGCATCTTCATACCATTTACTAGGAGAATTATTAAGAATATCATCGACATAAGGAGTTCCATGGCCAGAAAATACGGGAACATAGACTGCATAATCATGACGATGTAGAAACTGCGCAAGCATTCTCACATCTGCCGGTGTCCCAGTATAAGCATGAAATAAAATCACCGCTCTTGTATTACCTTCTTTTCTTAACCATAATGCTTCCATAATAAAACTCCTCTAATCTGTCAAATAAAAAAGTACAATTGGTTGGATGTCCGAACAATTGTACTTAAAATTACTATTTTGATGAAATGTATGCTAAAGCAAAAGCCAACAGCATGAAGATTGTTCCTAAAACAACAGTAACACGAATTAAGAACGCCTCAAAGCCACGTGCTTTTTGTTTTCCAAATAATTGCTCTGCTCCACCTGTTAAAGAACTTGCCGCATTTGTCTTAGAAGGCTGCATAGCCACTACAATAATTAATAATACGCATACCACTACCATCAGTGATAAAATCAAATTGTACAAAGGATTCCCTCCTTAACTAAAATTCTTTTCAATTTTAACACAAAAATCACGATAATTCCACTGTTTCATTTAAATTAGTCCTCTAAACTCTATTGCACTAACTATGATTAAAATAGCTAAAAACATGGTATACTAGAATAAGACTTAACGAAATGGAGTGACATAATGAAAGGTTTTGTATTTTTTGATTTGGATGGGACGCTACTAAATGGGGAGTCAAAAGTAGACGAATCAACGAAAAAAGCTATTCAAGCATTGAAAGAAAATGGGTATGAACCCTTTATCGCAACAGGACGCTCTCCTGCTGAAACTCGCGATATTATGGAGAGTGCAAACATCCACTCAGGAATATTTATGAATGGTCAAGTCGTTATTTATCAAGGAGAGCGTGTTTATTCTTCAGAGATTCCAACTGAAACAGTTGAAAAATTTCATCAAATGGTAAAAGAAGATGGATATGGCCTTACTGCATACAATGATAAACAGTTCTATTTAGTAGCATCCTCTCCAGGTGCTAAAGATGCTTATGGATTTATCCACTCTAACCCGCCAGTACTTAATCCAGATTTCTATAAAGAAAATCCAATTAACATGATGCTCTTTATTTCTCTTCCACCAGCCGAAGAAAAATATAAAGTAGCTTTCCCAAATCTTGATTTCCTTCGAAATACACCGTACTCAGTCGACGTGATTTCAAAAGGAAATTCTAAAGCAGAAGGCATCAAACGCTTTTTAGAACACTTAAACCAAGAAGACGCCAAAACTTATGCATTCGGAGATGGGCCAAACGATATCGAGATGCTCCAAGCAGTATCTCATCCTGTAGCCATGGGCAATGCCCTCCCTATTTTAAAAGAAATTGCTGAATTTATTACAACAGATAATACCAATAATGGGATTGTAAATGGTTTAAAACACTACGGACTTATATAAGAAAGAAGGAAGACGAATGTCAATTTATGAAATCGAAGTTCCAACTATTGACGGTGCATCAACTACTCTTGAAGAATTTAAAGGTCAATTATTGCTAATTGTCAATACCGCTAGTGGATGTGGACTTGCTCCCCAGTTTGAAGGACTGGAAAAGCTCTATTCGGAATTTAACGTGAAAGGCTTCTCTGTTCTTGGATTCCCATGCAATCAATTTGCTGGTCAAGAACCATTAACTGCTGAACAAGCTGCGGCCAATTGCCAATTAACTTACAATACGACTTTCCCAATGTTTGGTAAGGTTAAGGTAAATGGTCCAGAAACACATCCATTATTTGCCCTATTAAAAGAAGAGACTAAAGGCCTCCTAGGCGAAAAGGTTAAATGGAACTTTACAAAATTCCTCGTAGCTAAAGATGGAACGATTTTAAAACGATTTGCTCCTACTACAACGCCTGAACAAATTCGAGACGAAATCGCAAGTCTTCTTTCATAATCAAATATATGATAGAATAAAAAGAAAACGGTAAGGAGAAAGCACTATGGAAGTCAATGAAATTTTACGTATTTTAGAAGAAATGAATGTAGCTGTTGTTGCGACTGCAGACGAGAACAACCAACCTCATGCACGCCATATTCATATCGGTGTTGCAAACGAAAAAGGTGTGTTCTTTATGACAAGTCCAAAAACAAACTTCTACAAACAATTAAAACAAAATCCGAAAGTTGCTATTACTGCTATGAAGAGCGAAGACTACTTAATCCAAGTAATTCGTATTGAAGGTGTTGTGAAAGAAATCGGGCGTGAACGTCTTGAAGAAGTACTAAAAGATAATCCATTCGTTAAAGATGTTTACCCTAACGAAGAAGACATTGCTAGCGTACAAGTATTCCACTTATACGAAGGGAAAGGTTTCTACCATAGCCTTACTCAAGGACATAAATACGTGTTTGACATACACGAATAAGGATTAGAAAGAGGATTTTATGAAAAAACTTTTATTAGCACTTGCAGCATTAATGGTTGCAGGACTAGCTATCTTCTATTTTTTACCAGATAACAGTAATACTGCTAACGCAAACGTCGTATTTCAAGACGAAAGCGGAAAGAAATTAACAGAAAAAGACTTCACTGGAAAACCAACAGTCTATTATGCTTGGGCAAGTTGGTGTCCAGACTGTCAACAAGAACTTCCTATCTTAAATACTTTAAAAGAGAAATATGGAGATAAAGTAGAATTCGTTGGCGTTGCGATGATTAGTCAAAAAGAACCGATTGAGAATGGGAAAAAATACTTGAAAGAACATTCTCTTTCGCTCAATTATTACTCAGATGTTGATTCAAGCTTCCAAAAATATCACGAAATTACAGAAATTCCGACCCTAATCTTCACGGATAAAAATGGAAAGATCGTTAAGAAGTCAGCCGGTGTTCTTCCCCAAGAAGAAATCGAATCCTACATCAAAGAAATTTTATAAAATTAAAAACTAGCAGAAATATCTGCTAGTTTTTTTGTCTGAACAATAAAAGAGAGGATGCACGCATCCTCTCTTTTACTTTCTTCTATGCTTATAAACACCAATACGATTGATTGCTTTACTTAAAGCAATTTTTGCACGATCCATATCGCTTTTTGAACGACTTGTATCGCTTAAAACTTTTTCAGCTTTATCTTTTGCATGTTCGGCACGTGTCACATCAATGTCTCTTGCACGTTCAGCCACGTTGGCAATAATCGTTACGACATTATCCCGCACTTCCATAACTCCACCACCGATTGCAATATAATCAGTTGGCGAATCCTCTAAGAATCGTTTCACTCGAAGTGCCCCGATTTTTAAAGGAAGCATGATTGGAGCATGATGCGGTAGTATGGTGATTCCGCCATCGACTGCATCGGCACTCACAGAATAGGAACGATGGTTATACACTTTTCCTTCTGGTGTTGTGACAACGACCAGTAATTCATGTTCAGCCATCTTTAATTTCCTCCAACAAATCCTGCTGCTTTAGCTTTTTTAATCACGTCTTCGATTGGTCCTACGTTACGGAACATATCTTCTGGAATATCATCATATAAACCATCGATAATTCCTTTAAATCCGCGAACCGTATCTTTAATTGGAACGTATGAACCAGGTTGTCCAGTGAAGGCTTCAGCAACGTGGAAGTTTTGTGATAAGAAGAATTGAATTCTTCTTGCACGGTTTACAATAACTTTTTCGCTATCTGATAATTCATCAATTCCTAAGATGGCAATGATGTCTTGTAATTCACGATAACGTTGTAGCATTTGTTGTACTTTCATCGCTACTTCATAGTGTTCTTCCCCAACAATTTCTGGAGTTAGGGCACTTGAAGTTGAAGCAAGGGGATCCACCGCTGGGTAAATCCCTTGTTCAGTTAAACGACGTTCCAAGTTTGTTGTTGCATCTAAGTGAGCGAATGTTGTTGCTGGAGCCGGGTCTGTATAGTCATCGGCTGGCACATAAATCGCTTGAATAGATGTAATAGATCCGTCTTTAGTTGAACTGATACGTTCTTGTAATTGACCCATTTCTGTCGCTAATGTTGGTTGATACCCTACGGCAGAAGGCATACGACCAAGTAACGCTGACACTTCTGAACCTGCTTGCGTGAAACGATAAATGTTATCGATGAATAAAAGCACGTCTTGTTTTTCCATATCACGGAAGTATTCCGCAATAGTTAACCCTGTTAGTGCTACACGCATACGAGCTCCTGGTGGTTCGTTCATTTGCCCAAACACCATCGCTGTTTTAGCAGATACGCCTGATTCTTGCATTTCATGGTAAAGGTCATTCCCTTCACGAGTACGTTCCCCTACCCCTGTAAATACTGAAATACCACCAAGTTCTTCAGCGATATTATGAATTAATTCTTGAATTAATACGGTTTTCCCTACACCGGCACCACCGAATAAACCGATTTTACCACCTTTAAGATAAGGTGCTAAAAGGTCAATAACTTTAATCCCTGTTTGTAGAATTTCATATTGACTGTTTAATTCTTCAAATTTTGGTGCTGGTTTATGGATTTCATGTCTTGTAAAGTCTTCTGGGAATGGTTCTTTCAAGTCGATTGTATCTCCTAAAACGTTGAATACACGACCTAATGTTTCAGGTCCCACAGGAACGCTAATTGTGCGTCCTAAGTCCACTACTTTCATGCCACGTTGCAAACCATCTGTAGATTCCATGGCAATCGTACGAACTGCACCATCCCCTAATTCTACAGCAGTTTCCAATGTAACAGTCTTTTCACTTCCGTCACTTGTTGTTTTCACAACTTGTAATGCATTATGAATATCTGGAACGCCTTCTTCTAAAGGAAATACCACGTCTACAACTGGCCCTACTACTTGTAAAATCTTTCCAGTTCTCAATCCATTTTCCTCCTTCTAAAATCCTAATGTTCTTCCAGAGCGGCTGCTCCACCGACAATTTCTGTAATTTCTTGTGTAATTTGCGCTTGTCGTCTCTGGTTCAAATCTTGCGTTAAGTTACTGATTAAATCCTTGGCATTATCGGTAGCACTTCTCATCGCAGTCATACGAGAGGCATGCTCTGCAGATTTAGCATCGATAATGGCTCCGTAAATAAGCGATTCCGCATATTGTGGAAGCAAGATGTCCATAATTATTTCCTTATTTGGTTCGAAAATATAATCCAATTCGTACTCTTTTGCTTCATCTTCATCCAAGTCGATAATTGGTAACATTTTTTCAACACGATAGTTTGATAAAAGTGCATTTACATGGTGATTATAGCAAACGTAAAATTCATCAAATTCACCGTCACGGAACATTTGGACCGCACTTGACACAATCTTTCTTACTTCTTCAAAGGTTGGAATATCTGATACATCATTAATTTCAAGACGTACATCCACTCCCATTTTTTTGAAGAAGCGACTTGCAGCATCCCCAATGGTTAAGATGACATATTCATCCTTTGATTGGTGGTCTAACTCTAACATTTCTCTTGTTGATTGGAAAATGGAAGAGTTGTAACTCCCAGCAAGTCCTTGATCAGATGAAATCACTAAATATCCAGTCTTTTTAACTGGACGTTCAATTAATAAATCGTGATAGTCGATAAAAGAAGTAACTACTTCTCCATCCTCTGACGTTTCATCGACAATCTCTTCTCTATTGTGATTTGCGTATAGTAAGTGAGTTACAACTTCACGGATTTTTTGAGCGTAGTCTTGATAGTGACGCACTGCTTGCTCTGATTTGGCTAATTTTGCTGCAGAGACCATCTGCATGGCGCTAGTGATTTGACTTGTTTTCTTTGTTGAAACAATTCTCTTCTTTAAATCATTTAAGGAAGCCGTCATTCAGGTCACCTCTCCTTTCTACGCTTATTGAACACGTTCAAATAAATGAATTTGTTTGAAACTCTCAATCACTTTGTAGAATTTCTCTTCATCCGAAATCACATGTTGATCGCGGATTTCATTCAATAAATCTCTATGTTCGCTTTCTAAATGTTGATATAACGCTTTTTCAAATGATTTAATACGATCGATTGGAATCGCATCTAATAAACCATGTGTTAAAGCAAATAAAACCGATACTTGATATTCGATTGGTAATGGTTGGTGAACATCTTGTTTCAAGACTTCAACTGTACGTTTACCACGATTTAATTTTTGTTGAGTTGCCGCGTCTAAGTCAGAGCCAAATTGTGTGAAGGCTTCTAACTCACGGTAACTTGCTAAGTCGATACGTAATGTACCAGAAACTTTCTTCATCGCTTTAATTTGGGCAGAACCCCCAACACGCGATACAGATAATCCGGCAGATAAACCAGGACGTACCCCAGAGTAGAACAAGTCACTTTCTAAGAAGATTTGTCCATCTGTAATAGAGATTACGTTTGTTGGGATATATGCAGAAATATCTCCGGCTTGTGTTTCGATGATTGGTAAGGCTGTTAATGACCCTGCTCCTAATTCATCACTTAATTTCGCTGCACGTTCTAGTAGACGTGAGTGTAAGTAGAATACATCCCCTGGGTATGCTTCACGACCTGGTGGACGACGAAGTAATAGGGAAATTTCACGGTAAGCGGCCGCTTGTTTAGATAAATCATCATACACAATTAACACGTCGCGACCTTGATACATCCACTCTTCACCCATTGCAGTACCTGCATATGGTGCAATATAAAGCATTGGCGCTGGTTGAGAAGCGCTGGCAGATACAACGGTTGTATATTCCATGGCTCCATAACGTTTTAATGTTTCAACGAGGGCTTTAACAGTAGATTCCTTTTGTCCAATTGCAACATAAATACATAATGTATTTTTACCTTTTTGGTTCAAAATCGTATCCACTGCAATGCTCGTTTTACCAGTTTTACGGTCACCAATGATTAACTCACGTTGCCCTTTACCGATTGGCACTAAGGCATCGACTACTTTTAATCCTGTAGGTAATGATTGTTTTACACTTTGACGTTGCATAACGCCAGGTGCTTCATTTTCTACTGGACGTTTTTTTGTTGTTTCGATAGCACCAAGTCCGTCAATTGGACGACCTAACGCATCCACAACACGCCCGATAAGCGCATCTCCAACAGGAACATCCAAAATACGGCCTGTACGTTTTACAGGCTCTCCTTCATGAATGTTCTCATAAGAACCAAAAATGATGACACCCACATCTTGTTTTTCCAAGTTTTGTGCCATACCATAAGCGCCATTTTCAAATTCTACTAATTCTCCAGCCATTACGTTTGTAAGGCCGATGACACGAGCAATTCCGTCACCAATGAAAGAAACCTCTCCGATTTCTTCGATTTGTTCTTTCGTTTCAAAAGAAGAGATTTGGTCACGAATTCTCGCTGTAATATTACTCATTTCCATTTATGCCATCTCACCTCTTCAATCCAGTTTGGCTAACTTTTTCTTTGAATTGTTTTAATTTATTTGAAATTGTTCCATCTAAAAGAAATTCTTTGGTTTTCAATTGAACACCGCCTATAACAGAAGGATCAACTGTATTTACCCAAGAATCGTATTCTTTTTCTGTTTTATTTTGAAAAGCAATAGCAATACGTTCAATTTGCTCATCCGTTAAAGGAATTGCAGAAACAATTTCTAATTTATTTGCGTTATAAAGTTCAAGAAACGCTTCTAGTGCTTCTACGATATTCATAGAACCATCTTCTGACGGAAAAGTCGCTAAGTACTCCTGCGTTTCACTAGATAAGTGACCAAATGTTGATTCTAGAACTGCCAATTTTTTATCATACGAAACATGTTCCAAATGCATCAGCTGTCTAAAAGTAGATGTATTTTGAATTCCATCTAAAATTGCTTGAATTTCATTTGTTACTTGATCTAAGTGACCTTCATATTTTGCCTTTGCATAAAAATGGCTGGCTTCTTTAACGATATCTTTATGATATTTTACCATTATCCTTCCAACCCCTTAATGAAGGACTCAATCACTTCTTGATGTCTTTCTTTTGTCACTTCTTTTTCAAGAATTTGACTTGCAAGTTGAATAGATAAGTCCACAATCTCATCTTGTACTTGAGCAATGGCACGTTGCTTCATTGAATCAACTTCCCGTTGCCCTTCTGCTTTCATACGAGAGACTACTTCTTTACCTTCTTTAATCATTTCATCTTGCGTTTTTGATGCTGCTTCACGAGCGTTATTTAAAATATCGCTCCCCTTCAGTTCTGCTTTATGAATAATTTCATTCGCATTCGCTTGAATTTCTTCCGCTGCTTTTTTCTTTTCTGCAGCTTCATCTAAATCTTTAGAGATTTTATCCCTACGAGACTCTAACATTGCATTTACTTTATCCCAAGCAAAATATTTTACTAGGAAAAGTAATAATGTCATAGAAACTAGCACGACCAAAGTATCACCTAAAACGGTACTGGTATTACCTGACAACATTACTTCAAACATCGCTCACCCCTCCTTTTCGACAATAATCCCTTCATTTGAATCTATTTGACGAAAACAAGGATAAGAGCGATTAATACTGCGAAGATTGGCATCGCTTCGATTAAGGCAACCCCGATAAACATTGTTGAACGTAATTCGTTGCTTAATTCTGGTTGACGAGTCATTGATTCGATTGTTTTTACGATTACTGCTTGGTTCCCGTAGGCTGCTGCTAAAGCTGCTCCTACTACTGCAATTGCTGCTGCTAATTCTGTCATTTTAAATTCCTCATTTCTTAAAAATTAATGTTTCATTACTTTATGTGAGATATATACCATCGTTAACGTACAAAATACATACGCTTGAATAGCTCCAATCACAACTGAAAAACCTTGCCAAATTACACCTAACGGAATGGCAAGAATATACGTTATTAATCCGGCTGCTGATGAGAACATCACGATTAAGCCTAATAACACTTCACCAGCATATATATTTCCGTAAAGACGAAAAGCCAGTGTAATTGTATTCGTAAACTCTTCAATTAACTTAATTGGGAGCATAAACGACATTGGACTTAAATAAGAATGTTGAATATATCCTTTGAGTCCCATCTTCTGTACGCCAGAATAATGTGCGATTAATGTAGTCATCAACGCCAATGCCAAACATACGATTGGGCTGGCAGTAGGGCTTGCAAAATAACTATGATCCTCATAATGGATATAGAAAATGAGGCCCACCATATTGGCGACTAACACAAAAGAAAACAGTGAAAAAATATATAAATAATATGTTTGTCCCGTTTTCTCATCTACTGCGTTATTAACAATTCCTTTTGTAAATTCCATTAAAGCCTCTAAAGCATTTTGTAGCTTTCCTGGCTTCATGGACACTTTCCTGGCCGATAATATTGTAAATAGCGCAATGAGTATAACACTAACCCCACACGAAATCAAAATCGGAACTGAAAACGACACTCCAAAAATCTCAATCACTTTTGGTGTTGCTTCCATGAATCTTATTTCCCCTCCTTTTCACCAAATAAAGAATCTGACAACATCTCCATACATTGAGGCATTCGCTCAGTACGGTGATTATTGTCAGATTCGTTGGCAATAGTCTATCGCAAAAGCGTTGACTACATTAATTAATTATTTGGTTCCGAATAAACGATCTCCAGCATCCCCTAATCCTGGAAGAATGTATCCATGCTCATTTAATCGTTCATCTAATGCTGCTGCATAAATGTCGATTTCAGGATGTGCGCTACGTAAGGTTTCTACTCCTTCTGGGGCAGCTACTAAGCAACAAAACTTAATAGAGTTAGGCTGTGCACCACGTTTAAGTAATGCATCAATTGCTGCAACAGCACTTCCCCCTGTAGCTAGCATTGGATCTACGACAAACAACTGTCTTTCAGAAATATCTGAAGGCAATTTCACGAAATATTCTACAGGTTGCAAAGTATCATGATCGCGATACATACCAACGTGACCAATTTTAGCAGCTGGAATCAATTCTAAAATTCCATCTACCATCCCTAAACCAGCACGAAGGATTGGAATAATTGCTACTTTTTTACCAGCTAATGTTTTTAATGTTGTTTTAACAAGAGGAGTTTCGATTTCTACATCTTCAAGAGGTAAATCTCTAGAAACCTCATAAGCCATTAGCATTGAAATTTCGTTTACAACTTCGCGGAATACTTTTGTTCCACAATCTTTTTGACGAATCATTGTTAATTTATGTTGAATTAACGGATGATTAAGTACGTGAAATTTTCCCATTTGTCATTCTCCTTCCAATACATTAGTGTCACTTCTGTTATTTTACCTAAAAAACTAGTAAATTTCTAGTATCAGTTTGAAAACTTTTAATTATTTTCATAAAAAGTAACAAACTTTTACATCAAGTTGTTTATGCATATAGTTTGAAAGTTTCAGTCAATTGTTTCACTTCTTGACGGACACTATTTAACACTTCTTTATTTTCAGGATTTGTTAATGTTGTAAGGATTAACTCTGCTACTTTCTTCGCAGCAACTTCATCAAAGCCACGAGTAGTAATAGCTGCCGTTCCGACACGAATCCCACTTGTTTTAACAGGTGGTAATGTATCAAATGGAATGGTATTTTTATTCACTGTAATTCCAACAGTGTCAAGTAATTCTTGCGCTTCTTTACCGTTTAATCCAGTTTCTTTAATATCGAGGAGTAATAGATGGTTATCAGTACCACCTGAAATCGCACGAATCACTGTTCCTTCAAACACTTGGGCCATTGCTTTAGCATTATTCACGACTTGCTCGATATACTCACCAAATGCTGGTTGAAGAGCTTCATGGAAAGCAACTGCTTTACCAGCAATCACGTGTTCTAACGGTCCACCTTGGATTCCAGGGAAGATGGCGCTATTTAGTTTCTTGCCAAATTCTTCTTTTGCTAAAATTAAGCCACCACGTGGTCCACGCAATGTTTTATGTGTTGTTGATGTTACTACGTCAGCATAAGGTACTGGACTTTGATGGGCTCCTTTAGCGACTAAACCAGCAATATGTGCCATATCCACCATAAAATAAGCTCCAACTTCCTTAGCAATTTCGCCAATGCGTTTGAAGTCAATTTCTCGTGGGTACGCTGAAGCTCCAGCTACAATTAATTGTGGTTTTTCTTCTTTAGCAATACGTTCTAATTCATCATAATCGATTGTTTCAGTTTCTTGATTTACTCCATAAGAAACAAAATGATAATCTTGTCCAGAGAAGTTTACTCCCATTCCGTGAGTCAAGTGACCACCATGGTTTAAGTCCATCCCTAAAATCTTATCGCCCTTCTTTACTAAAGCACGATATGCAGCCATATTTGCTTGAGAACCCGAGTGAGGTTGAACATTAGCATATTCAGCACCGAATAATTCTTTTACACGATCAATCGCTAGTTGTTCGATGACATCCACGTACTCACATCCGCCATAGTAACGACGCCCTGGATACCCTTCTGCATACTTATTCGTTAGAATACTTCCTTGTGCACGTAAAACTCCTTCTGATACGAAGTTTTCTGATGCAATCAATTCAATCCCCTGTTGCTGACGATGAAGTTCTTTTTCAATCGTCTCAAAGATGATTTTATCTTCTGTAAATTGACTCATTCAACTACCCCTTTCTATTCTTACCTTCCTATTCTATCACATTATCACTTTTTGTAGAAAAGCTATGAGTTTTCCTAAAGGACAGTGGATGCCGCTTTTTTCAAACGGTTCATATACGCGATTCCAACGCCCTCTTCTGGCGCGCCCTGAGCTAAAATTATATCTAACTCCAAATGATCTAATGTTCGAAGTGCATCAAATAACGAGCGATTCATATCATCCACGCTCGTACCCATCTTGTAAATACCTTTCACCCTACTTTCAACCGCATCTACAATTGCATTTTGAGCCATAATACCGACTGTCTTCCCATTATTCTGAGCTTCTTGGATAGCTTTTGTAAAGGACTCTACTGCCCCTTCTACAACCAACACTGGTGTTTTGGGGGCGTAATGACGATATTTCATCCCTGGAGATTTGGGTATTTCACGCTCTCCAGTTTTTGTGGTAACAGAAGATTGAATAGGCCCAATAACCGATTCAATCTGCTCTTTTGTTATCACGCCCGGTCTTAAGATAACAGGTCCCTCTTCGTTCGTTAAGTCAATTACCGTTGACTCTACACCGACAGTGGAGGAGCCTCCATCCACAATTCCACGAATACGACCATTCATATCTTCAAATACATGTTGTACTTTTGTTGGACTTGGCTTCGTCGATAGGTTCGCACTTGGTCCCACGAGAGGAATACCCACTTTTGTGATTAATTCTAATGTCAATGGATGATTCGGCATACGAAATGACACCGTTGGCAGCCCAGCGGATAAGGCTGGAGCGTAAATTCCTGGTTTTGCCTTTAGAATCATCGTCAGTGGCCCCGGCCAAAAAGCCTTCGCTAAGGTTAGCGCAATTTCAGGGACTTCTTCTACAGTAGAAGTCATCTGCTGGATATCACTAATATGAACAATCAGTGGATTATCACTTGGACGTCCTTTGGCTTCAAACACCTTTAAAACAGCTTCTTGACTTGTTGCGATTGCTCCTAATCCATATACCGTTTCCGTTGGAAAAGAAACAATTTCTCCCTGTTGTAAAGCTTTAGCTGCAATATCTAAGTTTTCTTTTGTAAAAATTTGTGTTTCCATTACTACGCCTCCTTTCCACTCACAATAATCATTCGATCTAATCCTGCAATATCTTTTTGGATGCTTACTTTTCGATTTGGACAAGCTTCACTAAAAATTCGTTGTACACTTGCCCCTTGGTTAAATCCAATCTCGAAAAAGGCATGCCCACTATCTGTTAAAAATTCTTCTAATCGGTTGGCAATCTTTTCGTAAATCGCAAGGCCTTCATTTTCTGCAAACAATGCCTGAATTGGCTCATAAAGTCGCACTGATTCATCCATTAATGCTTCTTCTGAAAATGCAATATACGGTGGATTACTAATAATACATTCAAACTGTTCACGAGGTACGTTGCTATATACATCACTGTAAAACAATTCAGTTTGAAGATTGAACTTATCTCGATTCTTTTGAGCAACAATGAGTGCTTCCTCTGAAATATCGCACCCCTTATAATGATGTCGCCCAACCAGTCTTTCAAGACTTAAAATAATACATCCCGTTCCGACGCCAATTTCTAGGACATTCCCAACTGGACACTGTTCTAAAAACGACTGGACCTTTAATACAAGCTCTTCCGTTTCAGGACGAGGAATTAAGGTATCCTTAGTAACGATAAATTCTTCCCCTAGAAACTCAGCAACTCCTGTAATTTGCTGCAATGGTTCAAACTTACTTAAGCGCAACAACTCAGGTTCCAAGTCCTCGAAAGTCACCTTAGCTTCTTGTCGTAAATTCAAAAGAAATTGCGACAACGTCCAATGATTCTTAAATAGCATTAATTCTCTAACTAGGTGCTGGCATTCTTTGCGCCCTATATTCGGTTGTTTCTCTTCTAAAAAACAAGAAGCCCTTATGAGGACTTCTTGGTTCGTTGGATTAGTTGTTTCCATTATTTAATTGCTCCAATTTTTCTGTGTGATCATAAAGAATTAAAGCGTCGACAATTTCATCAATTTTTCCAGCTAACACTTGGTCTAACTTTTGAAGTGTTAAACCAATACGGTGGTCTGTAACACGGTTTTGTGGGAAGTTGTACGTACGAATACGTTCTGAACGGTCCCCAGTACCAACTGCAGACTTACGGTTTGCATCATATTCAGATTGGGCTTCTTGAGAAATCTTGTCGTATACACGCGCACGTAATACTTTCATTGCTTTCTCACGGTTCTTCAGTTGCGAACGTTCATCTTGCATTGCAACAACAATTCCTGTTGGCAAGTGAGTTAAACGTACGGCAGATGCAGTTTTATTAACGTGCTGTCCGCCGGCACCTGATGCATGGTAAATATCCACACGAATATCTTTATCTTCTAATTCAATTTCTACTTCTTCTGCTTCAGGCATTACAACGACTGTTGCTGTTGAAGTATGCACACGTCCTTGAGATTCAGTTGACGGAACACGTTGTACACGGTGCGCACCAGATTCATATTTTAATTTAGAGAATACATTATCCCCTGTAATCATTAAAATAACTTCTTTATATCCACCGATACCTGTAACGTTGGCATCCATCACTTCTACACGCCAGCCTTGTGACTCTGCATATTTTTGATACATCGTTAGTAAGTCACCAGCGAATAACGCGGCTTCGTCTCCACCAGCAGCTCCGCGAATTTCCATGATGATGTTTTTACCATCATTTGGGTCTTCTGGTAAAAGTAAAAATTTGATTTTATCTTCTAATTCTACTTTTTCTTTTTTGAGGGAGCTTAGTTCTTCTTTCGCCATTTCTGCCATTTCGGCATCTAAGCTTTCACCAAGCATTTCCTCTGTGTCGCTAATTTCTTCAACAACTTGTTGATAACGTTTAAAGGTTTCTACTTTTGGGCGTAAATTCGCTTCTTCTTTTGTTAGTTCCATGAAGCGTTTTGTATCGCCAATAACTTCCGGGTCACTTAATAGCTCTGAAAGTTCATCGTACCGAATAATAAAACTATCTAATTGATCGAACATACTTTTCTCCTTTTTCTTCTCTTATAAGCGTTCTTCACCAGGATGGTTATAGTGATAACGACAAACTGGATAATAAGCATCATTACCCCCAATTTGGATTTGTTCTCCCGTATACACTGGTACACCATCCACTACACGCATATTCATACTTGCTTTTTTATGACAATACCAACAAATCGTTTTTATTTCTTCGATTTTATCAGCATAAAGTAATAAGTATTTAGAACCTTCAAATAATTCGTTTTGAAAATCATTCTTAAGTCCAAATGCCATTACTGGAATATTTAATTCGTCAACAATTCGAGCGAGTTCAAGAATGTGATGTTTTGATAAGAATTGAGATTCATCAATCAAAATACAATATGGTTTTACAGCTTGCCCTTCGACAATTTCGTAAATAGGTGTCTCTTCAAAAATGGGAATTGCTTCACGACGAACACCGATACGGCTAGAAACATAGCCAACTTGATCACGATCATCTATTGCACTCGTAAATAATAAAACGGGCTTGTTCTGTTCCTCATAATTATGAGCAACCTTTAAAATTTCAATGGATTTACCACTATTCATTGCACCATATTTAAAAAATAATTGTGCCACTTTCTATTCCTCCAATTGATAAACTATACCTTTAATATCTTACGATAAACTGCTACGTTTGTGCAAAGAAAAACCGTTTCTTATAAGCACATTACCCTTAATAAATTTGCATAGTATTTAAAAAGTTTTTTTAAACCACTTTTGATTAAAGTATGCTACAATAGTGAAGAATCTATAGGAAAGGATCGTCAAAATTGAATATAAGAACACAAGTTGCTTTAGGAGCAGGGAAATTCACTAGATGGGCTCTTAAAACTTTTACAAAAGGTGGCAGTAGCATGCCAGGAAAAGTGGCACATGCTATTGATCCTACAATTTTAAAATCCCTAGCGGAGAACTACGATGTGATTATCGTCAGCGGAACAAACGGAAAGACATTAACAACTTCCCTTATCGTTCAACTTTTAAAACAAAAATATCCTAATATTTTAACAAACCCAACTGGAGCAAATCTAACTCAAGGGATTGTATCTACTTTTTTAAATCATTCTCCTAAAAAGGGTGAAAAGAACATTGCTGTTCTAGAGGTGGATGAAGCTACGATTAAGCATATCACTCCTTATATCGAACCTAAACTATTTGTGTTTACGAATATTTTTCGCGACCAAATGGATCGATTTGGTGAGATATATACAACTTATCAATTTATGTTAGACGGAGCGGCTTTTGCTCCATCTGCAACCATTCTTGCAAATGGAGATGCGCCAATATTTAATAGTGACGAATTACCTAATCCACGTCTATATTTTGGATTTAATCATACTGAAGATAGTGAAATGATGGCTCACTACAATACAGATGGTGTTCTTTGTCCTCACTGCCAATCTATCTTGCATTATAAGAGTATTACTTATAGCAACCTTGGTAAATACTATTGTCCAAAATGCGACTTCAAACGTCCTGAATTGAATTATGCAGTCACTGCTTTAAATGAATTGTCTTTAACAGGTTCTTCATTTGATATTGACGGTACAACTTTCTCAATTCCAATTGCTGGACTATATAATATTTATAATGCCTTAGCTGCATACTCTGCTGCAAAATTCTTTGGCCTTTCTACGGAAGAAATCCAAGAAGGCTTCTCTAAAGCGCAGCGCGTATTCGGTCGTCAAGAAACCTTTGCCGTTGAAGATAAAGAAGTGATGTTGAACTTAATTAAAAACCCAGTTGGATTTAACCAAATCGTTCAGTTATTAAGTTATGAAAAAGAACCATTCAGTTTAGGTGTTCTCTTAAATGATAACCCTGCAGATGGTCAAGATGTCAGTTGGATTTGGGATGGCGATTTCGAAGGCTTACATGCTTTGAATGCAGTCGATACAGCCATTAGTGGTATCCGTGTGGAAGACCTCGGTGTACGTATGGAAGTTGCCGGTTTTGAAAATATCAAAGTCTTTAAAACAAATGCAGAATTAATCGATTGGATTCGCAAAGCGCCAACGAAGAAAGTCAATGTACTAGCAACTTATACTGCTCTACTCGACTTACGTAAAGACTTTGCTAAAGAAGGATACCTTAAGGAAGGGATGAACGGATGAAATTAAGAATCTGTCATTTATACGGAAACCTAATGAACACATACGGTGATAATGGAAACTTACTCATGTTACAACACCGTGCAAAAAAATTAGGATACGAAGTCGAAACTACTCTTATCAGCTTAGAAGAAGACTTCAATCCAGAAGAATTTGATATCGTAATGTTTGGCGGTGGTCAAGATTATGAACAAACTGTTGTTGCAAAAGATCTTCAAAACAAAAAAGATACTTTAATCGAGTATATTGAAGATGATGGAGTTGTCGTAGCTATTTGCGGTGGTTTCCAATTATTAGGCCGTTATTACGTAAATGCTAGTGGCGAACGTCTCAATGGGATTAGTGCTATCGACGTTTGCACTAACGGTCAATTTCCAAATCGTTTAATTGGTGATGTTGAAATCTTTAACGAAGAATTTGGAGAAACGTATTTAGGATACGAGAATCATATTGGTAGAACTTACTTAGGTAAAAATATGAAACCTCTTGGAAAAGTAGTAAAAGGTTTTGGAAATAATGAAGAAGATCATGCGGAAGGTTGTCACTACAAAAACGTGTTTTGCTCTTATTTCCACGGACCAATTCTCGTTAGAAATCAACACCTTGCAGATCGAATTATTCAAACGGCTGCTCAAAGAAGACATGCAAAAAATGCATAACAAAAACCTCTATTCAACAAATTTGTTGAATAGAGGTTTTTCAATATACTACTCTAATTCTGCTAACTGAGGATTCAGTTGAATGTTGCGTCCTTCTTTTTTCCATTGTCTAAATTCTGCTGCAGCTGTAAATAATACATCTGTAGAAGAATTCAATGCAGTCTCGCAAGAATCTTGTAGAACTCCGATAATAAAACCGACACCTACAACTTGCATTGCGATATCATTAGAAATTCCAAATAAACTACATGCTACAGGGATTAATAATAATGATCCACCTGTGACACCAGATGCCCCACAAGCAGCAATTGTTGATAACACACTAAGTACTAATGCTGTTAGAAAATCAACTTGAATTCCTAAAGTATTTACTGCTGCTAAAGTTAATACTGTGATTGTAATTGCAGCCCCCGCCATATTAATCGTTGCTACTAGTGGGATTGATACAGAATAACTATCTTCGTCCAATCCTAAATCTTTACAGAGTTGCATATTTACTGGAATATTTGCTGCAGAGCTACGAACAAAGAAAGCAGTTACTCCGCTTTCTTTTAAACAGCGTAAAACAAGCGGAAATGGATTTTCTTTGATCATAAAGAATACGATGATTGGATTCATAACAAAAGCTACAAAAAACATGCTTCCAATCAGTACTAATATTAAACTACCATAATTCGCAAATACCCCTACTCCATTTTCTGAGACAGTTGTATATACTAACCCCATTATTCCAATAGGTGCAAAACTAATTACTAACTTCACTACATGACTAGTTGCATCTGATACTTGCTTTAAAAGATTCTTCATAGGTTCGTCCGCTCTTCTAAATGCCATCCCAAATAGAACTGCCCAAGATAATATTCCAATATAATTTGCAGAAACTAATGCATTTACCGGGTTATCTACTAATTTAAGAACTAAAGTTTCCAATACTGCAGCGATTCCTTGCGGTGCAGTGACTTCTGTCGTACTTTCTGCAAGAGTCATTGTTATAGGAAATGCAAAGCTTGCAATTACTCCAACTAAAGCAGCTCCAAAAGTTCCAAATAAATAGAGAAGAACGATTGACTTCATATTTGTTTCATGACCTTCTTTATGTTGAGCTAAAGCACTCATTACGATAAAAAATACTAGCAAAGGCGCAATTGCTTTTAATGCATTTACAAAGACAGTTCCTAAGATTCCAACGACTGTTAAAGAAGGAACAAAAATTCCTAAAAAAATGCCAATTCCCATTCCAATTACGATTCGATTAATTAAACTGAGCTTACTCAGTCTCTCTACAATGTTGTTCATATATTTCCTCTATTCTCTTTCTTATACGGCGTCTATCTTACAAAAGTTTATAGCTTTCTGCCAAAAATATATCCACATAACAAAAACATTTGTTCACAATACAGATACACTATTTGTTTTTATATTTGTCAGATAGAATAGTCTTAGTATAGTTTTTATACTTAAAATCAAACTAAAACTCAAAAGAGAATAACGTTTAACTAGCCAATCCATTGAATTGAAAATAAATAAGTTATAATGGCACTCATACTTATAAAAGGTGTAAATGGGATTTTATCACTTCGCTCTTTTAGTCTAAAGAAAAAATGTAAAAAACAACAAAATACTCCTCCACATACAAAAGAAAGCAATCCTACAAAAGTAATCTGGATTGGAGAAAAAATGATTCCTAATGTTGTTAAAAAATAAACATCTCCCATTCCAAAAGCTTCTTCTTTCCAAATGAAGTGCCCCAAACTCTTAATAACCCCATAAAACAAGAATCCAATTATCATTGAAAATAATCGTTCTTCCCAAGTCTGAGAACTAAGTAATATTTCAAAAAGTAATAGCAATAAAAGTACTCTTAAATCAACTTCATAGGAATCAATATCCATCAATGCGATTAATACTAAAAAAGAACAAAAAAAGAATCCTAAGATATCTAGCGGACCTTTTAATAGAGCTACCAAAATAAATAATAAAGAGACGAATACTTCAATAAAATAATAACGTCCCCCAATTTTATGATGGCAGTAGCGACAACATCCTCTAAGATAAAGATAAGAGAAAATTGGAATTAAATCCCAAAAGTGAAGAATATGTCCACAACTTGGACAATGAGATCTTGTAGATATAAAATTTTCTCCATTGTTTAGTCGAACACTAACAACATTGATAAAACTTCCAATAGAAGCACCCATTAGTGCAATGAAAATATAAAGCATAAAAAAACCTCCCTTACTTAACAATACGTTTTGTAAGAGAGATTCGGAAGTTTATTCTTCAATCTGTACTTCTTCAACTTTATCATTGTAGTACAGACCAGAGTATTCCTTATACCACGCAAAGAAATGCGTAATGAATACTTTAACCACTGCATAGACTGGGACAGCTATTAATAACCCAACAAGTCCAAACATCTTTCCAGCAGCCAGTAAAATAATCAAAATTGTTACAGGATGCATTTTTAATGATGATCCTAAAATTAAAGGTTGTAAGACACGACTTTCAATTAATTGTTCAATAACAAAAACCAAAAATACGTGGAGTGCTAGAGTAGGATTGGTAACAAAACCAATAATTAAAGCTGGCGTCAACCCAATTATAGATCCTAAATAAGGAATAATTGTTAGAAGACCTGCTATCATCCCTATAGTAACTCCGTAAGGTAATCCAATAAGCGTATATCCAATAATATAAGTAAATCCAACACAGATAGCAACTGTAATTTGTCCACGGATATAAGAACTCACTTGTTGATTCATTTCATTTAACATCACACTAATCTTGTGTTGAGATCGTGTTGGAAACATTCTAGTCACAAATGGAATCACTTTATTTCCGTCTTTGAGAAGGTAATAAAGAATTACTGGCATTGTCATTATCGTAATTACGATATCCCCAATAATTCCTACAACACTACCTATACCGCTAAAAGTAAAATTCAAAATTCCATTTAATCGTTCTGTAATTGATTGAATAAAATCAGTGTTAATCTTGTTGAATTGCTCTTGAATCGTTTCAAAGAAGCCAGTCTGCATGAATTTTTCAACTTGCTCACTAATAATTTGATAATAGTATGGCAGTTGTGATACTAAATCTAATAATTGCTTTTGAATAATTGGAACGAGGCTGGTAATAATCATAATAAAAATAACAATTACGCCAACCATTACTAATAAAATAGCAATTCCCTTTGGAACCTTTTTATTCAGCAAATAATCATAAATCGGTTTTACTAAATAATAAATTACTGCTCCACAAGCAACAGGAACTCCAATTGCCGAAATAAAGTCTTTTAACGGATTAAATAAATAAGACGTTTGAGAAAATAAAATTAAATTAATGAGTAGTAATGATAAGATTAAAAGACCGCTCACTAGCTGATTATCTAAAAACCATCTCCAAAACCATGTCTTTCCTTGGTTTTCTGGTTTATTATCCATAAGATTCCTCCTTATCACATTTTCCTCTAGTGTATCATATTTTCTCCGTCTATGATTAACATTTGATTAGATTTTAGAAAAAATTGTATAATTATTTTATCTTGTGACATGGAGGAAATCTCATGAAAGAAAAATTTTATTTAGGAACTTATACCAAAAGAGAAAGTAAAGGTGTTTACTCTGTAATTTTGAATAAAGAGACTGAACAATTAGAAAACCTGACTTTAGAAGCAGCACTAGAAAATCCAACCTACTTATATTATTCAAAAGAGAATCATCTACTTTTTGCAGTTGGAAAAGAGCACAAGGATGCAGGAGTCACTGCAAACCTTACCCTCACCTCTCCAGTCAAACGTTTATCATCATTCTACGATCAACAAGCCGTTCCTTGCTATATCCGATATAATGAGCGTTCGCATGATTTACTAACTGCAAACTATCACGGAGGTTTTATAGAACTATACCATTATGATAATAAAAATCATTCGATTTCTTTTGTCGATAAAAAAGTGCATTCAGGATCTAGCATTCATGAAAATCAAACAGCTCCACATGTTCACTATACAGATTACACTCCAGATGAAAAATGGATTGTGGTATGTGACTTAGGAATCGATACTGTATTTACATATAAACGTACAGCAGAAGGCTTAGAAGAAGTCGCACAGTATAAGACAAAAGCTGGAAGTGGTCCTCGTCACCTTGCATTCCATCCAACACTTCCTATTGCTTATCTGATTTGCGAACTAGACGCAACTGTAGAAGTACTCTCTTACAATAACAAAAATGGAACTTTTAGAAACTTAGACAAGATAGCATTAACAACTGAAGATCAACAAGCTTGGGGAGGCGCTATTCATCTCACCCGCGACGGACGTTTTGTTTATGCCTCAAACCGAGGCTTTGACGCGTTATACACTTTCTCAGTAGATGCATCAAGCGGATTACTCACTCTCGTACAAACAATCGAAAGTTATGGTTCGGTGCCTCGTGATTTCCACTTAAGTAATGATGAAGCTTATGTCGTTGTTGGACACCAAGAATCAGACAACTTAACGCTATTTAAACGCGACTTAGAAACTGGTGAACTCACACTTCTTCAAAAAGACTTCTACGCTCCTGAAGTGGTTTGTGTCGTTCCGCAATAGTAATCAATTTTAAGTCTCTTCTTTTTTTGAAGAGACTTTCTTCTTTATTGTGGTAATCCTTGCCAGAAAGCAGTATAATCGTTGTTAGCAGACTTTATAAAGGAGTGGAAAAATGCTTAATCTTATAGAGATTATTAAAACTATTATTTTAGGAATTATCGAAGGCGTTACTGAATGGCTACCAATTAGTAGTACAGGTCATTTAATTTTAGTGAACGAGATTATTCAATTAGACGTTTCTGCTAAATTCCTAGAGATGTTTAATGTTGTCATTCAACTTGGTGCCATATTGGCGGTTGTCCTTGTTTATTTCAACAAATTAAATCCATTTGCAAAAAATAAGAAACGTAAAGAATTCATTGAAACCATTGATCTTTGGAAGAAAGTGATTATCGGATGTATCCCAGCCGTTATTCTAGGATTCATTTTAAATGACTTTATGGATGAATATTTTAATAAACCAATCATTATAGCACTTGCTTTAATTGTATACGGGGTTGCTTTCATTTACATCGAAAGACAACACAAAAATATCGAGCCGAAAATTAAAAGCTTTAAAGAGTTAGACATTTTGACGGCTATTAAAATTGGACTTTTCCAATGTTTAGCTCTTGTACCAGGCACTAGCCGTTCTGGATCAACCATCCTTGGTGGTTTACTTGTTGGAACAAGTCGTTCAATCGCTACTGAATTTTCATTCTTCATGGGGATTCCAATTATGTTTGGTGCTAGTGGATTAAAACTATTAAAATTTGGATTCCACTATTCATTTGCTGAATTTATTATTTTAGTAGTTGGATCAGTTGTTTCATTTGTTGTTTCACTATTCGTAATTAAATTCTTATTAAAATACATCAAACAACACGATTTCCAAGCGTTTGGTTGGTACCGAATTGCACTCGGAATTATTGTTCTTGGAAGTCTATTCTTTAAATAAAGTAAAAGCTGGATTTACTCCAGCTTTTTATTTTTTGCAAAAAACAGGTATAATGAATATATTCAAATTAGAAAGAAGGATACTATGTCATTACTTTTTGTCGGAATTGGTGGAGCGATTGGGGCAATTCTACGTTATTTACTATCTCAACTTCCTTTCCAACATGAATTTCCATTAAAAACACTACTAATTAATTTATTAGGTTCGCTTGCCATCGGATATTTAAGTGCTAAATTCCAACAGGGACATTGGTTTGAAGGAGATCAGTGGCTTTTAATTACTGGAGTCTGTGGTGGATTTACTACTTTTTCAACATTCAGTTTAGATTCCCTTCAGTTAATCCAAAATGGTAATACTCTCCTTGCGATTCTTTATATGATTGTAAGTCTAATTGGGGGTCTCTGTTGTGTGGGAATCGGATTTTTTCTTGGTAATTCTTCATTTTAAATTAGCAATTTTTTAAAAATCAGTTTACAATAGAATAAAGAACAAGAACGGAGGTCTTTTTATGACGAAAAAAGGGGTAACTTTATATTTTATGCGACATGGAGAAACCGTCTTTAACCGCTACAATTTAATGCAAGGATGGTCTGATACTCCTCTAACTAAAGAAGGTCGCCTTGATGCTATTCGTTCTGGTTTAGGAATGCGAGATGTTCATTTTGACGCCGTCTATACTAGTGACTTGCGTAGAACCGTTGAAACTGCCCAACTATTTCTTAAAAACCATCCCAACCGTGATAACCTCACTATTGAAATGATGCCAGAATTTCGCGAAGTTTTCTTTGGAAGCTTAGAAGGAAAATCTGCGAACGACTTATGGAGCGAGTTGTATAAAAAACTTCAAAGAAACTTTGACGACTTAGGTGGAAGAAATATCCAAGAAGAACTTAATGGTCTGAAAGAGCTGGACCCTGATCACCTTGGGGAAAACTTTATGGAGTTTTGGTTACGTGTTGAAAAAGGACTTCTAAAAGTAGTGAATCAACACAGAGATACGAATCATAATGTATTGATTGTCAGCCACGGCATGACTATTCGAAATATGCTTCATGAATTAATTCCAGACTTTCAATTATCAGAACTTATTGGAAATGCTTCATTGAACATTGTTGAATATTCTGAAGGGAAATTTAACTTAAAGGCATTAAACCAAACGAATCACTTTGCTCTCCGTAAAGAAGCAAAAGACGATGAATTTAGTTTCATTCCAATAAAAATGCGTGATTATTAAAGAATTGCATGTCATTTAAAACTTTGTTACAATAGGAACCTAGGGAATTCCCTAGGTTTTTACTTTTATACGGGGTCGTTACGGATTCGACAGGTATAGGTTGAGCTTTCAATGCATTCCGTAGGTTACGTCTACGTAAAAACGTTACAGTTAAATATAACTGACAAACAACAAACAAACACTTTAGCTTTCGCAGCTTAATAACTGCTAGCTAAGATCTGTCCGGCATCGCCCATGTGCTCGGGTCCAGGTCCTATAATCAGTGGGATACGATTCACTTTTCCGCCTGTCTAAGTGAATAAGAGATTATCAGGCTAGCTTAAGATGATGCTTGTTTATCAGCTAATCAGTAGCGAAACTTAAATAGATAAACTATGAATGTAGATTTGATTGTGTCGATATACTTGGACAGGGGTTCGACTCCCCTCGGCTCCATTATTTTACAAATAAATCGCCTTATTTAAGTGAATAAGGCGATTTTTTCTATTCTAATTCGTAATTTATCAAAACAAAAAGCCTACTTATCAGTAGGCTTAAGCGATGACCCGTACGGGACTCGAACCCGTGTTACCGCCGTGAAAGGGCGGTGTCTTAACCGCTTGACCAACGGGCCAATATAAGAGAATAAAGCGGGTGACGAGAATCGAACTCGCGACAACAGCTTGGAAGGCTGTAGTTTTACCACTAAACTACACCCGCATTTTATAAAGAGCGGTCCCGACGGGAATCGAACCCGCGATCTCCTGCGTGACAGGCAGGCATGTTAACCCCTACACCACGGAACCACTATGAGATGGAGGTTAACGGGATCGAACCGCTGACCCTCTGCTTGTAAGGCAGATGCTCTCCCAGCTGAGCTAAACCTCCAAATATGACCCGTACGGGACTCGAACCCGTGTTACCGCCGTGAAAGGGCGGTGTCTTAACCGCTTGACCAACGGGCCAGGATAACAAATAATAAAACGGAGAAGGAGGGATTTGAACCCTCGCGCCGGTTTCCCGACCTACACCCTTAGCAGGGGCGCCTCTTCAGCCTCTTGAGTACTTCCCCATCATCCAAGATTTTATTATTTTCTAATAACAAAGTTATTAATGGGCCTAAATGGACTCGAACCATCGACCTCACGCTTATCAGGCGTGCGCTCTAACCAGCTGAGCTATAGGCCCTAAATATTTAAAGCGGGTGACGAGAATCGAACTCGCGACAACAGCTTGGAAGGCTGTAGTTTTACCACTAAACTACACCCGCATTATATTTAGAATGGCTCGGGACAGAATCGAACTGCCGACACCTTGAGCTTCAATCAAGTGCTCTACCAACTGAGCTACCGAGCCTAGCGAATATTATATTCATCTAACGGTCCCGACGGGAATCGAACCCGCGATCTCCTGCGTGACAGGCAGGCATGTTAACCCCTACACCACGGAACCTAATTGCGGGAGTAGGACTCGAACCTACGACCTTCGGGTTATGAGCCCGACGAGCTGCCAACTGCTCCACCCCGCGATAATATTAAGGAGGATAAGGGATTCGAACCCTTGCACGCTTTTACACGCCTGACGGTTTTCAAGACCGTTCCCTTCAGCCGGACTTGGGTAATCCTCCAAGATATAACTATGGACCTTGTAGGACTCGAACCTACGACCGGACGGTTATGAGCCGTCTGCTCTAACCACCTGAGCTAAAGGTCCAAGCTCTAAAGAAATAGCGGCGAAGGGGATCGAACCCCCGACCTCCCGGGTATGAACCGGACGCTCTAGCCAGCTGAGCTACACCGCCATGATATTAAATTTAATGGAGACTAGCGGGATCGAACCGCTGACCTCCTGCGTGCAAAGCAGGCGCTCTCCCAGCTGAGCTAAGCCCCCATAAGAAATCGGGAATACAGGATTCGAACCTACGACCCCTTGGTCCCAAACCAAGTGCTCTACCAAGCTGAGCTAATTCCCGAATATGCACCCAACAGGAGTCGAACCTGTAACCGCTTGATTCGTAGTCAAGTACTCTATCCAATTGAGCTATGGGTGCATTGTATATTTAGTTAATGCCGAGGACCGGGGTCGAACCGGTACGGTCATCACTGACCGCAGGATTTTAAGTCCTGTGCGTCTGCCAATTCCGCCACCCCGGCATGGGCCATGGTTTTACATTGGCTAAGCGGAAGACGGGGTTCGAACCCGCGACCCCCACCTTGGCAAGGTGGTGTTCTACCACTGAACTACTTCCGCAAATTTGGTTTTAATGCCGGCTAAAGGACTTGAACCCTCGACCCTCTGATTACAAATCAGATGCTCTACCAACTGAGCTAAGCCGGCTAAGTGCGGGTGAAGGGACTCGAACCCCCACGCCTCGCGGCGCTAGATCCTAAATCTAGTGCGTCTGCCAATTCCGCCACACCCGCAATTTCTACTATGAGAATGAGTGATACAGGGCTCGAACCTGTGACCCTCTGATTAAAAGTCAGATGCTCTACCAACTGAGCTAATCACTCATCAATGGAGGTTAACGGGATCGAACCGCTGACCCTCTGCTTGTAAGGCAGATGCTCTCCCAGCTGAGCTAAACCTCCATTATAATAAAGCGTGGCAACGTCCTACCCTCGCAGGGAGAAACCCCCAACTACTATCGGCGCTAAGAAGCTTAACTTCTGTGTTCGAGATGGGAACAGGTGTATCCTTCTTGCCATCGTCACCACACTTTATTTCTGAAAAAACTTTCGTTCTTTCAAAACTGAATCTATATCCAACTCCATCAATCTACCAGCTATACAACTCGTGGTTAAGTCCTCGACCGATTAGTACTAGTCCGCTCCATGCCTCGCGGCACTTCCACTTCTAGCCTATCTACCTGATCGTCTCTCAGGGGTCTTACTCACTTAATGTGATGGGAAATCTCATCTCGAGGGGGGCTTCACGCTTAGATGCTTTCAGCGTTTATCCCGTCCACACATAGCTACCCAGCGATGCTCTTGGCAGAACAACTGGTACACCAGCGGTGTGTCCATCCCGGTCCTCTCGTACTAAGGACAGCTCCTCTCAAATTTCCAACGCCCGCGACGGATAGGGACCGAACTGTCTCACGACGTTCTGAACCCAGCTCGCGTACCGCTTTAATGGGCGAACAGCCCAACCCTTGGGACCGACTTCAGCCCCAGGATGCGATGAGCCGACATCGAGGTGCCAAACCTCCCCGTCGATGTGAACTCTTGGGGGAGATAAGCCTGTTATCCCCAGGGTAGCTTTTATCCGTTGAGCGATGGCCCTTCCATGCGGAACCACCGGATCACTAAGCCCGACTTTCGTCCCTGCTCGACTTGTAGGTCTCGCAGTCAAGCTCCCTTCTGCCTTTACACTCTTCGAATGATTTCCAACCATTCTGAGGGAACCTTTGGGCGCCTCCGTTACACTTTAGGAGGCGACCGCCCCAGTCAAACTGCCCGTCTGACACTGTCTCCCACCCCGGTAAGGGGTGCGGGTTAGAGTGGTCATGTCACAAGGGTAGTATCCCACCGTTGCCTCCTCCGAAACTGGCGTCCCGGATTCTTCAGCTCCTACCTATCCTGTACATGTGACACAAACACTCAATATCAAACTACAGTAAAGCTCCATGGGGTCTTTCCGTCCTGTCGCGGGTAACCTGCATCTTCACAGGTACTATAATTTCACCGAGTCTCTCGTTGAGACAGTGCCCAGATCGTTACGCCTTTCGTGCGGGTCGGAACTTACCCGACAAGGAATTTCGCTACCTTAGGACCGTTATAGTTACGGCCGCCGTTTACTGGGGCTTCAATTCAAAGCTTCGCTTGCGCTAACCTCTCCTCTTAACCTTCCAGCACCGGGCAGGCGTCAGCCCCTATACGTCATCTTTCGATTTTGCAGAGACCTGTGTTTTTGATAAACAGTCGCCTGGGCCTATTCACTGCGGCTGGTATTGCTACCAGCACCCCTTCTCCCGAAGTTACGGGGTCATTTTGCCGAGTTCCTTAACGAGAGTTCGCTCGCTCACCTTAGGATTCTCTCCTCAACTACCTGTGTCGGTTTGCGGTACGGGTCCTATAAATCTTGCTAGAAGCTTTTCTCGGCAGTGTGACATCAGAAACTTCGGTACTAAACTTCCCTCCCCGTTACAGCTTGTCGCATCTGTGATAAGCATTTGACTCATCAGCCGACTCACTGCTTGGGCGTACACTTCCAGTCGTACGCTTTTCTTAGCCTCCTGCGTCCCTCCATTGCTCAAACGATTTATAGAAGTACAGGAATATCAACCTGTTGTCCATCGACTACGCCTATCGGCCTCGCCTTAGGTCCCGACTAACCCTGGGAGGACGAGCCTTCCCCAGGAAACCTTAGTTATTCGGTGGACGGGATTCTCACCCGTCTTTCGCTACTCATACCGGCATTCTCACTTCTAAGCGCTCCACATGTCCTTACGGTCATGCTTCACCGCCCTTAGAACGCTCTCCTACCACTGGACCATAAGGTCCAATCCACAGCTTCGGTAATCTGTTTAGCCCCGTTACATTTTCGGCGCAGGGTCACTCGACTAGTGAGCTATTACGCACTCTTTGAATGATGGCTGCTTCTAAGCCAACATCCTAGTTGTCTGTGCAACCCCACATCCTTTTCCACTTAACAGATATTTTGGGACCTTAGCTGGTGGTCTGGGCTGTTTCCCTTTCGACTACGGATCTTATCACTCGCAGTCTGACTCCCGGATATAAATACATGGCATTCGGAGTTTATCTGAATTCGGTAACCCGAGATGGGCCCCTAGTCCAAACAGTGCTCTACCTCCACGATTCTCACTTCCGAGGCTAGCCCTAAAGCTATTTCGGAGAGAACCAGCTATCTCCAAGTTCGATTGGAATTTCTCCGCTACCCACACCTCATCCAAGCACTTTTCAACGTGCCCTGGTTCGGTCCTCCAGTGCGTTTTACCGCACCTTCAACCTGGACATGGGTAGATCACTTGGTTTCGGGTCTACGTCCACATACTTCATGCGCCCTATTCAGACTCGCTTTCGCTACGGCTCCGACTCTTCATCTTAACCTCGCATGTAAACGTAACTCGCCGGTTCATTCTACAAAAGGCACGCCATCACCCATTAACGGGCTCTGACTACTTGTAAGCACACGGTTTCAGGTACTCTTTCACTCCCCTCCCGGGGTTCTTTTCACCTTTCCCTCACGGTACTGGTTCACTATCGGTCACTAGGTAGTATTTAGCCTTGCCAGATGGTCCTGGCGGATTCCGACGGGATTCCTCGTGTCCCGCCGTACTCAGGATGCTAGTAGAGTTCGTCAAGATGTCGCGTACAGGATTGTCACCTTCTGTGATGGGCCTTTCCAGACCACTTCTGCTATCTTGATGTCTTCTCACGTTCTAGTCCTACAACCCCAACAAGCAAGCTCGTTGGTTTGGGCTCCTCCCGTTTCGCTCGCCGCTACTCAGGGAATCGATTTTTCTTTCTCTTCCTGCAGGTAATGAGATGTTTCAGTTCCCTGCGTGTACCTCCTAATGAGCTATGTATTCACTCATTGGTAACACCCTATGAAAGGTGCTGGGTTCCCCCATTCGGAAATCTTTGGATCTTAGCTTACTTACAGCTCCCCAAAGCATATCGGTGTTAGTTCCGTCCTTCTTCGGCTCCTAGTACCAAGGCATCCACCGTGCGCCCTTATTCACTTAACCGTTGGTTAAATGTCGCATAGCGTTGCGTTTTGTTAAAAAACTCTTTTCGTTAGATGTTACTCTAACGCTCGGTAAATTAATTGGTTATTTGTTGTGATATAGTATTCAGTTTTCAAAGAACAAAATTCTCTGCTATTTGTAACAGATATGGAGACTAGCGGGATCGAACCGCTGACCTCCTGCGTGCAAAGCAGGCGCTCTCCCAGCTGAGCTAAGCCCCCTAAATTCAAACTAATGGGCCTAAATGGACTCGAACCATCGACCTCACGCTTATCAGGCGTGCGCTCTAACCAGCTGAGCTATAGGCCCTTGTTCGCATTTAGAACTTTTGTTTTGAGAGATGAACCTCTCAAAACTAAACAAAGAAGTCTAAACCCTGTAGGGTTCCGTATTACCTTCAATACCTTACGGCACTGAGGTTTATCCTTAGAAAGGAGGTGATCCAGCCGCACCTTCCGATACGGCTACCTTGTTACGACTTCACCCCAATCATCTATCCCACCTTAGGCGGCTGGCTCCAAATGGTTACCTCACCGACTTTGGGTGTTACAAACTCTCGTGGTGTGACGGGCGGTGTGTACAAGACCCGGGAACGTATTCACCGCGGCGTGCTGATCCGCGATTACTAGCGATTCCGGCTTCATGTAGGCGAGTTGCAGCCTACAATCCGAACTGAGAATGGCTTTAAGAGATTCGCTTACCCTCGCGAGTTCGCTGCTCGTTGTACCATCCATTGTAGCACGTGTGTAGCCCAAGTCATAAGGGGCATGATGATTTGACGTCATCCCCACCTTCCTCCGGTTTGTCACCGGCAGTCTCACTAGAGTGCCCAACCGAATGCTGGCAACTAGTAATAAGGGTTGCGCTCGTTGCGGGACTTAACCCAACATCTCACGACACGAGCTGACGACAACCATGCACCACCTGTCACTTTGTCCCCGAAGGGAAAGCTCTATCTCTAGAGTGGTCAAAGGATGTCAAGACTTGGTAAGGTTCTTCGCGTTGCTTCGAATTAAACCACATGCTCCACCGCTTGTGCGGGTCCCCGTCAATTCCTTTGAGTTTCAACCTTGCGGTCGTACTCCCCAGGCGGAGTGCTTAATGCGTTAACTGCAGCACTGAAGGGCGGAAACCCTCCAACACTTAGCACTCATCGTTTACGGCGTGGACTACCAGGGTATCTAATCCTGTTTGCTACCCACGCTTTCGAGCCTCAGCGTCAGTTACAGACCAGAGAGTCGCCTTCGCCACTGGTGTTCCTCCATATATCTACGCATTTCACCGCTACACATGGAATTCCACTCTCCTCTTCTGCACTCAAGTTCCCCAGTTTCCAATGACCCTCCCCGGTTGAGCCGGGGGCTTTCACATCAGACTTAAGGAACCGCCTGCGCTCGCTTTACGCCCAATAAATCCGGACAACGCTTGCCACCTACGTATTACCGCGGCTGCTGGCACGTAGTTAGCCGTGGCTTTCTGGTTAGATACCGTCAAGGCGCTAACAGTTACTCTAGCACTTGTTCTTCTCTAACAACAGAGTTTTACGATCCGAAAACCTTCTTCACTCACGCGGCGTTGCTCCGTCAGACTTGCGTCCATTGCGGAAGATTCCCTACTGCTGCCTCCCGTAGGAGTTTGGGCCGTGTCTCAGTCCCAATGTGGCCGATCACCCTCTCAGGTCGGCTATGCATCACGGCCTTGGTGAGCCGTTACCTCACCAACTAGCTAATGCACCGCGGGTCCATCCATCAGCAGAAGCTTGCGCCTCTTTTCCTCTTCAAACCATGCGATTCGAAGACCTATGCGGTTTTAGCATCCGTTTCCGGATGTTATCCCCCTCTGATGGGCAGGTTACCCACGTGTTACTCACCCGTTCGCCACTAGATTGACCAGTGCAAGCACCGGTCGCTCTCGTTCGACTTGCATGTATTAGGCACGCCGCCAGCGTTCGTCCTGAGCCAGGATCAAACTCTCATGAAAAATTTGAATTTTCATGAGCTTTAAAAAGCTCATTTTAATTACTGACTTATTGTATCTCTTTAAGAGATAAGAAATTGTTGTTTCTTCATTCAATTGAATGAAGTCCCTACACATTTGGTTCGTCTTCTTTGTTCAGTTTTCAAAGGTCAATCGTTGTTTTTCAACAACTTCTATATCCTATCATAGGACATTTTTACTGTCAACAGTTTTTATTCAACTTTTTCAAAGTTTTTTGGAACTGTTTTAAAAGCGAACGTTCGCTTCACAGTGATATTAATTTATCATATTCAGATTTGGTTTGCAACTGAAAAGATATACTTTTTATAAAAAAATAATACAGTTCACAAAAAATGCAAACTGTATCTTTTTAATCATTATTATAACAATGCTTCTAGTCTATTCCGATTGAGTTCTGGATAGCGATTCAAAATTTTATTTATCGTTTTAAGAATCTTAGTTTGATACCCCACCATATCATTTTCTATTTGTAATACTAAAAGTGGCTCATGTAGACTCATCCGTAAAAGAAGCCATCCATCTCCATATTCCCCTTTAAAGTCAATTCGAACTCCTTCTTCATTTTCGAGATTTACTACCCAGTCTTTCGGAATCCAATTAGGGAAATCTTTGATTACTTCTAACCCTGTAGCTTTGAAATCTTTAGTTTCAATCTTAAAACGAACTTCTACAACTTCTTTAGGTTGGACTAGCTTTTTAATTAATGAATCTAAGGTTTCCCCTTTAGCAACCAATCTAGGAAGCAACATTAATATTTTTGCGACCACATACGCTCCATCATCTAAAAAGTAATTCTCTTTGAACGCAGCATGACCACTAGTTTCAATCGCAAGCTGACAATCAGTTCCTTGATTATTTAATTCTATTGCTTTGTTTATAACATTACGATAACCCGATATATATCGATATTGATGCCCACCTAACTTCATAATGAATTTCTTCAAGTG
This sequence comes from Granulicatella adiacens ATCC 49175, assembly GCF_025150565.1. Classification (NCBI taxonomy): domain Bacteria; kingdom Bacillati; phylum Bacillota; class Bacilli; order Lactobacillales; family Carnobacteriaceae; genus Granulicatella; species Granulicatella adiacens. The sequence goes on along the minus strand of NZ_CP102283.1, from coordinate 544,712 downwards.
TTCAGTTGTAGGAGAATTCGTTACTATTGTTGTTCCAGGATGCTCGCTTATCACAATCACACTTAAAACAGCAATTAAATTATTTCTATTGAGAAGTTCCCCACTTCCTGTTACAACCGCAGCTCTATCCACATCTGTATCAAAAATCACACCATAATCAGCATTTACCGCTAGTACTTGTTTCTTAATACTTTCCATTGCTTCTTTATTATCTGGGTTCGGAATATGATTTGGGAAAGTTCCATCTGGATCTAAGAATTGTGAGCCTTCCGTTTTAGCACCTAGTTCTTCTAGTACACTTTTTGCAAAGAAGCCTCCTGCTCCATTCCCAGCATCGACTATAATATGTAATCCTTCAAGCGGTTTTTCTTTTTCGCTCTGACTTCCCTTACGAATCAACTCCACTAAATGACGACTGTATCGTTCAAAAATACTTTTTACTTCTATAGTAGAAACTGATTCTTGTGGTAGTTCTTCCTTTTCATCCACCAATGCAATAATATCACGAATATCACTGGACTCTAATCCGCCCTCACGCGTGAAAAATTTCAGTCCATTGTAATAGTATGGTAAATGACTCGCAGTAAACATCACTGTCGCATCGCAGTTAAATTCTTCAAATTGAGTCGCCATAAACATACTTGGAGTCGTTGCCATTTCAAAATCAATTACGTGAACTCCAAAAGCCGATAAAACTTTAATAAATTCTTTTGTTAACTCCGGTCCACTAATACGACTATCACGACCGATTCCAACAATTAATTCCGAAATATTTTTAGACGGATACCGTTTCTGTAACCATTTCACGAAAGCACTCGCAATTAAACAACTTTCTTCTACTGTCAATGTTGCATCAAACTCTTCTGTCGCAATAGCAATACCGCGAATATCTGAACTCAGTTGTAACTCTTTGATTTTTGACATGGGAACTCCTCCTTCACTATAGTTTTATTTTACCAAAAGCGCTAATGCATTAATAGAAGGTTTCCAAAAAATTATCCTAGATAACAAAAAAGCAAGCAGCCTTTGCTACTTGCTTCTAACTCAGCTATCATGAGTTATGATTTACGATAGGTTAATTGAATATATCTTTCATACCATAAATCGACATATTCTGGTGAGAACGGCCCTTTTTTATTATTAATCCAATCCACAAGAATTTCTACATTCGCCTTTAGGATTTGATCAATTTCTTTCGAATAGTGCATTTGACGGCGATGTAATTCATACTCATCGACATCAAGCAATCGTTTTTCGCCATCTGGGAAAATCTTAATATCTAAATCATAATCGATATATTTCAACGCCTCAGCATCCAATACATAAGGCGATGCAAGATTACAATAATAAGATATCCCCTTTTGACGAATCATCGTCACAATATTAAACCAATAATGTTTATGATAATAAAGTAACGCTGGCTCCCTCGTCAACCATCTTCTTCCGTCGGACTCAGTCACAAGAGTATGATCATTACAAGCGATAATAGCTTGATCGCTTGTCTTCAAAATCATGCTATCGCGCCAAGTGCGATGAAGACTACCATCATGTTTATAACTCTTGACAGTGATGAATTCTCCTTCTCTGGGATTGTGCACCACTATATCCAACTTTCTGTATCTATTTAAGAGATAACTCTTAGTGTTTTTCAAATCATTAGTAGTATAGCATATTTCTACCATTCTGTGAACAAAAAACAGTACAGCGATGCGATTTCAGCTCATTCATTTATAAAAGCTCTTGTCCGACTAAAATCTCGCACATTTTCCCTTGAACTCTTGATTGAGGCAGAAGTTTCATCTCTTCTTTAGTAACCCACTTTAGAGTTCTAGATGAATTATTCTTCACCTCACCTAATGCGCTCGCATATTGCAATTCAATATCCCATCTTTGATGACTGAAAATATGCTTGACCGATTTAGGAAGTAGTCGAATCGGTGTTAATTTCATTCTATACAGACTTTCGAATTGCACTTCTAATGGTATATTCTGATTGATTTCATAATTTGAAGATTCTTCTAGCACGCCCTCAAATAGATCAATCGATTCTCCAATTGTGCTGAAATCACGAATCAACGGAAAATGCCAAAAGCCACTGAGTAAATCCGCTTGTGTATTTTTTTCAACTAAAAATCTTCCTTGCTCATCTTGAACCACAAAGGCTCTCCATTTCATCGGAGTTGGTTTTTTCTTAGGTTTTTTAATTGGATAAATATGCATCGTTCCATTTAAATATGCCGCACTGAAATCCTTCACCGGACTTTCTTCTGGACGAGGATTCACTGGAGATTCGATATCGGAACCTAAATCCATCAGAGCCTGATTAAAATCTCCAGGTCTGTCAGGGTCAATAAGAATTTCAGCAATTTCTTGGAAAGCCCATCGATTACTTGGGTTTCCAATATCTAAATTCACTTCAAACAGTCTACTAATGACTCGCATCAAATTTCCATCAACGGCTGGTTCTGGCAACCCGAATGCAATACTTGCAATCGCTCCAGCAGTATAAGGACCTATCCCTTTTAACGATAGGATTCCGTCATAAGTATTTGGAAATTCTCCACCAAACTCTTCCATCACTTGAATGGCTGCCTTTTGCATATTACGTACTCGTGAGTAATATCCAAGTCCTTCCCAGCATTTTAATAACGTCTCTTCAGGAGCTTCAGCCAAATCTTTTATAGTTGGAAAAGTCGCTAGAAAACGCTCGTAATATGGAATTACTGTATCCACTCTTGTTTGTTGAAGCATGATTTCGCTCACCCAAATGAAATATGGATTTTGCGTTCTTCTCCACGGTAAATCTCGTTTTTCTTTATCATACCAATCTAGTAGCGCCCGTCTAAAACGCTTAATTTTCTTCTCGTCCCACATTTTTACGCCAATTCCGGCTAAATCCATTCTTCTTTCTCCATTTCAAATTGCGCGATAGCTTGTTCAATCACACTGGAAGTAAATCCTTTTTGATACAACTTCCCTTTGATTTGATACCATAGCGCTGATTCAGTATCTTCATATTTTTTGGCGATACGTCGGTAAATAGTTGCAATCTCCTTTATTGCCAATTCTGCTTCCATCTCATTTTGAGCTTCAAACGATAGAAACGGAACTACTTCTTCAGCAATTTCTTTCGAATATCCTTTTTGCATCACGAATCCTTTTACCTTTTGCTTTGCTACTTTAGTAGTAATTCTTTTTTGTCCTTTCAAATACGCCTGCGCAATTTGAATCGCATTTTCGAGCTGCTCTTTTAGAGAATAGCCTTCGAGAACGGTTTGAATGACTTTGTCACTAATCCCCTTCTTCTGTAAATCAAAAACGACAGACTTCGGCCCTTTGAATGTGACAAACTTTGCCTGATTCAAATAGCTTTCAGCATAAAACGTATCATTAATAAAGTTCTGTTCATGTAACTTTCCAAGAACTTCATTAATAATAACGTCATCGAATTCCAATTTTTCTAATTTTTCATAGACTTCCTTCGTCGAACGAAGCTTGAAGTTTAAAAAGTGTAATGCTTTTTGATAGGCTTGCTGAATACAATCATCATGCTGAATTTCTTCAATTTGTTCTTTTGTCAGTTCGGTCCCTTTAAATAAGGCATACTTTACAACTGTTGCCTCATCTACACCAAAGGCAAAAGCATCATTCAAATAAATATTGTAACGCCCTTTTTTCTTCTGCGCCTCAATTTTTGTAATGACCATATCCCCACACTCCAATCTACTTAAAATATTTTAGCAAAATACACAGATGAATAAAAGTTTAACTCTCTAATCTACTTTCATATACGAAAAAGGCTCACTAATAGTGAGCCTTATTGAGTCAATTAATTAATCTTTATCCATCCCCATTGCGCGCATAATTGCTTTAGCAATTTCAACGATTGGAACAATTGAGAATGCTGAGCCAACTACAAACAACCATTGACCCGCTGTTAGAGTTGCTACATCAAACACCGTTGTTAATCCAGGAATGACCATTACACTTAACAGCATTACTGCTGATAATAGGATTGCGTAGTTAAACATCTTGTTTTTGAACGCCCCAACTTCGCCAAGTGATTTGTACACTGACTTCACGTTGAACGCATGGAACAATTGGATTAAACCTAATGTTGCAAACGCCATTGTTTCCCCAACTGGGTTCCCCCAATTAGCGATATGAGTTGCATACCAGAATACAAATAATGTAATTCCGCCTTCGAAGAAACCTTGGTAGAAGATACTTGGTAACACACCGTTTGATAAGAAGTTCGAACTCTTACCGCGTGGTGGGTGATTCATAATATCCGCTTCCGCTTCTTCAAGACCTAAAGCAATCGCTGGGAACACGTCTGTTACTAAGTTGATCCATAAAATATGGATTGGTTCTAGAATGGACCAACCAGCCATTGTCGCAACAAACATTGTCATTACTTCACCGAAGTTTGCAGATAGCAAGTATTGAACAGCTTTTTGGATATTCGAGAATACTTTACGTCCTTCTTCAACAGCTACTACGATTGTTTCGAAGTTGTCATCGGCAAGTACCATATCTGAAGCGCCTTTAGAAACTTCAGTACCTGTAATCCCCATACCAACACCGATATCGGCTTGTTTAAGTGAAGGAGCATCGTTAACTCCATCCCCAGTCATCGAAACAACTTTACCATTCTTTTGCCAAGCTTTTACGATACGAACTTTATGTTCTGGAGATACTCGAGCATATACAGAGTACGTTTCAACCGTACGTTCTAATTCTTCATCAGAAATATCGTTTAATTCGCCACCAGTTAATACTCCGTCTTCTTGATCTGGACGAAGAATCCCTAAACGTTTTGCAATCGCTTGGGCTGTATCACGGTGGTCCCCAGTAATCATGATTGTACGGATACCAGCTGATTGCGCTACTTTAATCGCAGCCGCTGCTTCTTTACGTTCTGGGTCAATCATCCCTACTAAACCGGAAAAGATTAAATCATGTTCGATTGAATCTGTGTCGATGGTTTCAGGAAGAGTATCAATCACTTTATATGCCATCGCTAACACACGAAGAGCTTGAGTGGCCATTTCTTTGTTTAATTTCATTAATGTTGTGCGGTCATCTTCAGTGAATGCAGAAACTTCACCATGTTTTTCAATCTTAGTCACACGTTCTAATAACATATCTGGAGCACCTTTAGTTGCAACCAAGTATTTGCCGTCTTCTAATTGATGGATCGTTGTCATTAATTTACGAGTTGAATCGAATGGAACTTCCGCAACACGTGGAATGTTTACTAACTCTTCACGTACATCATACTTTTTATCAAGACCGTATTGAACCATCGCTGTTTCAGTTGGGTCCCCTAATAATGAATTGTCTTGAGAAATCTTAGTATCGTTGGCTAAGTTCATTACACGAAGCGCCATGTTGTCCTTAGAAATTTCTTCTGACGCATCATGAATTTCGTTGTCATAAACCATTTTTTCAACCGTCATTTGGTTGAGTGTCAACGTTCCTGTTTTATCGGAGCAGATAATTTCAACTCCACCTAATGTTTCAACCGCTGGCAATTTACGAACAAGCGCGTTACGTTGCGCCATTTTTTGAGTTCCTAATGCAAGGATAATTGTAGAAATCGCTGGTAACCCTTCTGGAATTGCAGCAACGGCAATCGCAATCGCTGTTAATAACATATGAGTCCATTCATTTCCTCTAAGCATCCCTACTACGAAGATAATAACAGCAATCACTAAAATCATGATTGTTAGCCATTTACCAAGAGCATCTTGATTTTCTTGAAGTGGTGTTTTACCTTCTTCAGTGTTTGCTAACATATTAGCGATTTTACCAACTTCTGTATTCATACCAGTACTTGTAACCACACCAACAGCACGGCCGTAAGTTACGTTTGTACTTGAGAACGCCATATTTGTACGATCTCCAATTCCTACTTCATCGCCTGTAGGAATCACTAAGTCTTTATCAACAGGAACAGATTCCCCTGTTAAAGCAGACTCTTCAATTTTCACAGTGTTTACTTCGAATAAACGCATATCCGCTGGCACGACATCCCCAGCTTCAAGGATAACGATGTCTCCGACTACGATATCTTCCCCTTTAACGTGTTCCACATGTCCATCACGTAAAACACTTGCTACAGGTGAAGCCATTTTCTTCAACGCTTCGATAGCTTCTTCAGCTTTTGATTCTTGGAATACCCCTAGAATAGCATTCAGTAAGACAACTGCTAAAATGATAACGGCATCTGTCGGATCTGGTTCACCACTATGAGCAAACATCGAAACAACCGCAGCGACTAAAAGCACTAAAATCATGAAATCTTTAAATTGATCCACAAATTTTTCTAAAAGTGATTTTTTCTTACCTTCCTGTAATGTGTTTGCGCCGTATTTTTCAAGTCTAGAAGCAACTTCTTGTGAACTTAATCCAGCAGGGCTAGATTGAACTTCGTTAAAAACTTCCTCCACTGACTGTAAATATACGGGTTTTGTTTGTTGTTCCAACAAAATACACTCCTTTTCTTTTTCTATAAAAAGAGAGACTTATGCCCATCATCCTTTTGATAATAAACATAAGTCTCACTGTTCAAGATAATACCAGCGAGAATTCGCTTGCTGTTGATATTATCGCAACGATTGGTTGCCAGTTACTCCCTTATAGAGATCGATTATTGTTGTAGTTACTATACCAAATAAGTGTGAGATTTGCAAATTTTTTAGATAAATTGTTAACCTTTCTTTTTACCTAAATTTCGCGGATTTTAGCCAAATCCAACCGTTCCAATGCCGGTGCATTTTTCGAGATAAAGTAATCATCAAGCACTTTAGCTTTCAGATTCATCGCTTGTAACTTTTCATCCATCATCGGCGTTTTCTTAAACACCCATTGCGTCCCATGAAGGATTCCTTCACTGACACCTGATGTCAGAAGCCACTTCTTAGCACGCTTACTTTTTTCGATATATTTTTCAACCATTTCTTTACGATGCTTCGCGAACATTCCATTTTCAATGAAGAGCGTAAATGTTTTTTGCATCATCACATTCGAATCGTAATCCATCCATTGCTTTCTCATTGAAAAAGCTTCTACCAATTCTTTGGGCAAGACAACAATCCCTATTTTCAAGGCTGAAAACAAAATAGATGAAAAGGATTTTACATAAATAACTCGTCCATCCATATCGTAATAATGAAGTGGTGTTGCATTCCCCTCTACAAAGTCTGCCATATAATCATCTTCAATAATATATACAGAGTAACGTCTCGCCAGTTCTACAATTTTTTTCTTGGTGCCTTCGCTGTAACTTCCACCTAGCGGATTATGAAACCTAGAAATCGTATAGAATAGTGAAAACTCTCCACTCGCGAATAATTTTTCTAATCGGTCTAAATCAATTTCACCATCCATCTGCCGTTCAATCGTTTCGTACGGAATATTCAAATGCTTCACCAATTCATTCATTCGTGCATAAGTCGGTTGTTCGAGCAACACCTTTTTCCCTTGAATCATCTGTAACAAAATATAGAGTGCTTGTTGAGTTCCAGTCGTGATAACTAGTTGCTCCTTCGCAGCATATACCCCATACTCTTCTAAAATAGGCATTAACGCATGAATCAATTCATCCATCCCAGAAGCTTGCTCTTTTTTAGTTAATTTTAGATCATGCGCACTAGCAAGCGATTGATTAAAGCAGATACGCAAGTCCTCAATCGGAAGTTGTGAATAGTCTTCTTCAAATTCCTTCAACGGTTTCGGCTCAGAATTCTTTAATACATAATAGCCACTTTTTTCGACCGCATAAATAAAACTTTCATCTTTTAGACTACGTAAGGCTCGTTGTACCGTATCCTTATTAACCCCGTATCGAGAAACTAATTCTCGAATTGAGGGAAGTTTATCTCCTTTTTGAAGATTCCCAATTAATATTTCCTCTTTTAATAACTGAGCTAATTGCTGGTATTGATACATGACACACCTCCACTGTACCGGTACAGTTTGTTTTCATCTCTATTGTATCCTCACCTGTCCCGTTTTACAATACAGATACATTGAAACTCGAGGAATAGATATGAAAAAAATATTAATCGCAAACGACTTGCCAGGAATTGGCAAAGTTGCACTCGCACCCGCTATCCCGATTTTCGCTTGTTGTCAGATTGAAACGATTCTACTGCCTACAGTACTTCTTTCATCTCATACCGGCGGATTCAATAATATCGCGATTGCGGAGCAAACAGAATTTATGAGGCAGTCCCTTTACCAATGGGAGCATCTGGAATTAAAACCAGATGCTGTTTTGACAGGATACTTCCGAAACACAGAACAAATTGAATTAATGGTCGATAACATTGAAAAACTGCCAGAGTCTACGAAAATTTTTATCGATCCAATCATGGGGGATAACGGAAAACTGTATAGCGGATTTACAAAAGAACATGTTGAAGCCATGAGAAAACTCATTCAAAAAGCTGATGTGATTTATCCAAATATTACAGAAGCCTGTCTTTTGACAGATACGCCCTATCCAAAAGGAAAAATCACGATGGACTTTACAAGAGAGTTAGCTAAGAAACTAGCCGAACTTGGGCCAGCGTCCATCATTATTACTGGATGTCCTGATAATGAGAAAGTTACAGGCGTTCAGCTATATTATAAAGAATCGGATTCATTTTTTGATTTTTATATAGCAAAATACCCGCATCATTTTTACGGTACAGGTGATACACTAGCCGCTCTAACAACTGCGTGCATCCTTCAAGACATGACCGTGGAAGAAGCCCTATCGTTCACACTTAAATTCATCGACGAAGTGCTTCAACTGAGCAGCCAACAACCTGAACGAATTCCATTTGGTCTTCCAATCGAGAAAAAACTTGGAATGCTAACCACAAAATTTACTACTGAGGTGTCATTATGAAAAATACAGATTTAAGAGATTTAGTTCAAACAAGCTTATTCGCAGCTTTAATTTTTTTAGGTATTAGTGTCTTTAGAATTCAAATACCATTTTCCACACAATTCGTTCATTTTGGGAATGCACTTGTTGTTGTTGGATGTTTATTATTTGGAACAAAACAAGGAGCCTTCGCTGCAACCATCGGGCTTGGAGTCTTTGATATCTTAAATGGTTATGCTGCCGTTGTCTGGGAAACCATTCTTGAATCATTAATTGTCTGCTTAGTCATCCATCTTGTTTACGAAAAAGCATTAAAGAAAGATGACAAAATTAGAAACATCATCTTAATTGGTATTTTAGCAGCCCTCACAAAAATAATTGTGAATATTATTAAATATACATTTTTACGTGGAGTGATCGTGGGAGGTCTCGCCTTAGCTCCAGCCTTTATTCAAGCCATCAATAAGATTACAGGGACTTTCGGTTCAGCCGCCCTTACTATTATTGCAGTTCCAATCATATATCCACTTTTTAAAGAAGCCTTAAAACGTGTAAAAAGATAAACAAAACAGCTATTACGAACTCAATCGTAATAGCTGTTTCTTTTTTATCACCACAGAGGAGTATTAGAAATATATAGATTCTCCTGTCAGCGGTCTAATAAATAATTAGCAATAATTTTTAACGCTGACTCTATACTATCATTGACTTCTTTTCTTGTCTCAAAGTCATCATCCCAATAATAGATGTCCGACAACCCTCCATGAGGCGGAAATAACGACTTGTACACATCTAACTTTTCTCTTTCATCAAGAATTCCATTTGCATCTAGAAATCCCTTTAAATTCATCAAAGTTTTAATTTGTGGATTCACATCTTCTATTTGATATTGGTTAATTATTTCCAATAAATGATCAATTGCATTAATTACTCCTTCTGACATCGCTATTCTCCCTTGATTACTTTTCTCTATTTTACCATAGTAAACTTCTCTTTTTCACCATGGAAGAAGGTTACCAGAAAAAGTCTAAGCACCATTTCCCTTTCCGCGACAGAAGGTTACTAGAAAAATAGTGAAAATCAAATAAAACTCCTCGGAGTTATTGTGGCAATAGTAGGGAATTATAACCAATGTGAATTAGGGAGAGTTGCGATTATTCGCTACTCTCCCTTTGAAGCTTGGTAGGTTTGAGACCTTAGGCTCAAACCGTTATCCTACTATTCTTGCCACAATAACAACTCCGACAAACTCTTAGCACTCTTCTCTTTCCCTCCACAGAGGACTATTAGAATCCCCCTTGTTTGTATTCAAAAGAAAGAACTCCTTGGAGTTATTATGGCAATGGTAGGAAATCATAACCAATGTGAATTAGGGAGAGTTGCGATGATTCGCTACTCTCCCTTTGAAGCTTGGTAAGCTTGAGACCTTAGGCTCAAGCTGGTATCCTACCATTTCTGCCATAATAACAACTCCAAAGGAGTTCTTGCTATTAATCTAGTCTTAATAATACAAAGGGATTCTAATAGCCCTCTGGATTTTTCTTTTGCCAGTTCCATGAGTCGCGAACCATATCGTTCAAGTTCTTTTCTGTTACCCATCCTAGCACTTCTTTTGCTTTAGACGCATCCGCATAACAAGTTGCGATATCCCCTGCACGACGAGGTGCAATTTTATAAGGAATATCCACTTCATTTTCTGCGATAAATGCTTTTACTAAATCTAATACACTGTATCCAATACCAGTTCCTAAGTTAAAGACTTTTGCACCTTTTTGAGCCGCATTGTTTTTAACTGCAAGTACGTGCCCACGAGCTAAATCAACAACGTGGATGTAATCACGAACTCCAGTCCCATCATGTGTATCGTAGTCGTCACCAAATACACTTAAGAATTCGCGTTTACCAACAGCCACTTGAGTGATGTATGGCATTAAGTTGTTTGGAATTCCGTTTGGAGCTTCTCCAATCAATCCACTTTCATGCGCTCCGATTGGGTTGAAGTAACGTAAATTTGTGACAGACCAGTTGCTATCTGAGAAAGCAACATCATTTAAGATTTGTTCAAGCATCACTTTTGTATAACCATAAGGGTTTGTTGCGCTTGTTGGCATTTCTTCTTTAAAAGGAACTACGTTGTTCATACCATATACAGTTGCACTTGAGCTGAACACGATATCCTTCACGTTAAATTGACGCATTACGTCTAATAACACTAATGTTCCTGTGATGTTGTTGTGATAGTATTCTAAAGGTTTTTCAACAGACTCTCCCACAGCCTTGAACCCTGCAAAATGAATCACTGAATCGATGTTTTCTTTTTCAAAAACTGTTACTAGGAAATCACGATCAAGAATGTCTCCTTCATATAGCGGGAAATCTTTTCCTGTGATTGTTTTTAAACGGTTCAATACTTCTGGTGAGCTATTTGAAAAGTTGTCGACAATAACAACGTCAAATCCAGCTTTGTCTAATTCGATTACTGTATGAGAACCGATATATCCTGCTCCACCTGTTACTAAAATTGCCATGTTTACTTCCTCCCCTTAGTTCAACACGTCTTCTGCGTGATCTTTTTGTAACGTCAAAATACGTGGACCATCTTTTGTAATGGCTAATGTATGTTCAAATTGGCAGCTTAACCCACCATCTAATGTATGAGCAGTCCACCCATTACTTTCCATTTCCGCTTTCCAAGTTCCAGTATTCACCATTGGTTCAATGGTAATAACCATTCCTTCTTTTAAGCGAAGACCTTTTCCTGGTTCACCGTAGTGAGGTACTGCTGGGCTTTCGTGAATCGTTGGCCCAATTCCATGTCCGATAAAATCACGAACAACAGATAATCCTTCACTTTCTACATAAGTTTGGATTGCGTGTCCAATATCTCCAATACGATTTCCAACTTTTGCTTGTTGAATTCCTAAGTATAGAGCTTTCTTTGTCACTTCATATAAGTGGTCAATTTCTGGAGTACTTTCGCCAACAATATAGCTCCAGCATGAATCTGATAGGGCTCCTTTTAACTCTACACAGAAGTCTACTTTTACTAAGTCGCCTGATTTTAATGGCTTGCGACGTGGAAAACCGTGACAAATCTCATCATTGATACTTTGACACGTTGCGTATTTATACCCTTCATAGCCAATTTGAGGAGCAGATCCTCCTGCTTCTTCAATTTTTCTTTGGACAAATTGATCGATATCCCAAGTAGTGACACCAGGTTTAATAAAATCACGAAGTTGAACATGAATTGAAGCTAAAAGCGCTCCAGATTCTTCCATTGCATCAATTTCGCGTTTTGATTTTAATGTAATCATGAAATAAACTCATCCTTTCTAACAAAAGCAATTATAGCATATAAAATAAAATAAAGAATAGTTATTTAAACAAGTTTTAACTAGATGTACAACTAAATCTTCCAACCCAACTTTTCCACTAAAATTTTTTCGTTTCAAACTACTGAAAGCCTCTAACAAAAAAACACCGCCTCATTGCGGCGATGTCTTAAATGAATTATTGTGGTGGTCTAGAACCTCTACCTGGCGGGAATGGTCTAGGTGTAATACTTGTTGTTGTCTCAGTTGAAGGATCTTCAGCTACAGGAGAAGCAGTCGTTGGTGCTTCTGTTGTTGGAGCCTCAGTAGTTTGTACTGTAGTAGTTGTTTCTGCAGTTGTTGTTTCTGCAGTTGTTGTTTCTGCAGTTGTTGTTTCTGCAGTTGTTGTTTCAACAGTAACTTCTTCATCTGATTCTGAGGATGCAGTTTCTGTTGTTGCTTCGACTAATACGTTCTCTCTAATATAACCAATATATTTATAACAACTTTCTTCCTGCGTAAATTCTGATGCAGAAATAGTTGCGCTTGTAGCCAAAGCTCCAGATAATACTAATCCGATTGTTAATACTATATTTTTATGTTTTTTATTAGAAAACACAAAATATCCTGCACTAGTCAACACGAGCACCCCTAAAGTCATAAAAATGATATTAGAATTCGTTCCTGTATTTGGTAATGTTGCAGGTAATTGACAAGCCCCTTTATCATATGCATAAACAAGCAAAATACGATCCTGGTTTCCTAACTCCGTATACTCGCCTTTTTGGATATTTGCTTTTTGAATCTCTGTAAGATTCGAGAAGTTTACTTTTTGAATTTCTTCTGCAAAAACATTGTTCGTGAAATATCCAAACCAGCCTAACAACAGTGCAACAATGAATAAAAATTTCATTTTTTTCAACGCAAATCAGCTCCTTAAAATTCATCACAATAATTATACATCTTTTCTTCATAAAGTTCAATACTTATTATTTTTGTATGAATTTTGTTTGAATTGTTTTTCGGATATTAACGCTTATAAAAAGCCTTTAATCCTAAGATTAAAGGCTTTTTACAAAATATTTTCTGAATCAAATTAATCCAATTCAATTTGACCTGTATAGAGTTTGTAGTAAACACCATGTTTTTCCATTAAACTTTCATGGTCTCCGCGTTCGATAATTTCACCATGATCCATTACCATAATCACATCGGCATTACGAATCGTAGATAAACGGTGCGCAATTACAAATGATGTGCGCCCTTCCATCAATTGGTCCATACCACGTGAAATTAGCGCTTCAGTATGGCTATCGATTGAGCTTGTTGCTTCATCTAGAATCAATACTTTAGGGTTAGCAACGGCAGCACGTGCAATCGCAAGTAATTGACGTTGACCTTGAGACAAGCCTTCGCCATCCCCTGTAATTTCTGTTTGATATCCTTGAGGCAGACGTTTGATAAAGCTGTGGGCATTGGCTAATTTCGCCGCTTTAATGACTTCATCATCAGTTGCATCTAAATTACCATAGCGAATATTATCCGCAATTGTTCCAGTAAATAAATGCGTGTCTTGCAATACAATCGAAATTGTCTTACGTAAGTCATCTTTCTTAATCTTTGTTACTGGAATCTCATCAAAAGTAATCACACCAGAATCAATCTCATAGAAACGGTTGATTAAGTTCGTAATCGTTGTTTTACCAGCACCAGTCGCCCCTACAAAGGCTACCTTTAATCCTGGTTCAGCCCAAACATTGATATCTTTTAAGATACGCACACCTGGCACATATCCAAAGTCAACATTGTGTAGTTGAATATTTCCGACAACCGGAATACGTTTGTCGCCATCCACCCAGTACCATTGATTTGGATCGCGTTGGTCCAGAGTAACCGTTCCTTCGTCGAGTTCAGGTTCTTCACGAAGGATGGCAAAGATACGTTCTGCCCCCGCCATCGCACTAAGAAGTACGTTCATTTGTTGAGACATTTGACCAAGTGGTTGTGCGAAAGTTCTTGAGAATTGTAGGAATGAGGCAAGTCCTCCAATATCCATCGCGTTAATAATCACTAAGTATCCCCCAACTGCTGCAGTAATCGCATAGTTCACATAACTGATGTTCCCTAAGATTGGGAACATGATACTTGAATAGAATTGTGCGTTATTGGCAGCTTCTTGAAGTTCAATGTTGAGTTTATTGAATTCATCAAGCACTTTATGCTCGTGGTTAAATACTTTAACGACTTTTTGCCCTTCAATATGCTCTTCCACGAATCCATTCACTTGTCCAAGAATCGCTTGTTGCGCAGCGAATTGTTTTCCTGACTTCGCCCCTAGTTGTTTCACAATTTGGAACATCAAGAATACCATCGCAATCAGAAGCACTGTTAAGATTGGTGAAAGGATGACCATCATCACAAACGTCAATACTAATTGAAGCGTTGAACTGATAATCATTAACATACTGTTGTTAAAAGCGTTTTGAATATTTTCAAAGTCGTTTGTAAAACGAGACATTAAGTCCCCATGCTTATTCGTATCAAAGAAACGAATTGGCAATCCTTGAATATGATTGAATAAATCTGAACGCATTTTCTCGATAGTATTTTGTCCAACTGTGACCATTAAACGCGCAGAGAAGTAGCTGGCTGTTGCTCCAAGCATATAAACAATCGCGATAAAACCAAGCATTTTCGCCAATCCTGCTAAATCCCCTGTTTCAATAAAATCATTGATTAATGGACGAATCGCATACGTTCCGATAATTCCAGAAGCACTTGAAATGATTAAGCAGACTACAACAACTGCAAGAGTCATCTTACTCTTCCATAAATACCCCCATAAGTCTGCCAAAGTTTGCTTCATGTTTTCTGGACGTTTTGGTCCTTTAATTTTACTCATCTCCTTTGGCTCCTTTCATTTGGGTTTCATAAATATCACGATACAAGTCGTTTGTTTCCATTAACTCTTCGTGAGTTCCTAGTCCGTTTACTTTACCATCATCTAACACAAGAATATTGTCTGCTCCTTGAATAGATGAAATACGTTGGGCAATAATGATGACCGTTGTATCTGGTAAATGGTTGAAGAACGCTTCACGGATTTTCGAGTCAGTCGCTGTATCAACCGCTGATGTTGAATCGTCTAAGATTAACACGGCTGGTTTACGTAGCATTGCTCGAGCAATTGTTAGACGTTGTTTTTGTCCTCCTGAGAAGTTTGAACCACCTTGTTCTACACGAGTATCGTATCCATCTGGCATTTCCATAATGAAGTCATGTGCTTGTGCATGTTTGGCCGCTTGAATCATCTCTTCTTCTGTGGCGTCCGGATTTCCCCATAAGAGGTTCTCACGAATCGTTCCAGAGAATAACGTATTCTTTTGTAATACCATAGATACGTTTTGACGAAGGTCTGCAAAACGATACTCGCGAACATCATGTCCGCCCACGCGAACAGTCCCTGCTGTAGTGTCATAGAGTCGAGGAATCAACTGTACAAGAGAAGATTTTCCAGAACCGGTTGGCCCGATAATTCCAAATACTTCACCTGGTTTAATCTTGAAGTTGATGTTGCTTAACACTTCTTCATCTTGTTGTTTTCCATATGAGAAATGAACATGGTCGAACTCCACTTCACCATAAACTTTATCAACCGTAATTGGGTATTCTGGTTCTTCCACATCGATGTTTGTATCCAATACTTCGAAGATACGATCCATAGAAGCTTTTGTCATTGTCAACATCACGAACACGAATGAAATCATCATGAGGGACATCAAGATTTGTGTGATATAAGAAATGAAACTGATAAGGTCTCCTGTTGTCATCGTTCCACTGATAACAAGACCACCCCCAAACCACATCACAGCAATTGTTACCGCATAAATCGTTAACTGCATGATTGGGTTATTCCACATTACGACATACATCGCATGTAAGGCACGTTCTCTAAATGTAGAGTTTTCTTTACCGAATTTTTTCTTCTCAAATGTTTCACGTACGAATGATTTTACAACGCGAATTCCGATAAAGTTTTCTTGTAGTGTACGGTTAATGCCGTCTGTTGCTTGTTGTAATTTTCTAAAGCGAGGAAAGGCTGTAGAAATGATAAGGGCTAGCGATAACACTAAGATTGGTACAGCGACCATGAAGACAAGTGATAATTGTGCATTGATGCTTACTGCAAAGAAGATGGCGAAGATAAACATCATTGGCGCACGCGCTAAAATACGCATTGTCATAATGGCTGTATTTTGAATGTTGTTCACGTCACTTGTCATACGCGTAATCAAAGAAGCATTTGAGAAGTGATCGATGTTTTTAAATGAGAAAGCCTGAATTTTCTTCATTTCAGCAGAACGTAACTCTGCGGCAACTCCAGTGCCCGCAATCGATGCAAATTTCGCACCAAGAACTCCAGCTGAAAGAGATACAATCGCTACAAGAATCATAACGAACCCTTGTTGCATAATAAAGCCTAAGTCTTTATTTGGAATCCCTTCGTCGATAACTTGCTTCATAATAATCGGTTGCGCTACTTCACAGAGCACCTCGATTAAAATGGCAAAAAACGCTAAGAAAGGATATTTTTTATACTTACTAAAAAACGGAAGAATCTGTTTTAGCATTTTTTCACTCCTTTTTATGATTTTTGATAATAAAAAACTGCCTCTGGGCACACGCCAAAGACAAGCATTCTGCTAAGAATTACTAAAATAAGTTTATCAAGCTTTGACTAGGTTTTCAAATGAAATCCTTTATTTTTTAACTGAATTTTCATTTTATTTTAAGGGAATTCTTTCTTTTCAAAAAAACAAAAATAGAATCTCCAATCGAATGTTTTTCATAGATAGTAGCTCAGTGTTTTGTGTTTGCACCGCGATTTATGGTACAATGAGCCAAACGAAATTTTAGAAAGCGAGGGACTCAAGTGTCCACAATCCAATACATTAGTACACGAGACACAAACAATCGCGTGACCGCTTCTCAAGCCATTCTAAAAGGAATCGCTGAAGACGGCGGATTATACGTACCAACTACCCTCCCAGAAGTGACTTTGGACTGGGAAGTGTTACAAAATCAAAGCTATCAAGAAATTGCCATTGAAATTTTATCTGCATTTTTAACAGATTTTACAAAAGAAGAAATCACAGCCTGCGTACATTCAGCATATGATACAACGTTTGATACAAAAGAAATCGCACCTGTGAAAAAAGTCGGCGACCGTCATTTCATGGAACTCTTCCACGGAAGAACTATCGCCTTCAAGGATATGGCACTATCCATCTTGCCGTACCTTCTCACAACTGCTGCTAAGAAAAACAAGTCTGACAAAGAAATCGTGATTCTAACAGCGACCTCAGGAGACACTGGTAAAGCGGCCCTTGCAGGATTTGCGAACGTTCCTCATACAAACATAATCGTCTTCTATCCAAAAGGCGGCGTAAGTACAATCCAAGAACGCCAAATGGTCACACAAGCAGGCGATAACACATTTGTTTATGGAGTAGAAGGAAACTTCGATGACGCGCAAACAAAAGTCAAAGAGTTATTTGCGGATAAAGAATTAAATGCTACTCTTGCAGAAAAAGGATTCCAATTCTCTTCTGCAAACTCCATCAACATTGGACGTCTTTGCCCACAAATCGTGTACTACGTATTCGCGTATGCACAATTAGTGAAAGACGGCACTCTAGCAATTGGCGATCCAATGAACGTTGTGGTTCCAACGGGTAACTTCGGTAACATCCTAGCAGCCTACTACGCAAAAGGAATCGGTGTGCCAATCAACAAACTCATCTGCGCTTCAAATGAAAACGATGTGCTTGTTGATTTCTTCCAAACTGGAACATACAATCGACTACGCGAATTTAAATTAACAAGTTCTCCAAGTATGGATATCCTCGTTTCAAGTAACCTTGAGCGTTTCGTCTTCGAATTAACAGGACGTAGCTCGGACACAACGAACGCACTAATGACTTCCCTAAAAGAAAACGGAAGCTACTCTGTTCCAAATACAGATACGGCTCTCTTTAAGCAATTTTACGGAAACCGTGCAAGCCAAGAAGAAACGGCTCAAACGATTCATGATGTATTTAAGAGTGAGCATTACTTATTAGATCCACACACTGCGGTCGCAGATGCTGTGTATGCGAAATATAAAAAAGAAACAGAAGACGCAACTCCTACAGTGGTAGTATCGACTGCTAGTCCATACAAATTCCCACAAAGCGTACTTTCAGCACTAGACGTGGATACGAATCAATCCGACGCAGAACTGATGAACGCGATTCAACAAGAAAGTGGCATTGCCATTCCAACAGCTGTAACAAGTGTATTGGATGCCCCAATCCGTCATACAAAAGTTCTTTCAATCGAAGGCATGAAACAATCAGTACTTGATTCCTTAAACATTCAATAAAACAAATAAAGACAAGAAATAGTCGAATCGACTATTTCTTGTCTTCTTTTTATTCTTCTGTTAGGAAGCCTTGTGCTTTTAATACATCGAGCATTTTCGCACGTTTAGCCCCAAGCGTATGGTATTTTGTAGACACTTGTTTTGTAAAGGCATCTACACGACGGTTCGCATCGCGAAGGTCGTAGTACTCTGTAACAGTCGCATCATACTCTTTCAACTCTTCTAATGGATTCTCAAGTTCACGGTATCCATTTTCCATATGAATCACTTCTTTTGGAAGGCGTGGCTTTAATTGTGGCTCTTGCGTTGGCCAACCCACAGCTAATCCGATTGCTGGGTAAGTATATTTTGGTAAATTTAGTAACTCAACAATTTTTGCTGTATCGTTAAAGAAACTTCCTAGATACACAGTCCCCATTCCTAAAGATTCTGCCGCCACAACAACATTCTGAGCTGCAATCACTGCATCTGTTAACCCCGATACGAAACGGTCTGCGCTACCTTGAACCCCCACTTCTTGTCCTAGGGCTTTTGCAATCTCCGTATTACGACGTTGGTCAACCACAAACACGAATAAATGTCCGCTAGTTGCCACATATGGTTGTCCACTAACTGCCGCTAATGCTTTCTTCAACTCTGGGTCTGTCACACTAATAATCGAATACGCTTGTAAGTACATACTTGACGCTGTTCTTTGCGCTACTTCTACTAGTAAATCCACTTCCTCTTTTGTCAATGCTTGGTCTTTAAACGCACGAATCGTACGGTGATTTAATTGTGTTTGGATGGTTTCATTCATCTTAATTACTCCTTTGTATCAAAAAAAGAGTCGACTGCTCAACTCTTTTTGGTTTTTAGAAATATTGTTTGCCTGTTTCCAAGGCTGCTTCTGGCATAATTACTTCGCCGTATTCTTTTAATACTTCCCATGAAATTCTTGAAAACTCAGCATACTCACGAACAAGTGCCATTTTCGCAGCCACTTCTTCTGGTTTTTCCACTTGATGGAAAACATGTAAGAAGTAATGTCCGCTGTAACGGTAAAGAACAGATTGGTCAAACTCACCTGCTGTTTCTTTTGCCATTGAAACAAAGTCTTCGAAGTCTTCAAAAACTACTGTCATATCAATTGGTTTCAATGTTGAAGATTGTTCTTCCGTATTTATCACTGGTTTTGGAGAAATTTTTCCTTCTTCTTTATCCTCTTTACGCTTCTTCCCAATACGGTCTGTTAGAGAATGTTGAATCGTATCAACGATATTGCGCACCATACGCTCGTCTGTCGATTCATCTCCCATGTCCACAATACGTGTTACATAGAGTTCTAGGCCGTCTGGATTTGGCATGATTTGGAAACTCAATCCGTCTGAATCTTCGAATTGATTCAAGACGCCCATCTCCTCTAAAATACTATGGAAAAAGCCTTCGATTTCGCCTGGATTTCCAAGTAATTCAGGTATTGATGTACCACGGTCGATGAGATCTTGGTTCTCGATACGTAATAAGAATGTATCGTCGTTAATGCGTTCCATTTCCATAATATTCACCCCTTTTTCCTTATTTATTTATTCTAGACCAAACCTGACAAAAATAAAAGAAATACGATTGGAACACGAATATTAATTGGTTTGTGCTTCTTGAAAAATAGCTTGGATGGGGCAAATTGAACTTGCGTTCAAATATACTAAAAAAGATTACTGCGAATCCTTGTGAATTTGAATTATAATCGCTGTTACGGGGCACCGGCGCAAGCCTGTAGTCTTGCACCTTCGAAGCTTCAAACGGGAGTAAGACCAAAGACAAAACAGGACTCACAGTGTGAGTCCTGTTTGCTTTGTAGTCTTACCCCCGCAAGGCTGATTAGAATTAAGCGAATCACAAGTGATGAAGCTTGATTCAATCAGCTACTGCGTCTAACTTTATAAACTGTTTTAACTACGGGACAAGTCCTGTACTCCGCGTAAGCACAGTGGTTGAATGGAATGAACTTCGCTGTTTCCAGCTAGCTCATTCCTATTCAACTTTGTGGGGGAAAGAAAACGAAATAGCCTAAATACATAATTATATTTAGGCTATTTCTGTCTTTCTCCCTCACATTCGATGCGATTCCCCGTTACTGCGATTATAAAATCCGCAGTCTTCTTTGGAATCTTCTTTAAAATAAATTTTCAACTAAATTTATGGCATCCATCCAAAACTAATTTGTAAATTTAACTCATTCGTATTTCTTATTTTTGGAAGGGTCGATAGGATGGAATTGGGCGCGAAACGACGATACTTTTTCTTTTATAAGGCTTAGGCTTTCTTCAGGCTGCGACCAAATTGTCTTGTACGAATCTGTTGGATACTAAAGGCTAATGCAACATATAATATTCCGAATAAGAGGACCATTCCTAGGTTGAAAGCGTAACTTGAAAAATCTGTTGAAGGATTTTCTGCAGCTGAAATCACGTAATATACTGGGAAGAATTTTGCGATACTAATAGCTACCGGATTAAGTAAACTTAATGGTACAAAAATTCCAGAGATAAACGATAATCCCATCCCAATCACTGTACTTGCTGCAGAATAACCATAACGATTGTCCCCAATAATTACTGAGCAAAGGAATGCTAATGCGTAGGCTGTAAGAGCCATCGAAATCGTGAGCATTAATGATTTTGGAGCTCCTGCACTCACATAGAAGCTTGGTGCTAAAATAGCAACAAAAACTAAATTAATTCCTACGATGATTCCAACGACGGTTAATCCACCAAGGAATTTTTCAAACGTCACACGATTCACGCTCTTCATGCCGATGATGATTCGTTTTGCTACTTCATCTTTTTCAAGTAAGGCAAAGATTAATCCAAGCAAGAAGATAAAGACTGAAATGTAAACAAATGGTGTGTATGAAAAATAGATTTCACCAAATTTTGCATAGTAATCTGCATCTTTGACAGTAGCATCTTTTGATATCACACTCACTGTTGCTTGCTCTTTTAAAATTTTATCCATATTTTCAGCACTGAAATTGCCTTGATTTTTCAACACGACTGCATAGCGTATATATGAATTTACGTACTCTCGAAGTAAATTTCCTTCAAGCGAATTTCCAATTTCCATATTCAATGCTTCTTCCCCTTTGTTGATTCTTGCATCAACGTCTGATGGAATCCACATTGCGCCATCCGCATCATTTGCATAAACTGCTTCTTTCATGCTGTTATCGCTATTGGTTGTTAGAGTGACTTTATGATCTTTTTTCAGAGAAGCAATCATTGCATTGATAATGTCGCTATTTCCTTCTGATTCGTCTTTAATCACGACTTTATACTTTGTGTCTTGGAATCCTGTTACTTCTTGATTTCCTAGCACTTGAGAAAGTCCCATTCCCATAAAGATAACTAGGAAAATAATCGCATATGATTTTAATCGATAAGCAAGTTTTAAAAAATATTTATAGACTATCATAACGTGTTCTCCTTAATCTCCATAATGCACATCCTAGAAGTGCTAGTGTGTAAATACCAAGCAATAAGTAAGTTCTGCCTAGATGGGCACTCCCTACGAGTCGGTTTAATTGATAAAATCCTGTAACCATTAATGCGACCGGATTAAATTGATTAAATCCTGGCATAAAGGTATTGGCAAAACCTTTCATTGCTGTTCCCATCATTCCAGCTAGCGCCGAGAGAACGAGGTTTAGCATTAACGAGAAGATGATTCGCCCTTGCATAGTGAGTTTTTGATTGGTTCCTATCAAAAGACCTGCTGAAATTCCGAATACATTTCCCATCAACATAAGAAGGAGACTTCCTCCCCAATCTGCGAATAAATCAATTTTCAATACTTGTGTCATGTAGATAAGTAAAATTGCGTTCGAAGTGATATTGAGCAATAATCCAATCAAAAAGCAATTGATAATGAGTTTTCCTTTGCTAAATGGACTGCCCATAATACGTCGCCCAATCGGTGACACATTTCCGTTTAAATAGGCTGCACAAACAACACCACTAAATACGGAATACATTGTAAAGCTGGCAAGTGCACTATAGAATAACATCGTTCCTTGGCTCACATCGCTGGTTGCCTGAGTAACCCAACTCTTATTAAAATCAATGCTTGCAGCCCCTTGCCCCAAACTTTGAACTTGTTTAATTTGTGTCACTACATTTTTCAAAACACTTTGAGGAACCCCCGACGATTTGCTTACGACTACATCTAAGTTATTGTCAACGAATCCGTCAGCTTTATCATCTGTTACGAGTTCTTTCCCAGCCTCCTGAGAATCAACATCAATAATTTCAAAATAGTCTCCCGCTTGTTCGAATACATAATGGTATGGATTATTTGTTGTCATTGCTACACGAACTGTACCCATATCTTGATTCATAATTCCTGAAAAAGACACGAAATAGAGTGAAACCAAGATAATTGGATAAAGTAACACCCAGAACGAGAATGAAAAATCTTTTAAAGCGTCTTTTGATAAATAAGTAAATAATTTTAAGAATGTCTTCATGAATCTCGAAGTCCTTTCCCTGTATATGCAAGGAATACATCATCTAAACTTGGTTGTTCACTGTATAAACGAACATAGCTCAAGTTCAATTCTTCAAGGGCATTAGCCACGTGAAGCAAGTGATTCGTTCCTTGTTCGAAGTTGAATTTCAAATGATCTTTATGTTGCTCTAAAACAAGAACGTGCGGAATTTGTTTTAAGCGAGCCACTTGTTCTTCTGTTGGAACGGTTGACAGTTCTACTTGGATAATTTCAGAAGTTGCAATAGATTTTTTCAATTCTTGAGAAGTACCTGAAACAATACTCTTCCCTTTATCCATAATCACGATTCGGTCACTTAACCCGTCCACCTCATCTAAGTAGTGCGTTGTGTAAATAATCGTACTTCCCTGTTCATTGAGCTTGCGAATACCTTCTAAAATAAATGAACGACTTTGTGTGTCTACCGCAACAGTTGGTTCATCAAAGAAAATTAGACTTGGTTTATGTACGATTCCGCAGGCGATGTTCAAACGGCGTTTCAACCCACCACTCAATTTCTTTGGAACGAATTTGCGGAAATCTTGTAATTCTACAAACTCAATTGCCTCTTGTACATATTGTTTTCGTTGCTTAGAATCTGAAATATACAGTCCGCAGAAGAAATCAATATTTTCTTCTACTGTTAAATTATCTAAATACGCTAAATCCTGTGGAACAATCCCAATTTCGCGTCGTACTTTATTGGATAACGGAAACTTGCTTTCTCCTAAAACCGTTACTTCACCACTATCAAAGGTTAAAAATCCTAACATACTGTTAATCGCAGTTGTCTTTCCACATCCGTTTGGTCCAAGAAGCGCTAGCAGCTCTCCTTTACGAATTTCAATATCAAAATGATTTAATGCCATCAAGTCTTTGTATCGTTTTACAAGACTTTTTACTTGGATACTGTTTTCCATGTCTTCACCTCATTGATTGTTTTTACATTCTTAGTATATCCAGCATGCTTGTCACAAACTAGTGTCAAATGTCGTTAGTTGTATATGACATTTGTCATAAATGAGTAGATATTTCTCCCTATTTGGGCTACACTGAAAGAAAGAGCGTCGGAGGTGAGAGATTTGCGGACTTTTTTAGAGAAATTAATGTTCTTTATTCTGATTAGTATGTATTTGATAGGACAACAAGTAGAGGTCTTTACAATCTTTCTAGGACTTTGTATTTTTATTTTCTCTCTATCCATGGAAGTTTTTGAAAATAGTTGGATACAACGCATTGCTTTGGTAATTTCTGGTGCATTATGTATTGTCTTTCCTGAGTGTGTACTTTATATTTCAATTTTCATCATGCATGCCGCTCAACTGTTTGGACCCCCAGGAATTTTTACTGGAGTTCTCCTTCTACTACGTCCAAATCTATTAACATTACTACTAACCGTTATTGGAACATATCTTATTTTGCGTAGTAGCTATGATAAAAAATTCAGAATAAAGAGTCACCTTATCCAAGACGACTTGGAGCATGAACGATTGATTCTACTTCAAAGGCAGCAATTTAGCCAAGAAGAAACCTTAAAACAGATGGAGGTGGCTACTCTCAAAGAACGTAACCGTATTTCCCATGCCTTGCATGATCAAATTGGACATACGTTGAGTGCGTCGATTATGCAACTAGAAGCCCTACAAATTATCACTAATGAACCTGTTGTGGAGAAAAAATTGGAACAAGTTTCAGGAATTCTTCAAAGCGGAATGAACGAAATCCGTTCAACCATTCATAACCTTTATGATGACTCCTTCTTACTTTCTCAAAAGATGGATGAAATTCTTCATCCCCTTGAGAAGAAGGCGCAAGTCAATTATCAAAACACAATATCTGATGAGATCCCCATCGGTTTGAAATACGATATCCTTACCATTTGTAAGGAAATGATTACGAACTTTATGAAGTATTCAAATGGAAATCAACTTCAATTGTTCTTATTAGAACAGAACAATTATTATACGATTCAATATAAAGATAACGGGAACAAAACTCATAATATAACCCCGGGAATGGGACTCACAATGATGAAAGAACTCGTAGAGAAACATAAAGGAGTTATGACACTACAAACTACAAACGGATATGACATCTTTATCCGTATTCCTAAACAGGAGGAGCACCATGATTAAAACGATTCTTATCGACGATGACTTTTTAGTTTTGCAAGCCTTAGAAACCATTCTATCTGTTCAAGACCATATTGAAGTGGTAGGGACTGGAAACGACGGGCGTGATGCTGTTGAATTATATATTACTCATCAACCAGACCTCGTTTTGATGGATATTCGTATGGAACCAACTAGTGGAATTGAGGCAGCACATGAAATTTTAAAGGATTTTCCAAAAGCAAATATTTTATTCCTAACGACCTTCCAAGATGATGAGTATATTACCAAAGCACTTTCGATTGGTTGTAAGGGATATTTATTAAAACAACATATTAAAGGCATCCTGCCAGCCATCGAAGCTGTAATGAACGGGCAAATTGTTTATGATTCAACGATTGAAATGCCAGTGAAGAAAACATTTGAGAAGAAATCAAGCGCTCATTTAAGCGAACGTGAAAATGAACTGCTCTATCTGGTTGCAGAAGGCTTTAACAATAAAGAAATCGCTGAGAAAATGTATCTCAGCGAAGGAACCGTTAGAAATTACTTATCCGCTTTACTCGAAAAGTTAGAGTTAAGAGACCGTACACAACTGGCTGTGTATTACTATAAAGAATTATAAAAAGGAACTTCAATTGAAGTTCCTTTTTTTACAAGCAGTTCGCTTGTGAATGATTATTTCCATCTTTTTCCAAATAACTAATTCATTTTGTGCACAAAAAAAGCCCTGAATTCTCCGGGCTAATTTTCTTTAAAAGTTGACTAAACGTTGAGCCATATCTAATTCATATGCTCGTACTTCTCTTGATAAGAAACGACGGATTTCGTCTTCGTTATATCCGACTTGGAATCTCTTTTCATCTAACATAATTGGACGACGTAGTAATCCTGGATTGTTTTGGATTAATGAAAATAGTTGATTCAAAGGGACTTCATCTAAATCGATTTTTAACTCTTGAAAGGCTTTAGAACGAGTTGAAATAATCTCTTCGGTGCCATCTTCTGTCATACGCAAGATGTTTTTAATTTCATCGATTGTTAATGGTTCTGAAAAAATGTTTCTTTCGGTGTACTCAATATTGTGCTCTTCTAACCAAGCTCGAGCTTTACGACATGATGTACAACTTGGTGAGGTATATAATGTAACCATTCGCTATGTCCTCCTTTAATATGATACTCTGGCTTTAATACGTGTATTATTATATATGATATATTAAAAAAAATCTATATGATTTTAGAAAAAATTTTTGATTTTCACAAACTTTTTGCAAAATTAATGAAAATTTTATTCTTTCAAAATAGTTTTCACTCGCTTTCATTCTGATAGAAACAGACTTTAGGAATTTGACTGTATTCACAATCCCTGAAAAATATTATTTTTATTTTTCATGAAAATCCCTTCAAAATAAGGTATAATAAAACTACAAACTTTAAGGAGCACTACTATGTCTAAAAAAAGAATTTTCTCTGGCGTGCAGCCTTCTGCAATTCCAACCATTGGAAACTATATTGGAGCTATGAAAAACTTCGTGGCACTGCAAGATGAGTATGATTGTACTTACTGTATCGTAAACCAACATGCGATTACCGTTCCACAAGATCCAAAAAAATTAAAAGAGCAAACTCGTTCGCTTGCAGCACTTTACCTTGCGATTGGTTTGGATCCCGAAAAATCAACCATCTTCGTTCAATCTGAAGTTCCTGCACACGCACAAGCCGCATGGATCGTACAATGTAATGTCGGCGTTGGTGAATTAGAACGCATGACGCAATACAAAGATAAATCTCAAAAGCAACAATCCGTTTCGGCAGGGTTATTAACCTACCCTCCGCTAATGGTAGCCGATATCGTTTTATATAATGCTGAAGTGGTCCCTGTTGGAGAAGACCAAAAACAACATATGGAATTAACACGTGACTTCGTTGAACGCTTCAACAGTCGCTATGGAAATGGCAACAAATTACTTGTGATGCCAGAACCCTTTATTCCAAAAGCAGGAGCTCGTGTCATGAGTCTTCAAACACCTACAAAGAAAATGAGTAAATCAGACGCAAACGTAAAAGAATACATCAGCATGCTCGATGAGCCCGCTGTGATTCGTAAAAAGATTAAGAGCGCGGTTACTGATTCAAGTGGTGTGATTGAATTCGACCCAGCTGAAAAACCTGGCGTATCGAACCTATTAACCATCTTCTCTGCTTTCTCTGGTGAAAGTATTGAATCATTAGTGGCACGCTTCAAAGGTGTAGGTTATGGCCAATTTAAAGAAGAATTAGCCGATGCCATTATCGCAGTTATGGAACCCATCCAAGAGCGTTATTATGAGTTGTTGAAATCTGATAAGTTAGATGAGATTTTGGATGAGGGTGCTATGAAAGCAAATTACGTAGCGAATAAAACACTACGCAAGATGGAAAAAGCGGTAGGCTTAGTGAGATAAACCAAGAAAAGTTATCTGCTGCCTTTCTAAAATAAAAAGAAAAGAGTCCTCTCGGACGTTATTATAATGACTTAAAAGGCTACACCGGGTTGAGCCACGGTCTCAACCCTACCGAGCTTCAAACAGATTCTAGAAGAATTCTCTTCAAGAATCTGTAATTCACATCGGTTGTAACCGCCATTAATGTCATTATAAAGGCCGAGGGGCTCTTTTTCTTTATGTACAAGTGAACTTTTCTTAGTTTATCTCCCATTGCAAAGAGAAGTAGGCTATTTAACAATTCTTGATAGGATCCACCTAAACCTTATAACGTTTACGGGCATTCTTTTTGATTATCTTTAAAACATCAGTTTTATTATTGAAAGAGTTATAGTGGGACACCGGTTCGAGCCTTATGTCTCTCACCTTTGAAACTTCAAAGGTGGAGTAAGGAAATCATTCCTAACTCCACCTAATTCACATTCAATGTGATTCCCCACTATCCTTTCAATAAACTGATGTTTTTTTGATAATCAAAAGGATTTCTATGAGATAAATTTACTAAAATAGTTTATCTCACACCGCGAAAAAGTTAAGGTAAATAAAAAAGCGCTAGGAAATCCTAGCACTTTTTATCGTTTGCTTATTCTACTACAAGAAGTCCCGCTCCAATAATTCCATTGTCTCCCTTAATGGTGGATGCTTTTATATTTTCTAAAATATGTTTTTGTTCGTGATGCAAGAGTTTTCCCAATTCCTCTTTAATCAATTCAATGAAGTCAGGATTGTAGTTTGAAACGCTACCCCCAAATACAATCACTTTTGGATCCAGAAGGCAAACCATTCCATGCAATGCACTTGCTAGGCCTTTTGCAGTCTCCTCAATGATTCTATTTGCCGCTTCTTCTCCAGATCTCCATTTTTCAAAAACATCTTTTGTAGTTAAGGCTACATCTTCATACAACTCTCTCCCTGTACGTTCAATAGCCACACCTGAACAAGCTCCCTCTAACGATTCTAAACATTCAAAGTACGGAACTTTTAGAAACCCAATTTCTCCTGAAAAACCTTCCCCGCGTAAAATCGTATTATTGACAATGTTAGTCGCTGCAATTCCTGTTGATACAGTGACATAACCAAACATGTCAGACGATTTTAAATGAAGTAATCGATATTCCGCATAGGCAGCCACTTTTACGTCATTGTCAATGCGTACTGGAATATCGCCGAATGTTTGTTTTAATCGTTCTACGACTGGAAAATTTGCCCAAGGAATATTATTTTGGAAAACAGCTACCCCATTTTCCACATCCACTTTCCCTGGCAAACCAACACCAATACCGTATGTATCTTGAATACGTAAATCATTTTCTTCGAGTACCTCTTGAATGAGTTGGACCACTCCCTGATACAAACCTTCTGCACTCGCAGTTTGGCTAGGTCTTTGAGAACGACTAACAATTTCTCCCTTCTCATTAATCAACGCAACAGCTACTTTTGTTCCCCCAATATCAACGCCAACTGCTACTTTCATCAAAACCCCTCCATTCATTTTGATTTCGTTTCTAAATTTATTTTACAATGAAATTCCCAAAAGCTCTTATCCTTTCTTGCGGTTTACTATAACTATTTTGCTCTCCTTCCAACATTTTGAAAAATGATAACCTGATTGATAGCCGTTTGAATATAGTGGAGTTTGTGATGGGGCACCGCCAAGAGCCTAGGTCTCTTGGTCTTTGAAGCTTCAAACGCGAAGTACGAAAAGTGTTTCTACTCCGCGTAATTCACATTCAATGCTATCCCCCATCACTCATTCCACTATAACGGCTATCCACGGTTATCATTTTTCAAACGTCCTCTTTATACTCTTCTCTTTACTGGAAAAAATAGGGTGCTTATTGACCAAGGATACGATACCAAAATATCCGTTTATAATGGATATGGTAGTGAGAACTGCATCAAATGTGAACTAGAGGGAGTTGCGAATGTATTCGCTACTCCCTCTTTGAAGCTTTGAAGCCGAAAGACCCTAGGCTTGAGGCGGTGCCTCACAACCATGTCCATTATGTAAAAACGGATATTAACCAGGTATCGTATCCTTTTCAACCAAAGGTTTTGAATGTTATTTAAAACCTCCCAATTTTTATACAAAAAAGGAGGGAAAGCAATCTGCTTTCCCTCCGTAATTCCTAGGAATTATTTATTTTTTAAGTTGTAGAACGCTGATAGACCTTGGTAAACAGCTAAGTCACCTAATTGATCTTCGATACGTAATAATTGGTTGTATTTAGCAATACGGTCTGTACGGCTTAATGAACCAGTCTTGATTTGTCCAGCGTTTGTAGCAACTGCAATGTCAGCAATTGTTGAATCTTCAGTTTCACCAGAACGGTGTGAAACAACTGCAGTGTAACCAGCTTTTTGAGCCATTTCAATTGCGTTGAATGTTTCAGTTAAAGTACCGATTTGGTTTACTTTGATTAAGATTGAGTTTGCAATACCTTGTTCAATACCACGAGATAAGATTTCAGTGTTAGTTACGAATAAGTCGTCACCAACTAATTGAACTTTACCGCCTAAACGTTCAGTTAATAATTTCCATCCATCCCAGTCGTTTTCGTCACAGCCGTCTTCGATTGTGATGATTGGGTATTTTTCAACTAATTCTGCTAAGTATTCTACTTGTTCAGCTGGAGTACGTTTAGCACCTTTTTCACCTTCGAAGATTGTGTAGTCATATACGCCATCTTTGAAGAATTCAGATGAAGCACAGTCAAATCCTAAGTAAACATCTTTACCAGGTTCTAGACCTACTTTTTTGATTGCAGCTAAGATTGTTTCTACAGCATCTTCAGTTCCTTCGAATGTTGGAGCGAAACCACCTTCGTCACCTACAGCAGTTACTAAACCACGGTCGTGTAAGATAGCTTTCAATGCGTGGAATACTTCAGCACCCCAACGTAAAGCTTCTTTGAATGTTGGCGCACCAACTGGTAAAATCATGAACTCTTGGAATGCGATTGGAGCATCTGAGTGAGATCCACCGTTAACGATGTTCATCATTGGTGTTGGTAATACTTTAGTGTTGAATCCGCCTAAGTATTGGTATAAAGGTTGATCTAAGTAGTCAGCAGCTGCGCGTGCTACAGCGATAGATACGCCTAAGATTGCGTTAGCTCCTAATTTACCTTTGTTTGGAGTACCATCTAATTCGATCATTAATTTATCGATCGCCATTTGCTCACGAACATCATAACCTAAGATAGCTTCAGCGATAATGTTGTTCACATTGTCAACTGCTTTTTGAACTCCTTTTCCTAAGTAACGAGATTTGTCGCCATCACGTAATTCAACTGCTTCGTATTCACCAGTTGAAGCTCCTGAAGGAACCATACCGCGTCCGAACGCTCCACTTTCTGTGTAAACTTCAACTTCGATTGTTGGGTTTCCACGTGAGTCTAGTACTTCTCTTGCTAATACATCTGTAATAAATGGCATGATTTATTAACTCCTTTAAATTTTATTTTGTACGTTATTATTTTAATCGAAAACCTATAGACTTTCAAGAATTCCTAAGGTTTTCTTTATTTTTCAATCAATGTTTCACCAGTCATTTCTGCTGGTTTTTCAACATTTAATAGATCAAGCATTGTTGGAGCAACGTCTGCTAAACGTCCACCCTCACGCAATGTAACACCTTTCTTCGTAACAATCACTGGTACTGGCACTGTTGTATGTGCAGTATGTGGTGTGCCTTCTGGTGTAATCATTGTTTCTGAGTTACCGTGGTCCGCAAAGATAATTGCGCTACCGCCTTTTTCAAGGATAGCATCCACGACTTTACCTAAGTTTTCGTCCACTGCTTCAATCGCTTTGATGGTTGGTTCTAACATTCCTGAGTGTCCAACCATATCTGGGTTTGCGAAGTTCAAGATGATGGCATCATTTTCATCATTGATGATTGAGTTGTATAATGCATCTCCTACTTCGTAAGCACTCATTTCTGGTTTCAAGTCGTAAGTTGCAACCTTTGGAGAAGGAATTAAAATACGGTTTTCGCCAGGGAATTCTTCGTTACGTCCACCATTCATGAAGAATGTTACGTGTGGATATTTTTCAGTTTCGGCAATACGTAATTGTGCAAGGCCTGCTTTAGATAACACTTCACCAAGAACGTTTGTCATTGGGATTGGTGGGAATGCTACTTCTGCATCCACGCTTGGATTATATAAAGTCATTGTCACAAATTTAACGTTTGTAGCACGTGCACCACGGTCAAAGTTTGTCCACTCTTTATCAGTGAACGCATTTGATAATTGGATTGCACGGTCAGGACGGAAGTTGAAGAAGATGATGGCATCATTGTCTTCTACTTTTGCCACTGGTTTGCCATCTTTAACGATTACTGATGGAATAACGAATTCATCTGTAACGTCTTTAGCATAGCTATCTTCGATAACTGCTTGTGCGCTTTCGAATTGTGGTCCTTCGCTATGAGCAATGGCATCATAAGCTAATTTCACACGTTCCCAACGTTTGTCACGGTCCATTGCATAGTAACGACCTGACACTGTTGCGATTTCTCCAACGCCTACTTCAGCTAATTTATCTTCTAATGTTTTGATGTAAGAAGGACCAGCTTTAGGGTCTACGTCACGTCCATCCATGAATGCATGAATGTACACTTTGTCGATTCCTTTTGCTTTAGCTGTTTCCACTAATGCTAATAAATGGTTGATGTGGCTGTGTACCCCACCATCA
The DNA here is from genome assembly GCF_025150565.1 of Granulicatella adiacens ATCC 49175. NCBI lineage: Bacteria > Bacillati > Bacillota > Bacilli > Lactobacillales > Carnobacteriaceae > Granulicatella > Granulicatella adiacens. The sequence continues at coordinate 512,270 of NZ_CP102283.1, read as the reverse complement.
GATAATAATCCGAATAAGTGTAATGCAGAGCCATTTTCTTTTACGTGGTTAAAAGCACCGTTTAATGCTGGGTTTGATTCGAATTCACCATCTAAAATCGCTTTGTCAATACGAGTTAAGCTTTGGTAAACGATACGACCAGCACCGATGTTTGTATGACCTACTTCTGAGTTCCCCATTTGGCCATCTGGTAGACCTACATCTAATCCAGAAGCTTTTAATGTTGTATGAGGGAATTCGTTATAATAACGATCAAAATTTGGTTTTTTTGCTTGTGCAACGGCATTACCTTCAACTTCTGGTCTCCATCCGAAACCGTCTAAGATAATGATTGCAACTGGTGATTTTGCCATTATTTTACTGCCTCCAATAAAGCTAAGAATGAATCTGGTTGTAAGCTTGCTCCACCTACAAGAGCTCCGTCCACATCTGGACAAGCCATGTATTCAGCAATGTTTTCTGGTTTAACAGATCCACCGTATTGAACGCGGACTTTGTCAGCAACTTCTTGACCGAAGTCAGCTGCTACTACGTCACGAACAACTTTACACATTTTTTGAGCGTCATCTTGAGATGCTGATTTACCAGTTCCGATAGCCCAGATTGGTTCATAAGCAATCACTAATGATGATACTTGCTCGTTTGATAAACCTTTCAATGCTGCAGAAACTTGTCCACCTACGAATTCTGAAGCTTTTCCTGCTTCGTAAGTTTCTAATGTTTCACCACAACAAATGATTGGTGTTAAGCCGTTTCTGAAAATTGCATGTGCTTTTTTGTTAATATCTTCGTCAGTTTCATGGAAATATTCACGACGTTCTGAGTGGCCGATGACTACGTAGTGCACGCCCATTTCAGCTAATACTTTAGGTGAAGTTTCACCAGTGAAAGCACCAGCATCTTCAAAGTAGCAGTTTTCAGCAGCTACTTTTAATTCTGAACCTTTCGCATATTCTAATAAAGTGACTAAGTCCACTGCAGGAGCAGCGATAGCACTTTCTACGCGTTCGCCTGAAGGTAATTTACCAACAACAGCTTCCACAAAAGCTTGAGTTTCTTTTGGGTTTTTATTCATTTTCCAGTTTCCGGCAATAATTGGTTTACGCATATACACAACATCTCCTTTTAATATTTAAAATTATTTATCACTGATAGCAGCAACACCTGGTAGTTCTTTACCTTCTAGATATTCTAGAGAAGCTCCACCACCTGTTGAAATGTGAGTGAATTTGTCAGCGTAGCCTAGTGAGATTGCAGCAGCAGCTGAGTCCCCACCACCGATGATTGTAGTTGCGCCTTCAAGGTTCGCAATCGCTTCACATACACCGATTGTTCCTTTAGCAAAGTTTGGTAATTCGAATACACCCATTGGTCCATTCCATACAACCGTTTTTGCATCTTTTAAGTAGCTTGCAAATAATTCAACTGTCTTAGGTCCAATATCTAACCCTTCTTGATCTGCTGGAATCGCATCTGAAGCAACGATTGTAGCTACAGCATCGTTAGAGAATTCTTTAGCAACAACGTTATCGATTGGTAATACTAATTTGTCGCCAGCTTTTTCCATAATTTCTTTTGCTAATTCAACACGGTCTAATTCTAATAATGAAAGACCTACTTCACGTCCCATTGCTTTGAAGAATGTGTAAGCCATTCCTCCACCGATAAGAACTTTATCCGCTTTGTCTAATAAGCTGTTGATAACACCGATCTTGTCTGAAACTTTTGCTCCACCTAAGATTGCTACGAATGGACGTTCTGGGTTATCTACTGCGCCACCGATGAACTTGATTTCTTTTTCCATCAAGAATCCAGCAGCTGATTCTAATTGGCTAGCAATACCAACGTTTGAAGCATGCGCACGGTGAGCTGTACCGAATGCATCGTTAACGAATAAGTCGCCTAAAGAAGCCCAATATTTACCTAATTCAGGGTCGTTTTTAGATTCTTTCTTGCCATCTAAATCTTCGAAACGAGTATTTTCGAATAATAAAACATCGCCTTCGTTAAGTGCATTAATAGCAGCTTCTAACTTTTCTCCACGAGTTTCTGGAACGAAAGTCACTGGTTTTTCTAACAACTCAGATAAACGTTCTGCAACTGGACGTAAGCTCAATTTAGCTTTGTCTTCTTCAGATTTCACTTTACCTAAGTGAGAGAATAAAATCACTTTCGCATTGTGGTCAACTAAGTATTTGATTGTTGGCAATGCTTGAACGATACGGTTATCGTCTGTAATCACACCATCTTTCAAAGGTACGTTAAAGTCCACACGAACTAAAACTTTTTTGCCTTCAACTTGTAAGTCTGTAACGATTTTTTTAGCCATAAAATAGCCTCCTACATTTTTATTTGGAGCGAGTGCATTACTCACATTATGAAAACAGGGCGAGGAAGCGAATGCTTCCATCGCCCTGAGAAAATAGATACGATTAGCCAAATCTATAGTTTAAATTATAGTTTTGCAAAGTATTCTAAAGTACGAACTAATTGTGCAGTGTATGACATTTCGTTATCGTACCAAGCAACAGTTTTAACTAATTGTTTGTCGCCTACAGTCATTACTTTAGTTTGAGTTGCATCGAATAATGAACCATAAGTGATACCTACGATATCAGAAGAAACGATTGGATCTTCAGTGTAACCGTAAGATTCATTTGCTAATTCTTTCATAGCTGCGTTAATTTCTTCAGCAGTAACTGGTTTTTCTAAAACTGTTACTAATTCAGTTAATGAACCTGTTGGAACAGGAACACGTTGTGCAGCTCCGTCTAATTTTCCGTTTAATTCTGGGATTACTAATCCGATAGCTTTAGCAGCACCTGTTGTATTAGGAACGATGTTTACTGCTGCAGCACGAGCACGACGTAAGTCACCTTTTGCGTGAGGTGCGTCTAATGTGTTTTGGTCACCAGTGTAACCGTGGATTGTTGTCATTAAACCTTCAACAACACCGAATTTATCGTTTAATGCTTTAGCCATTGGAGCTAAGCAGTTTGTAGTACATGAAGCACCAGAGATAACAGTTTCTTTACCTGTTAAAATGTCGTGGTTTGTGTTGAATACAACAGTAGGAACGTCATTTCCACCAGGAGCAGAGATAACAACGCGTTTAGCGCCACCTTTTAAGTGTAATTCAGCTTTTTCTTTAGAAGTGAAGAAACCAGTACATTCTAATACGATATCAACGCCTAGTTCACCCCAAGGTAATTCTTCAGGATTACGGTTAGCAAGTACTTTAACTTCTTTACCGTTTACGCGGAAAGCACCATCTAACACTTCAACTTCACCGTTGAAACGTCCTTGAGTTGAATCATATTTTAACAAGTGAGCTAATTGCTTAGCGTCTGTTAAGTCATTGATTGCAACAACTTCTAATCCTTCCACATCTTGAATACGACGGAATGCTAAACGACCGATACGTCCGAAACCGTTAATACCAACTTTAACTGTCATATAGTTTTTCCTCCTAGGAATTTTTATTTTATTTTTTGCGGGTTACCCCGTTCAAAACCAACTCTGATGTCTCCTTGTCAATCACAAACCAGGTGCGATCTACCGGAGCTAATTTGGCATATGCTTTTAAAGCAGCTGCCTTCTCTTCGCCTTCCACAACGGCAATCGAATGTGGAATCGTAGATAAATCACTAAGATGCAGCCCTACTCGTGGGATTTTTAACACCACATTTCCTTCTGCATCGAAGAAACAACCGAACGCTTCGCCAATTGCTTTCTTCTCTTTTAACGTCGCCATTTGTTCTTCCAAGAGGCCACGTCTCTCTCCCATAATAATAGCACTTCCAACGCTATATAACAAACACTCCGCCTTTTTCATGAGGCCAATCGTCTTTGCGACGGAAGGTTCTTGCATTAAGGGCGTATAAGTTGCTTGTTGGACATGTTCTGGAACAAAGAGCGCTTCATGATGGGCACCAATTCCGGTTGCCATTTTTTCACTGACATTATTCGCCTGAATCAGCATCGAACCAAACATTCCCCCTCTTGCAGGAACAATCGTTAGGTCTCGGTTCACTGAAATCTCTTTTGTGAATCCTTCGCTGACACGGACCATCGTTTGACCACCCGTGATGGCAATAATGGAAGTTCCAAGCGGTAAAAGCACATCCATAATTTCTTGTACCAACTCAGATGTTTTTGCCGGATCATCTACAACTTTTACATACTGAACGCCTAAGGTTTTAGCCACCTTATGTTCCACCAGACTCATCTGAATAAAGTTGTTTTTTAAATCATCCGAACGTTCTAATATAAATTCGCCAATTTCCGTAAGATGCATTCCTGAGCCTTGCACTTCAATGAGGTCTAATTTCTTCATCGCCTCACATTCATTACGAAGTGTTCTCTCAGACATTTGGACCACTTTTGCAAGTGCCCTACGTCCAATGGGTTGATACGTTGCAATAGCTTGTAAGATACGAAAACGCGTTTGAAGTGCAACCCTGCTTTCTGGGACCAACAAATGAGATAGATTAAGATAATTCATCGAAACCTTCCTCCAATCGCTTCCTAATAGGGCCTAATTACGTCCCGCTATTTTTCTAGTATCTTTGAACGTCTATTGCTGAATACATGTATATTTTACCATAAAACAATAAAAATGCAACTATACGCATATTACAAATTGGTTAAGATCTATGATGCATAGGGACATATTTCGTCCCGATTTGCTTGTTAATCTTTTCATGGCAGGTTTCTCCGTCGTCCATCACAAAAGAAATTTCTAAATGGGCTCCGACTTTTTGAGCTATCTTCTCCAAATATAAAATCGAGGGATTATAGTGTCCTGAAACTAACCGTGACAAATGTGCTGGTTTTATCCCAACCTTTTCTGCAAACTCGGTACGAGAGAGTCCGGACACAAGTCTCAACTCTGTAATCCTTGCTGCCATTTCTTTTAGAGTAAAATCTAAATCTAAGTCTTTTTCGTAGTTCTCCCAATCGAATGACAAGCCTGCTATCGAACGCTTCAGATTTTGATCCATTTTTTAAAGCCTCCTCTTTAGTATATACAACTGGAATGTTCAATTTAGTCTTCGTTTTATTCCCCCACATTTCGAGTATCGCAGGACTTAATCCTTCCTTATCCAACAGCTTAAGAGCAGCAAGCATTTTTATCTTCTCTTTATACGGTCTACTATCCACAAACTCTAACGTTCTTGGGTCAATCTGATGTTCTATTTTCATATTTTTCCCTCCCACTTAAACATTACCATATTTGGTAATTACCATATATGGTAATGTTGCTCTCTTCGTATACTTTTTTGCTCTCTTTTCAACAAAAAAGACTGGAAATCATTCCAGTCTTTTATACAAATCATATTTTATTTTTAACGATTTACGTCTACGTCTTTACGATTCATTAAAATCGCAAATCCACCTAATACGCTAAGAGCACCTGCAATCGTAGTAAAAATAGTCGCAGAAGTTCCAGTTTTTGGAAGATCAGCTTCAGAAGTAGTCGTGGACTCTCTTGGCGTCACTGTTGTTTCTGTAGTAGATCCTTCAGTCGTACTAGTTTCTGTTGTTGTTGATGAAGATGTTGGCATTTCTGTTGTCGTAGATTCTGTTGTAGACTCCGTTGTCGTCGTTGAAGACGTTGTAGATTCAGTCGTTGTCGTTGGTGCTTCTGTTGTCGTAGTTGTGGTAGTTGTTGGCGCTTCTGTAGTCGTTGTTGTAGTTGTAGTAGTTGTAGTAGTAGTTTCTGGTTTATTCACTACCTCTTTATGAACAACGCCATTGGCTGCATCTGCTACGTTTACTGTAATCTCTTCCTCGGAGAGAACATATCCGGCTGGCGCTTTTGTTTCTTTAATCGTGTATTTTGGTTTGATTAAACTATCAAATGTTACAACGCCGTTAGCATCGGAAGTTGCGGTTTTCACTAATGTTCCTTCATAGTATAATCCGAATTCCGCACCTTGTAGTTTTTCACCAGTGTCTGATTTTTTCGTTAATTCCACTTTGAAAATATTACTTCTTGCATTACCACCATCTTCTTGGTAAACAATTTGAGCATCTGCTACCGATTTCCAACCCGTCGAATCTTCCATCGTAGCGTTGTTATTTAAAAGCATTCCATTTGCTGGAGCACCTAGTAAATCCACATCGTATTTTACATAGTAACCACGGTTTGGATTAAATGGTTTTAAACTCAACGTGAACGACTTGCCATCTGCTGAAAACTGTGGACTATAACTTGCTGTTACGTCTTCTTGATACCCTAGACGAATAGAATTGTCTGTTGTATCTGTATACCAAGTTCCAGATATCACTCTAAAGCTTGATTTATCAATCTTCGCATTTTCGTATTGAATTGTATCACCAATCATTATATCCGTAAAATTAAGATAATTTTGGTTAACATATATAATGTAATGTAACTTGCTATTATCGTTTGGATCTTGCCAACCAGATTTAGCGAAATCTTGAGGTTCCATTCCGGCAATCCCAGTATAATTGACAACTCCTGAATACATTGGAGTGTGGTTTACGGTTACTGTTAAAGGAATTTGTTGTGCTGTACGCGCTACATTGTGGTCGATACGAACCGTCATAGTGAAGTTCCCTGAGAAACTTGCACGCTGTGTTACATAGTTTGTAAAGGTTAATACAGCTTGTTTACTTGTAGAGTCAATGGTTGCATTCGCTACTACTTGTCCGTTCACATCACGAATTTCAAATGATTTTCCGACAAATATTACCTCTTCAGGCAATTGAATCGTTGCAGTATCTCCTGGCTGTACTTGACCATTATTAAATGCAAACTCTGCATTTAATCGAAAGTTCTCCCAAGAGCCAACGCCCTGTGTTAAAGGTTCTCCTTGGCTATTTTGTATATCTATTCTTGTAATCACATTATCCACAACCGCAGATTCTATTTTAGGTTGTTGAAATATTACAAAAAGAGCAACCAATAATGTCATTAAAAGAACAGTTAACTTCTTGTTTTTAATCATTTTTATCCCCTTTCTCCTTACTTTTTTCACAGATAATACGCTAAAAATTCACATAGATCTCAGGTGAAAAAAGAAAATTCAATTTAGAATAAATCTATTATACACGAATTTATTTAAAATTTAAACCCTCATCAAAACAAACTTGCATAACTCCTTAAAATTAGGTACACTATTATTCGAATGTCGCCTTAGTGTAGTGGATATCACATAAGATTCCGGTTCTTATAACAGGGGTTCGACTCCCCTAGGCGATATACTATAATGCTTCCTAGCGTTGCAAAACGTTGTAAAATCAATATTTACGTTTCCTGCTAAATCGTACAATAGTATAAAATTGAGTACAAAAAGAGTACAAATAAAGCGAGCTATCACTAGCCCGCTTTTTTAGTCTTCAATTATCCTGCTTTTGAAGCTGATCAGCATACTCGGTTAACAAGCATCCTGTTTTTATAGTCAAATTTTCGATTTTACGTTCACCTCTGACTAATCTTCCTAAAATAGATAAATTCACTCCAGTATCTTTATTAATTCGATATTGTGTGACATTACTAAGGAGCCATTCAATTTTATCTGTATCTACTTTCATATAATCTCCTACTTAAATATAAACCATATTATTAAGCTAATAAAGATAAGCCATGCAACAAATGCTTTCCAGTCGAATGCATGTTTAGTTATTTTGAAATTCAATTTCATTTTCTATTACTATATGATACAATTTCGTAAAGAAGTGAGGCTATTTGCCCCATTTGACTTCCCACTCGATTGTGAAGAATACTAAGTTTAGTTTGAAGGTTATTTTAGTTTTCTTCGTCTTGAGTGGCTTTTCTTTACCTTTTTTGTCCCATATTTTCTCCTTTCTTTATTTTTAATATGATGTTGCTTCCAATTATATTTTAAGTGCTTTAGTGTTACGTTGTAAACATTTTTTTAGTAATTTGAAAAACTACCAATTAAAGTAGGGTCAACTATTATTCTTCAAAATGGATTGCTCCCTTCTCGTATACATAGACCACATCGGCTCTACAGACATCCAATAAAAAAGAAGCAGAAATTTCTGCTTCTTTTTTTATTTATCTATTCTTTATTGAAAGCCTCTTTTTTTCTAAAGAAAAGAAGAGTTGTTGCTGAAAGAATTAGCATCATCGCTACCGTAACAGTATTTCCAACAGATGTTCCAGTATTTGGCAACTCTGAGTCCTTTTGAGAATCTTCCTTCGAAGTGTCCTCAGAAGGGATTCCGTTGATGACGCCTGAATTACTTGTTGAGTTTTGAGTAGTGTTTAGACTATCCGTTCTAGACTCCGTCGTAGTAACTGTTGTTGAAACAGATGTTGTTGTCGGAGCTTCCGTCGTTGTAGGAGCTACTGTTGTCGTTGGCGCTACTGTTGTCGTCGGTGCTTCCGTTGTTGTAGGCGCTACTGTTGTCGTTGGTGCTTCCGTCGTCGTCGGTGCTTCCGTTGTTGTTGGCGCTACTGTTGTCGTTGGCGCTACTGTTGTCGTTGGAGCTTCCGTCGTCGTTGGAGCTTCCGTTGTTGTAGGCGCTACTGTTGTCGTCGGTGCTTCCGTCGTTGTTGGAGCTTCCGTTGTTGTCGTTGTCGTAGTTGTCGTCGTAATTGGCTTATCTTTTAAGTTTAAAGACACCCCATCTTTTCCAAGAACCAATGTATATGTTTTGTCATCGATCTCATATCCAGCAGGTGCTTTTTTCTCTTTAATTGTAAAAGTTTGACCAACATATTTTGCATCAAATGCTTTTGAAGTAGCAATCCCTTTTTCATTCGTTGTTACTTCGAATTTTCCACCATCTGGATCTGTAATTTCATATACTGCACCAGCAACAGGGTTTAGTTTAAAGGTATCTACTTTTACAATTCGAATTTGATATGCAGTTGAAGCAACAATCGTCCCTGAATACAAAGAAGTGGCTGTTGCTTCAAAAGCAGTTCTTGTAACATTACTTCTTTGTGTTAATAATGTTCCATCTTGTTTAGCAAGTGTAATAACATTTTTTACCTTAGCACCATTATTTGGTGTCGTAGTATCATAAGTTACGTAATATTTTTGAGAACCATCTTTAAAAGTCACACTAAAATTCGTATAATTCTCATTCCAATTAACGGTATATTCGACCCCTTCTGTTAATAAAACCGAGTCTGACGGAGCAGCAGCCGTTCTATCTGTTATAGAAGGTGAACGGTACACTTTTAACGATTCTGGAATATATTGAATAGCTGCAACACTTGAGTCATTTGGTAAGTCATCGTTTAATACCAAGTTAGGACCGTTATCTTGACCTCCTGTATTTACACGAACTCTCCATCTTGAAAGAAACTGACCAGAACTTACTGAACCAATCTCTTTTAGCTTATCAGAAGTCCAAGAAATTTTTTGGGCTGTTCCCCCATTTTTCGCGAAATTTTCATATCCAACGGTTGGTCTTACTTGTTGTGTCGTTGTTGTATGGGTTTGTTCAAAAGTCGCTACTAACGACTTAGAATCTAATACTAATTTATGATTCGTAAGATCTTTTTTGTATAAAAAGTTTAGAGAGAAATTCCCAATAACATCTTTAACGACATTGGCACCCTTCGCTTTTAAGTAGTCATCTAGATTTTTAAGAGTAACTGTGATGGTACCCCCTTGTTCATCTCCATTATCGGTAAACTTCAAATCTGCAATGGTCACACCAGTAGTCGGATCGACTAATTCCATATCATTATTTCCATATAATGATACAGGTGCAGGAATATTTATTTTAAAATTATCCCCATTTGATAGATTTCCATTATATCTTGACAAATCAAAATTCATTCTCAAACGATATCCTTGATTCGTTCTTAATTGATACACTCCATCTTTGTCAGGTTCCAATGTATTGTCTAATTGATCTAATAAAGCAACTCCTGTCACTACTTTTTCAAGTTCTTTTACTTCTGAGGCAACGGATTGTTCCTTTGCTAAAAAAATTAATGAAAAGAGTGACATTACAGTAACAAATAACATGAGCCATTTTTGTTTTTGTTTCATATTTACCTCCCCTTCTATAAATAAACATAATAATATAGAATAATATACAATTTTATTAGAGTGAAGTCTATTGATATTATCTCGCAAAAAAGAGGTAAGAAGAATTTTCTCTTACCTCTAATCATTTTGAAACTAGTTTCTGTCTGTAGGATTCTTATAACGAAGAAAAATCCCAAATATCCGTTGCCAAACCTTCATAAAATTCTGGCTCATGGCAAACCATTAAAATGCTTCCCTTATACTCTTGTAAGGCACGTTTTAATTCCTCTTTTGCATCAACGTCCAAGTGGTTTGTCGGTTCGTCGAGTACGAGCACGTTTGACTCTTCATTCATTAACTTACAGAAGCGCACTTTTGCTTGTTCTCCCCCACTTAACACTTGCACTTGACTCTCGATATGTTTACTAGTTAAGCCACAACGAGCGAGCGCCGCACGTACTTCTGGTTGTGTCATCGATGGGAAAGTATCCCAGATTTCTTCTAAAGCAGTCTTACGGTTTCCTTTTGGCGTTTCTTGTTCGAAATACCCAAGATCAATGTAATCTCCACGTGTTACTTTTCCATTCAATGGCTTAATAATTCCTAATAAACTCTTGAGTAGTGTCGTTTTCCCAATCCCATTTGCACCGACGATGGCAATCTTTTGGCCGCGTTCCATTTCAAGATTCACATGCCCTGTTAACGGACGGTCGTATCCAATCACTAAGTCTTCGGCTTGGAAGATGTAACGCCCAGGGGCTCTAGAAGTCTTGAAGTCGAATTTTGGTTTTGGCTTCTCACTGGCTAATTCGATGACTTCCATCTTATCCAGCTTCTTCTGACGAGACATCGCCATATTACGTGTTGCTACGCGCGCCTTGTTCCGGTTTACGAAGTCCTTCAAGTCCGCAATCTCTTTTTGTTGACGGTTATACGCCGCCTCTAGTTGCGCTTTCTTCATCGCATACACTTCTTGGAACTGATCATAGTCCCCCACATAACGGTTCAGCTCTTGATTGTCCATATGGTAAATCAAGTTCACTACACTGTTTAAGAATGGAATATCATGCGAAATCAGAATAAATGCATTTTCGTATTCTTGTAAGTAACGTTTTAACCATTCAATATGTTCTGCGTCTAGGTAGTTTGTTGGCTCGTCAAGTAATAAAATATCTGGTTTTTCTAATAATAGTTTTGCCAGTAATACTTTCGTACGTTGACCACCACTGAGTTCACTCACGTCGCTATCCATCCCAAATGCTGCAACGCCTAATGCACGCGCCACTTCATCGATTTTAGCATCCAGAATATAGAAGTCATGGCTATCTAGTCGCTCTTGCAACTCGCCCACTTCTTCGAGCATCGCGTTCATCTCGTCTTCGCCGGCTTCTCCCATTGCCATATACAATTCATTGATACGTGCTTCTGCTACAAATAAATCGTCGAAGGCTTTTTGAAGGACACTGCGAACCGTCATTCCTGGTTCAAGCACCGTATGTTGGTCCAAGTATCCGACCTTTACATTTTTCGACCATTCGATTTTCCCTTCGTCGGGTTGTAATTGACCTGTCACGATATTCATGAAGGTGGATTTCCCTTCACCGTTTGCTCCAACGAGTCCGATGTGCTCCCCTTTTAATAGACGGAAGCTCACATCATTGAAGATGGCTCTTTCACCGAATCCGTGTGTTAATTTTTCTACATTTAAAATACTCATCAACGTTCTCCTTAAGTTTTCTCTGGGACATTGTATCATAGTTTGCGATAAATTCAAAAAAGCAAAAAGAAATACGGAGCAAGAAACGAATTCCTACTCCGCATTTTTTCTACTATTTAAATTGTGCTTTGTATAAAGCTGCATACGCTCCGTTTTTGGCGAGCAATTCTTCATGCGTGCCGTCTTCTGTTAATCCATCTTCTGTGACTACAATAATACGGTCTGCATTTTTAATCGTAGCAAGGCGATGAGCGATAATAAAGGTCGTTCTACCTTTTGCTAACTCGTCAAACGACTGTTGAATAAATTTCTCCGTTTGCGTATCGAGCGCACTTGTGGCTTCATCCAAGATTAAAATAGAAGGATTCTTCAAGAAGATACGAGCGATTGAGAGGCGTTGTTTTTGTCCCCCTGATAATTTCACACCGCGTTCTCCGATATGTGTATCTACTCCATCTTCTAAATCTTCAATGACTTCTTTCAGTTTCGCTTGCTCGATGGCACGGTCTACTTCCTCATCTGTTGCATCGAGTCGTCCGTACAAAACATTTTCGCGAATCGTTCCGTTAAATAGGAACACATCTTGTTGCACGATCCCGATTTGACGACGAAGCGATTGTAAGGTGAAACGATTGATGTTGGTCCCATCGACCAAGATTTCCCCTTCTTTTAAATCATAGAAACGAGGCAATAAGTTCACGAGCGTTGTTTTCCCAACTCCACTTGGCCCAACGAAGGCAACGGTTTGCCCTGGTTCAACCGTCAAGTTGATATGTTCCAACACCTTCTTATCTTCTTCGTATCCGAAACCAACATTTTTATATTCCACACGTCCTTCAAAAGCAGGCGCCGGAATCGCATCGGGTGCATCTTCGATATCGATTTCCACATTCATTAATTCTTTGAAACGACGGAATCCTGCGAACCCTTTTGGATACAACTCAATCATCGAGTTCATTTTATTAATTGGTCCCACGAACACATTGGCTAGTAAGATATATCCTACAAGTTCCCCCGGAGTTAAATCCCCAATCACCGTAAAGTACGCCCCCACGATTAAGCTGAAAAGATTAATACTACGCATTAATAGGTAGTTGAAACTACTACTTGTCCCCATTGTGCGATAGAACGCAATTTTATTCGAGCGATACTCTTGAATGAGGTCTTCGAAGAGTTGTTGCTCGTGACTTTCGTTTGCAAAGGCCTTCACTACGCGCATCCCGCTCAGTACATTTTCTAGACCAGCCGTATAGTTGGCTAATCCCTTGTAGATATTCCGGTTAATACGAGACATGCGACGATTAAATACCGCAAGAGCCACTGCAATAATCGGTACGAAGAAAATCGTCAATAGTGCAAGCGTTGGATGCACTTGGTACATTAAGAAGAATGAAGCTATCAAGGTCATAATTGCAATAAAAAATTCTTCTGGGCCATGGTGAGCTAATTCGCTAATATCGAATAAATCACTCGACAAGCGGCTCATCAATTCCCCGATTTTCATATTATCGAAAAACGAGAAGGATTGTTTTTGGACCTTCGCGAATAACTCACGGCGCATATCCGTTTCGATGTTTATCCCTAAAATATGCCCCATGTAAACTACAATAAAGTTTAAAGTCGTCGAGAAGGCATACAGCGCAAGTAACCCTGCCCCCACGAGTATAATTTGTTGCAAGTTTTGAGATGGTACGATGTTATCAATAACACTTCTCACCATCACTGGAAAGGCAAGCTCGAGAATGGCCACGATTACTGCACACGTAAAATCGAGTAAGAATAACTTCTTATAGGGTTTGTAATAATGAATAAAATCTTTAATCACGTTTTCTCTCCTTTCGCATAATGTAATGTACTCCAGTCTTTTGTCTTATAGACGATATGTCCATAAAGAACCGTTAACGCGTTTGATAATAACATGGCAATCCATACACCGGTAGCCCCGAGTGCTGTAAAGGCTCCGAGCACCCAAATAATTGGGAGGCGCAAGATCCAAAGACGTCCAACTGACATATTCATGGAATATTTCGTCACGCCACATCCTTGGAAGAATCCGTTGTACGCTGAAAATAAGCCCATGAAGAAAATAATAAAGGCGGTATAGTTTAAATACTCAACGGCATTTGCCCAAAGAACGGCATCGCTTCTGTCTTTAATAAAGATTCCAAGAATTGGAGATTGGAAGAAGAAGACAACCACACAGCCGACTGTTGAAATCATCAGCACCCATAGTAAAGCTCGTCTAAAGATGGCATGCGCACGGTCATAAAGCCCTGCCCCCATGTTTTGTCCGATAATGGCGGTTAGCGCCGCCCCGATTCCCATCTGTGGTTGCGTCAGTAAATCCGAAATACGATTCACCATCGAATACGCAGCAAGCACTGACGTTCCATAAGACTGAATCAATCCATTTAAAACCGTGAATCCTAATGCCGCTCCTCCATACCCAAATGCAGATGGCCATGCGACTTTGAGAATTTCTTTCATCACTTCTTTATCCACTTTGACATGTTTCAAATAGATTTGAATTTCCGATTCCTTACGAACAGCACGAATGGCAAGCACTAGTAACAACACTTTAGCAATGACCGTTGCCCATCCAGCCCCTTCAATTCCCCAGTTCAACCCGGTGAGTCCGACAAATGGAATGGTCGCAAAAATGAAGATAGGATCTAGAATTACATTTGAAATGGAAGAAGCCGCACTAATCATTGTAATCGTGCGTGTTCTTCCTTGTGCATTTAGCAAGGATTGATAGCCAAAGTAGCAAAAATCAAAGAAAAGTCCAATGAAGTTAATTTTCAAATACGATACGGATTTTGCTAAAAAAGTTCCCTCTGCGCCCATCCATTCCACGAATAGAGGTGCTAAGAAATATCCAATCACCGATAACAAGAATCCAAAGAAATACGTTAAAATCATCGCATTTCCCGCATAACGTTTGGCATCTCTGAACTTTCCTGCTCCAAAATATTGAGCAATGAGTGCGGTTGCTCCAACGCTTATCCCCATTCCAAGAGAAATAAACAAAAAATTCAACGGCCAAATAAACGCTGTTGCCGCAAAATCTTCTGCTGACAGTTGCGCCACATATAATCCATCCGTCAAATTGTATAAAGTCCGAATTAAATTGTTTATCATTAGCGGAGTCGCAATCGTTAAAATTACACGATTAATATGCCCCGTCGTTATAAAATTTTGTTTTTCCAAAATAATCACCTGTTCTAGTATACATGATATCCTCACCTCTGTGAACACATACCATGAACAATTGAACTTTTCTGCTTTTCTCTAAGAGTATAAATGCTCGCATTTAGGACATGGGATGTCTTCATAATAGTCGTAATAGGGCACCAGTTCGAGCCAAAGTCTCACGCCGGTACAACTATTGTAGCAACTATGGACTATTCAAATGATTCGCAAAAGACCTAAAGTCTTTTCAGTCCGTACGAAGCATCTACAATGTCGTTCTCGCCCCTCTGAGACAAAATTTCTAAATACGTTGTTCAAAGTAACAAAATGTAAAATCCAAAATATTAGGCACTACCTACTCTTTTTTATACAAGCAGGTCTGAAGAATCATTTGGCCCATAGTAGCAACAATAGCAAATGTAATCGATGCGAATTAGTAGGAGTTAGGAATTGATTCCTTACTCCTACTTTGAGGCTTGATAGGCTGTGAGACCCAAGGCTCACGCCGGTACAGCTATTGTAGCAACTATGGACTATTCAAATGATTCGCAAAAGACCTGCGGTCTGTTTACCAAAGCACAAAAAAAGAGTTAGGCACCAGCCTAACTCTTTGGAATTTCTCAAAATTATTTTTTAGTTTCTTTGAAGACAACGTGTTTACGTAATTTTGGAGAATATTTTTTTAATTCTAAACGCTCTGGATTGTTACGTTTGTTTTTGCTTGTTAAGTATAAACGTTCACCTGTTTCAGCACATTCTAATAAAATGTTGATACGCATGGATGACACCTCTCATTCAATTTATTTCATTAACTCATTGAGTTTCATACTGGTATATATTAACAAATGCCGTTCGCTTTGTCAATTCACAATACCAATGATTTTTGATTTTTATTTTCCTTCTTCCTCATCTTTTTTATGTGATTTCAGAAGGCCTAATCCCATTAATACACTAATGGCAGCAGAACTAAAGAATACACTATCTACTCCAGTTCCTGTGTTTGGTAATTCTTCTTTAGCACTTGACGGATTTGAAGGTTGAGAACTTGTAGTTACTTCCAAATGCTTCTTGAAAATATGAGTCCTATTTCCATCGTCATCCACTACCGTTTTCACATATTCATATCCTTCAATTTTTCCTTGCTCTTTTTCACCATCTTCTTTAGGTTTTAATACATTGTTATCTGTATCCACCCAAATCGTTGTCAATTGACGGTATACATTCACAACATCGCCGTTTTCTTTTGTCGTTGTTGACACCAGTTTGTATCCTAGAATATCTGTACCTTTTGTATCTGGATGTTGACCCTCTTTAGAAGGATGTAACTCTTTGCCATTAGTATCCACCCAAGTCGTAATTGTCTTGTGATATACATAAGTCACTTCTATAGGATTTTTTGTCGTAGTTCCAGTCTCTTCCCCTTTAGTTTTCGTCGGAATAAGAGTATACAGTACGACATCTTTTGTAATCGTTACTGGCTTATCAGATGTGGTGTCGTATTTTTCTCCAGTAGAAAGTTCTTTTTTCTCAACTTTATCTTGAAGAACATTTCCATCCTCATCTACATATTGAACTGTAATAGAAGTTTTCACTTCACGGTAAACATACGTTACATCGATATTTCCCTTAAGGACAATGCCAGAGACCTTATCTGCACCCTCTTTAGGAGCCTCACTAGATAATTCATAAGTCTTTCCATCTTCAGAAACAATTTCTTTCTCTCGATTTGGAGTCGTATCATATGGCGTTCCTTTAGAAGCTTGATCCATTATTTTTACTGAAGCCTTAATGGTCTTCCCTTCTATATCGACATAATGAACCGTCACAGACCCTTTCACTTCTTTGTAAACATACGTCACAACTTTATCACCTTCTACAGTTCCTGTTTCTGATGCAGAGCCTGCTTTAGGAGTAGTTGAAGTTAGTTCATACGTCTTTTCATCTTTTTCAATTTGTTGCGGACGAACCGTTTCGGTTGTCGTGTCGTAAGCCGCTCCTTTCGGCGTGTTTGCCGGAGTGATAACAGTATCTTCTTTTATCGGTTGACCATTTTCATCTTCATACTTCACCGTCACTGTTCCTGTGACTAGTTTGTATTCATACGTAATGGTTGTTGTTCCTTCCGTTAAGTTTCCTTTTTCGTTTGGAACAGCCTTTTCAACGAGTTGATATTCTTTTCCATCTTTTGTAATGGTCGATGGCTTTTGATCTGTCGTATCATACGTCGCTACAGTTCCGTTCTCATCTGAAATATAAGTAGATGGTGTATCTGTCACAGCGTCTTTAATCTCGTCCGAAGTCCCTTCAATAACATATTTAACAACGACTTCCCCTTTAGCACGTTCTTTATAGACATAGGTGACTTCTATTTCACCTTTAGCTACTTTTCCTTTTTCCTGTCCTTTGGTCAAACCTGGAACTAAATCGTAAAGCTTTCCATCTTCTGATTTGATTAGCGTTGGCTTATGGTCTGTAGTATCATAGTCCGAACCTGCAGAACCATTTTCAACATCTTTTACGGAAGCTTTGATGGTCTCCCCTTCTATATCGACATAATGAACCGTCACAGACCCTTTCACTTCTTGGTAAACATACGTCACAACTTTATCACCTTCTACAGTTCCTGTTTCTGATGCAGATCCTGCTTTAGGAGTAGTTGAGGTTAGTTCATATGTCTTTCCATCTTTTTCAATTTGTTGCGGACGAACCGTTTCGGTTGTCGTGTCGTAAGCCGTTCCTTTCGGCGTGTTTGCCGGAGTGATAACATTATCCTCTTTCAACGGTTGACCATTTTCATCTTCATACTTCACCGTCACTGTTCCTGTGACTAATTTGTATTCATACGTAATGGTTGTTGTTCCTTCCGTTAAGTTTCCTTTTTCGTTTGGAACAGCCTTTTCAACGAGTTGATATTCTTTTCCATCTTTTGTAATGGTCGATGGCTTTTGATCTGTCGTATCATACGTCGCTACAGTTCCGTTTTCATCTAAAAGATATGTAGACGGTGTGTCTATCACAGCGTCTTTAATCTCCTCCGAAGTCCCTTCAACAACATATTTAACAACGACTTCCCCTTTAGCGCGTTCTTTATAGACATAGGTGACTTCTGTTTCACCTTTTACGACTTCCCCTTTTTCCGCCCCTTTGGTGGCATCTGGCAATAAATCATACAACTTACCTTCAGGAGTCTTAATCAAGGTTAGTTTATGGTCCGTTGTATCATAAAGGTTTCCTACAGGGTCATTCGGTGTATCTACGACAGAGTCTTTGATTGTATTACCTGCTTCGTCTTGATAATTCACTTTCACAGAACCCGTTTGTACATAGACATGCGTTACATTGCCGTAAGGATCTTCTTCTGAACGAATGTACTGGACTCCTGGGAATTCTTTATCCGTTGAAGCTGCGAATTTCTTAGTAGCTTTCTTTTGTTCCACTAGATTTGCAACTTTATTTCCTGTCTTATCGAGAGCTACAAAATCTTCCGTCCAAATTCGTGGCGTCATTTGTACTGGATCTGACATGATGAACTTATCAAATCCTGACGCTTTCATTCCTACTTGCGTATATGCGACATCCTCCACTTTCAATGAATCAGTTGTCTTCACCGGTAAGATGAAATCATTATATTTCGGGAAATCATTTCCAGTTTGAACATATCTTACAGCTGTCACTTTGGAGTAATCGGAAACAGAATCCGTCCAAGTTAAGTGGTCATTATCTTGTGCACGATCTCTTGTGGGTTCATCAACTGTATACTGGACTTTAAAACCAGGAGCTGGAGTTACTGGACCTGTCAACAGTACATCATAAGTTGAGTTTTCAACACCTTTTCTCGGTAAATATTGAATTCCAACTCCTCCAGTAATAGAAGAATCATATGTGTTCATTAAAGTGGATTTAATCGTAAACTCTACATCCTTTTCCACATCCGTTTTATGAGAAGTGTAAGAGCCAATTTTATTAGAAGCACTGGTTTGAGAACCAAACGTTAAATGATTCGAAATCACATAAGTCTTTACGTTTTTTGTCGTTTCCTCATCTCCAGAAATCGGATTTCTTCCGTAAGTCGTTCGTCTAATTTCTTCATTCGCGCTTCCCCATGTTAAATACCAAGATAAATCATAGCGACCATCTTTCACATCTGGGCTTGTCGGTTTTAGTTGGAAATCAAATCTCCAAACATTATTCGCATCAAATCCAATTTCTGCAAAATCACTTAGCGCTCTAGTGTAAGTTCCACCAGACAGCGTTTCTCCAGTTTTAAGAGTCATCGTAAGCTCTGGTGGAATTGAAAATGTCACCATAGCATTGGCTTTTTCTACGATTTCATCATATTTTAACTTCACTAATTTATTAGAATTGTCTTTATAATTGGATGCTTCAATCGCAATTTGTTGAGAGTAAAATGGCGTTGAGGAATTTGTTGTATCCGTTCCCCAATAGTGTTTAGTATTTAAAATGACTTCTTGACGTTGGTATTTTGTAATAGAATTGCTCTTTCCATCTCCCATCGATATCGTATGATTCAGGGTAACAGGAGCTTTAGAAGGTAAATCTGCCTCACTCGTTGGTTGGAATCTCGTAAAGACTCTTAATCCTTTTGCTTGTGCAGCGGATAATTGCGTCATTTTTCCTGTCGGTCTTAAAATAATCCCCGAAATATTTTCCGGAAATGTTAAATTCGTAAATTTAAACAAATGGACGCTCGTAATTTTTTGCGTCGGATCATCTAATGAATACACATCAAAAGTCGCTTCATCATATTTTAAAGCCGATAAATTCACATCTAATCCTTGAATTTCATGAAAAATCGCTCTATATTTTCCAACGGTTTTCTTTTCATCAAATTTAATCACAATATCTGAGAGTTCCACAGACTTTCCTGAAGCATAGTCGCTCTCATCCATGGTAATTTCATCTCTATAAAAATCTTCAGTAGGATACTTATCAGATGCATTATACTCTTTTAAATCATTGACATACGAAGAGATTGATGCACTACCCACGCTATTTTCAGGATCTTGTGCACGTAACACTCCTGACGTATCAAACGTTTGAGTTGTCTTATATCCCATTTCATCAAGAGTATCTACTCTTGAAGTAATCGTCCAAGGTTTTCCAGAAGGAGATTTGAGCTCCTCTACCGTTCCGTAAGTAGAAGTATCAAAAGCCAACCCGGAAGTATAAACGTGAGTGAATAAGCGTTCCATTTTTGCATAGCCTTCACTCAGGTTTGCTCTACCAAAGTTTGAATTTGGCACTTCGCCTGCAGCATTGAAATAATGGTCACGAGTGACCGTATTCCCATTCTGCTTCCAACCATTTTTCTTGGAATCTTCAGTAATTTTAAATCCTTCAGGAACGGTTAAAGTAACTTTTTCAATTAACCCTGTAGTGTAATTTGGATGTTGCACTACGGAAAACGGGAGTGGAACTGAACTTTTCACTTTCCCATTAGAATCAAAACTTGTTAAATATTCCGTTTGCGTATACTTCATCGCCCAAAACTGAGGATCTGGCAGATTCGTCGTGAAGGTTTCAGTAACGCTTGTAATCACTTCCCCATTATCGACTAATTCATACGTTACATTGTAGGTTTGTCCCTGTGAAAGAAATTGAGCAAAGACCGTATTTTTAATAGAGAGTGCGTCTCCTGCTCTCACTTCACCTACACTAATTTTTGCTGTATACATTACGGTTGGGTCTTTAGCTTTATCAATTGGACTTGGAGTGTTTAAATAAGGAATTCTTTGTCCTTCCGTATTTGACGGAATCGATAAATTAATAATTTCATGCGGGTCATTACTCCAATACTTCACACGAAGTTCTGCATTCGGGCTTAAAAACTTTGGAGCCGTTACACCAATTGAAATGACAGACTGAATTTTTTGTTCATTATTTGTAATGATATGATCTGGATGAGACGGACTTTTTACCGTTAACGTAAACCCATCAGCTTTCGATTTACTACCTTCCTCCGCAGATCTTTTAGCCCTTGTTTTTGGTGCTTGAGTCTCTTCTGTTTGACTTGTTGTTGTAGTTACTTCTTCTGTTGTTTCAGAATGAGTCGTTGTTTCAACAAGGTCTTTTTCTTGAGTTGTTTGTTGAACATCCTTTTGAACTACTGTTTCAGTTGTTGTTGTCTTCTCACTATCGACTTCGCTAGAAAAAGCTACCGGACCAAAAAAGGCCATCCCTACTAAAACAGAAACTAAGCCACAATTTAATTTTCGAAGCGAGAACCTTTGTTTTTCATTCCCATTACCTTTTAAACTCATTAAAGCGATATCTCCTTTTTTTCTAAAACCCTAAGCTTCAACTACTCTACTTTTTGAATCCAACCTTCTGGAGCTTCTACGTCCCCATACTGAATTCCTACTAGTTCATCATATAAACGTCTTGTGACTGGTCCAACTTCTGTTTCTGAATAGAACACATGGAAGTCATCTCCATTTTGAATTCCACCTACTGGAGAAATAACTGCAGCTGTACCGCAGGCTCCTGCTTCAGCAAAAATATCTAACTGATCTACATACACATCTGCTTCTTTTACAGTCATTCCTAAACGGTGCTCTGCTAACCATAGTAATGAATATTTCGTAATACTTGGTAAGATGGATGGAGAGTAAGGGGTGATAAATTGATTATCTTTTGTAATTCCGAAGAAGTTTGCAGCTCCTACCTCTTCAATTTTTGTATGTGTCAATGGATCAAGGTAAATACAGTCACTGAAATGACGTTCTTTGGCTTCTTTACCTGGCAGCAAGCTTGCCGCATAGTTCCCACCGACTTTTGCAGCCCCTGTACCTACGTGTGCTGCACGGTCGTATTCAGAAACGATGAAGTTCGTTGGTGTTAATCCACCTTTGAAGTATGCTCCTACTGGCATTACAAAGATTGAGAAAATATATTCCGTTGCTGGACGAACCGCTACATTGTTTCCAACCCCAATCATGAACGGACGGATATATAAACTTCCTCCAGTTCCGTAAGGTGGTAACCATTGTTCGTTTGCCTTCACTACTTTTTTCACAGCTTCTACAAAGCGTTCTTCAGGGAATTCAGGCATAAGTAATCGACGGCAAGAACGAGCCATACGAGCTGCATTTTGATCCACACGGAATAAGTTAATGCTGCCATCTTTACAACGGTATGCTTTTAACCCTTCAAAACATTGTTGTCCATAGTGAAGTGCTGTCGCTGCTTCATCTACTTTTAATACATTATCTTCAATCAATGCGCCTTCATCCCACTGTCCATCTTTATAATAACTGATGAAGCGTAAGTCTGTCTTAATATAATCGAATCCTAAATTATTCCAATCTAAATTTACTGTATTTGTCATATTGACCCCTTCTTTCCTAAATTACTCGACTACTTTATATTCTCCGGTGAGACTATCCATCTCTTCTAGCTTATGGTCTTTAGCATGATATCTAAAAAAACCATAAATTGACGTCGAAGAACGTTCCTCATGTCGAATTTGTAAATCGATGGTATCACTTGTTTGAGCTTGAATAATAATGTCATAGTTCTCATCTAGAACGACTTTCTTTCTTTTTTCAATCTCTGCAATCGCTTGTTTCGCAAGTGTATTTCCACTTTTTTGTTCTACTGTAGTTTTTTGTTCTACAGTGGTTGTTTCAACCTTAGAAGAATCTGTTGTATCTGGAGATTTTGTCGTATTTTCTACTTTTTCTCCTTTGGCCTCTGTTGTTGAAGACTGATTATTGGAAATTTGAACACCCGGAGCAGAATTATCTGCTGTTTGTCCTGACCTATGTGAACAAGCTATTAATGTTAATCCCAAAAATGTAAATACTAGTCCTTTTATGATATTTTTGCTCATTCATACACCACCTTTCACATTTTTATTATTCTATCATAATTTTTCTGAAAAGTATTTCATTTCACATTATTGTAATTATATTGAAAAACAGACTATTTTATACTTTATAAATGGAACTCTTTTGCCGAAAAAAAGGTCCTATCATCGAATAAATGATGATAGGACCTTTCCCGTGAATATTATTGTTTTTCTTTAATTTCTTCCACGTAATTATAGACCATATGTCCTGCTTGTCCGCCATCTCCAACTGCTGTTGTGATTTGACGCAATGTTTTTTGACGAACATCGCCGACTGCAAAGATACCAGGAATAGAAGTTTCCATTTTCTCGTTTGTCACAATCCAACCTTCTGCATCTGTGATATTTAAGTCTTTAAATGGATCTGAAACTGGTAAAAGTCCCACATAGATAAAGACACCATCCGCATCATGAGTAGTTACTTCGCCTGTATTTACATCTTTTACGCGAACGCCTGTGATTTTAGAACCGTCTCCTACGAATTCTTCAACGGTTGAATTCCATAAAAAGTCGATTTTTTCATTGGCGAATGCACGGTCTTGCAATACTTTTTGTGCACGTAACTGATCGCGACGGTGAACGATAGTCACGCTTTTTCCGAATTGTGTTAAATACGTTCCTTCTTCAACCGCTGAGTCTCCTCCACCGATGACGAAGATTTTCTTATCTTTGAAGAATGCTCCATCACATACCGCACAGTAAGAAACCCCACGTCCGGCATATTCTTCTTCACCAGGAACTTCTAATTTACGGTGATAGGAACCAGTCGCAATGACAACTGCGTAAGCATAGTATGTTTTCTTGCCTGCAGTAATTACTTTAACGTCTCCGTCTAGTTCAATTTTGGAAACTTGGCCATAAGCATATTCTGCGCCGAATTGCATTGCACCTTTATACATATTGTCCGCTAATTCTGGCCCAGAAATTGTAGGGAAACCAGGATAGTTTTCTACATCTGAAGTGTTTAATAATTCTCCTCCAGGAACGCCTTTTTCTAAGATTAACGTTTTTAAATTCGCACGAGAAGTGTAAAGTGCCGCTGTCATCCCACCAGGGCCACTTCCGATAATGACCACATCATAAATTGTTCTTTCTTCCATCAGAGATTCTCCTTTTGTATAAACTAAGAGCGCTGAGACATAGTCCAACGCTCTCCTTCCATTTCAGTTTAAAATACGAACATCAATTGGGCAACTTTATTGCTCACTAGCATTTCCTTCTAGTTTCTTCCCTAATGCGATTACGTATTCTTTTAAGCTATCTTTGATTTCTGGATGTTCTAATCCAAATTCAATACTTGTCTTCATGAATCCAAACTTATCCCCCACATCAAAGCGTTCGCCTTTAAATTGCTTAGCAAACACTCTTTGGGTTAAGTTCAATGTATCAATGGCATCTGTTAATTGAACTTCTCCACCTGCACCAGGTTCTTGTTTTTCTAAAATCTCAAAAATTTCTGGTGTTAATAAATAGCGACCGATAATGGCTAAATTACTTGGCGCTTCTTCAGGGTTTGGTTTTTCAACGAAACGACGAACATTGTACAATCCATCTTCTACTTCACTTTCTGGATCGATAATTCCATATTTATACGTTTCTTCATGAGGCACTTCCATCACGGCAATATTTGAGGCATGAGTTCTTTCATAGCCTTCAATCAATTGTTTCGTTAAAGGAACTTCATCACGCATAATATCGTCTCCAAGCATGATTACAAAGGGTTCTCCACCGACAAAGGCTTTTGCTTGAAGTACCGCATCTCCTAATCCTTTTGGATACGATTGACGCACAAAGTACAAGTTAATTCCTGTTGTTTCTTGAACGAGTTCTAATAACTCTTTCTTTCCTTTGGCTTCAAGGTTTGACTCTAATTCGATGTTTGAGTCAAAATGATCTTCAATGGGACGTTTGCTCTTACCAGTAACAATTAAAATATCTTCAATTCCTGATGCTAGAGCTTCCTCTACAATATATTGAATCGTAGGTTTGTCCACGATTGGTAACATTTCCTTTGCCATCGCTTTAGTTGCTGGCAGGAAACGAGTTCCGAGTCCTGCAGCAGGGATGACTGCTTTTCTCACTTTTTGCATCTGTTTGTCCTCCGATCAGCTTATTGGTGTTCTTTGATGGATGCTTCTGATTTGTATTCACGACCCATTAGGCATTGAATTTCTTCGCGAACATCATGTCCTTTATATAACACATTGTATACAGCAGTTGTAATTGGCATTTCAATATTCTTTTCTTTTGCCAATGCATACACTGCTTTACAAGTTTCGACCCCTTCAACAACCATTCCCATATTTTCTAAAATCGTTGGAAGAGGAATTCCTTTCCCAATTTGATCCCCACATCTCCAGTTACGAGAATGAATACTCGTACAAGTGACAATTAAATCTCCTACCCCACTAAGTCCAATAAAAGTCAGCGGATCTGCTCCAAAAGCAACTCCAAGACGACTGATCTCTGTTAATCCTCTTGTCATCAAGGCCGCTTTTGCATTATCTCCATAGCCTAGACCATGAAGTGCCCCTGCTCCAACCGCAATCACGTTTTTAAGTGCAGCTCCCATTTCAACCCCAACGCAATCGGTATTCGTATATACACGGAAAAATGAATTGCTAAATAGTTTTTGCACATATTTGGCAGACTCTATATTTTCACACGCAGCAGTGATCGTCGTAATATCGCGTCTAGAAACTTCTTCTGCATGACTTGGCCCGGATAATACTACGATATCCTCGTAGCGATTACGGTCCAATTCTTCTGCTAAAATTTCTGAGATACGTTTATAGGTTTCCTGCTCCAGCCCTTTACTTGCATGAATGATCATCGGTTTATTCTTGAGCAGGTCATTTAATTGCTTAGCCACAATACGAATTGCTTTTGTTGGAAGTACAAATAAAATCGCATCCACATCTTTTACCGCTTCTGCTAAATCTAAATAACCTCGAATCGAAGGATCTAAGAAAACCCCAGATAAGAAATGTTCATTCGTATGGCGCTCATTAATTTCTTTAATTTGAGCTTCATTATTTCCCCAAAGTCGAGCTTCATGTTGGTTTTCTGCTAAAACCATCGCTAATGCAGTCCCCCATGAACCAGCTCCTAAAATGGCGATTTTTTTCATATCAAAACTCCTTTACACTTTTCCGAATAATATTGGAGATTGTGGATTATCGATAGAGACATAATCCGGAACCGCTGGAACTCGACGTCTTCTTACAATAATCAGACTAATTCCTAATAGGAATAATACGATTGAAACCAGTTGAGAAATTCTGATGACGTTAAACATCCAGAGGCTATCTGTACGCATTCCTTCGATGAAGAAACGACCAAATGAATACCAAATTAAATAGCCAGCCGCTATTTCTCCTACTTTTACCCCTTTTCGTCTGCGAAGGTAGAATAAAATAAGAACTCCAACAAACGACCAAAGCGATTCATATAAGAACGTTGGTTGGTAATAAGCTCCATTGATATGCATTTGTTCAATAATGAAGTTTGGTAAATGCAATCCTTCTAAGAAAGCACGGGTTGTAACCTCTCCATGTGCCTCTTGATTCGTAAAGTTCCCCCAGCGACCAATTGACTGAGCCAGCAATACAACAGGGGCCAAAATATCAAGAAGTAACGCAAAAGAAACTTTCTCTTTTTTAGCAAACCAATACACCGTTGCTGCCCCTACAATGACTCCCCCGTAAATTGCAATACCACCATGCCAAATTTGAATAATTTCGGCTGGATTTGCTAAATAATATTGCCATTCAAAAAGAATGTAATACAATCTTGCTCCAACAAATCCAAGAGGCACTGCCCAAAATACCAAATCAATGATAAAATCTTTTCGATATCCTTTTCTGGTAGCTTCCCTATCTGCTAAAGTCGTTGCTAAATAGATTCCAAAGGCAATAATAATGCCATACCATCGTACTTGTAATCCTCCAATTTCAAAAGCAATTGGATTAATGGTCAAAGCCATTTCTAATAAATTCATTTACTGTTTACTCCTAAACTTCTTTATTTTCTTCAATCAATTTAGATAATCGATTGGTAAAGTTTTCTGTAGCATCAAAGCCCATTTTTTTAGCGCGGAAGTTCATACAGGCTACTTCAAGAATAATCGATACATTTCGACCTGTCTTCACTGGAATACGAATTTTAGGAATTTCAACTCCTAAAATTTCGACATTTTCCATATTTCCACCTAATCGATCGTATTTCTTATCAGGGGTCCAATTTTCAAGATGAACCACTAAGTCTACTTGCTTAGAATCTAAAATAGCTCCTGCTCCAAATAGCGTCATCACATCAACAATTCCGACACCACGAATTTCAATCAAGTTATTTAAAATCTCTGGCGCTTCCCCGATTAAGGTAAGTTCATCATAGTGATACAGTTCTACACGGTCATCCGCAACAAGACGGTGTCCCTTTTGAACTAATTCTAAGGCCGTTTCTGATTTACCCACTCCACTTTCACCAGTGATGAGTAATCCAATCCCAAAGACATCTAGTAGTACCCCATGCATTGAGAAACGTTCAGCTAGTCTACCTTCTAAGAAATTTGTCACACTACTAGAAACCTGAGTCGTTTTTGAAGAAGCTTGTAAGATAGGAATCTTAGCTTTTTCTGCTGCTTCAATAAGCTCTTTTGGCGGTTCTAATTTACGAGAGATAATAAAACATGGCGTATCTGGAGTACATAAGAGCTCCATTACTTCATATCTCGCTTGCGAATCCATCTCATGCGCAAAAGACGTTTCAGTTCGTCCTAATAATTGAATTCTCTCCGATGGATAAAAATTAAAATAGCCGGCTAATTCTAATCCCGGTCTTGAAATTTCACTTGTAACAATCGGTCTATCTAAATACTCTTCTCCATGAATTGGTTTTAAGTGAATATTTTTGATTAACTCTTTCACCGTAACAGGTTTCATAACATCCCTCTTTTCTTCATTCCTTTCTACTATACCATATTTTAGCGCTTTCTTGTACGGTTTTAGATTTAATTAAACAATTCTCACTTCTATTTTCAATTCAATAACCAATAATCTAAAATCAAACTTTTTGCTATTTCCATGCATTTCTATATAATAAATTTCAGTTTCATAAAGGAGGAAACATAAAATGGTCTTTTATTCATATGATTTTTTAAAAAGTAAAGTACAACAAATCGACTATATTCAACTTGGATTGATTCTATTTGTCATTGCAGTTTTAGCAATTGCTCTCTACCGATATTTTAAAAACAAACAAGATACAAAATTCCGCGAATTAGCATTAATCGCAGTCATTGGTATTCTAATACTGGCTGGTTCTAAGATTTCTGAATTACAATCTTCTAAAAATTCAGAAAACCAATACTCTGGAGCTCTTCGTTTTGTCGAAACGATTGCTTCAGACTTACACGTCAATAAAGAAGACATTTATATTAATACAGAAGCCGCAAAAGATGGTGCCATTGTAAAAGTTGGGGACCAGTTCTATCGCGTATTAACAGGGGATAGCCCTGACCATTACCTGCTTGAAAAAATGGAAGTACATAATCCAAAAGTGACGATTAAGGAGGCTGAATAATTTGAACTTTTCATATATCGATGTCGCAATCAAACTTGCGCTTGGTCTATTATCATTAATTGTTGTTATTAACTATACAGGAAAAGGAAATCTGGCTCCTACATCTGCCAGTGACCAAGTTCAAAACTATGTACTCGGGGGAATTATCGGGGGTGTGATTTACAATCCATCCATTACAATCCTACAATACTGCATCATTCTATTAATATGGTTTGCTTTAGTATTATCACTTCGTTGGATGAAAACAAACAACAGTAAAGTGAAAAAAATGATTGACGGGGAACCATTACAATTAATTAAACGAGGAAAAATTGATGTTGAAAATGTCCGCCTAGCCGGTCTAACAGCACAAGAAGTAGCCTTTAAATTACGTGCACAAGGCGTCTACTCCATTCGTGATGTAAAAAGTGCCATTTTAGAGCAAAATGGACAATTAATTCTTACGAAAACTGGAGAAGAAAATCCAAAATATCCGCTCATTACAGATGGCGTTATTCAACATAACATTTTAGAAGTTATTGATAAAACTGAAGAATGGGTGACTGAACAACTTGCTGTCCAAGATATTCAAGATCCTTCTGAAGTATTTCTTGCAGAATACAATAACGGTCAATTGACGGTTGTAAAATATTAAATGGAATCAACAAAAAAAGCGCCTTTATGATATGTACCCAGAATCCTGGACACATTTTTAAATTAAGCTGAACACATGGATGTTTCCCTGTATAGAACAGGGGGCATCCATTTTGTTTTTTCTTGAATTCTTTTGTTATTGTAATAATCTATATATTCTTCCACAGCCGTTTGAAATTCCTTAAAGGTAGAATATTCCATTTCAAAACCGTAGAACATTTCGTTCTTCATTCTGGCGAAAAACGTTTCTATAATGCAATTATCATAACAATTTCCTTTTCGGGACATTGATTGAATAATCCCTCGTTCATTTAATGATCTTTGGTAAAATGCGTGTTGATATTGCCAACCTTGATCAGAATGGAGAATCAATCCATTAACATCAGGGAATTTTTTGAAAGCTCTATTTAGCATCCTTTGAATCTGTTCTAAGTCGGGGCTTAGAGAAAGATCATAGGAGATTATTTCATTAGTAGACATATCTAAGATTGGAGAAAAGAAACATTTTCCCCAAGAAAAAGTGAATTGAGATACATCTGTACTCCATTTTTGAAGAGGCCTTTTGGCCACAAAATCTCTGTTAATAATATTATCAGCAACTTTTCCAACACTACCACGATAAGAATGGTATTTTTGTTTAGGGCGTTTTCCAAACAAATCATTTATATGCATCAGACGTTGAATTCTTTTATGATTAACAACGTAACCTCTACGACGAAGTTCTTGGTAAATTCTTCTAACACCATATCTACCTTTATTTTCATGAAAGATTGTTTGGATTTCCAATAATAAATCCCCATTCTTTTCAGCCACAGCATCTACTTTATTTAATTCAAAATAATAAGTAGATTTAGCCATTTTCATCGCTTTAAGAAGATATTTTAGTTGGTATCCTACTTCTCGAAGTTCCTTGATGATCGCTGCTTTCGCGCCTTGAGAAGCGCAGCTTCCTGTTCTTTTCTCAAGGCTCTCAGTTTTTTTATAACAGCAATTTCAGCTTCTAAATATGCATTTCGCTCACGTAATCGAACTAATTCTTCTCGTTCGGATTCTGAAAGGTTACCAGTCACAGCCTTTTTATTCATAATAAGCTCCTTAGATAATGCTTGTCTACGTTTCTCATTCTTTAGACCATTATATCCATAAGTTAGGTACTTGTGAACCCAAGAACTTAATAATCCGCGACTAATTCCTGCTGGAAAAGAAACCTCTGAAAGAGTCTTCCCGTTTAAAACCTGTAGAATAAATGTCAATTTTTCTTCTGCTGTCCATTTTCTTTGCCTTTTAACGCGCTCTAATCCTTTAGGTCCGTGAATTTTTTCAATTTTATCCCAATCCAGTATTTTTCTTTGGAAACTCCTTTTCATAACTTTTTCAGGCGTTTCGGCCCATATTCCTTGTCGATATAATTCTACACATTTCATTTTGAATTCAAATGAGTAACGCATAATAAATACCCCCTTTACTGGTTTGTCCAGTAAAGGGGGTACATATCATTAAGGCGCTTTTTTGTTGCATTAATCTGTTAGATTTTCAACAAAGCGTTGGAAAATCGTTAATAGAATGCTCACCACTAAGGTAATCACCGGACTTGAAAATGAGAATCCCGGTCCGACAAACCATGATGTAATACTTAACATCATCGCATTTAACACAAAGCTAAAGCATCCAAACGTTACAATCGTTACGGGCAATGTTAAAAGGAATAAAATCGGTTTAACAAATAAGTTTAGTACCGCAAGCACGATACTTGCAATAAGCGCTGCTACCCAGTTTGTAACGTAAAACTGTGGAACAAACCATGCAATCACCAAAAATCCTAATGTATTAATGGCAATTTTTTTAGTAAATGACACTAAAAATCACTCCAATCATCATTATCCTCATCTTCTACTTTTCGAGCAGTTTTACGAGGACGATTATTTCTAGAAGTATAGTAGTAAGTATCTTGTCGATTACGACGACGGTACTCAGAACCCCCTTCTGGAATTATGATAGCAAGTAATATATAGAGGAAGATTGGAAAACCTGTCCAGCAAAAAATCAAGAATAGTACACGGACAATTGTTGGATCTACTTCAAAGTATTCCGCAATTCCTCCCATTACCCCACAAAAAATTCGGTTATTTCTGGATCTTCTCAACTTTTTCATTTTATTTATCCCTCTTTCTTACTATCTGTCTTTGATTGTAGCTGATTTACATGAATATTACCAGTTGTTGTTTCTGCAACTACTTGTGGCATAAATTCTTTTTGCTTACAAATCACTGCTGTTCTTTCTGTTAAATCTTTTCTTTGTTTAATAACTTCAAAGATCGTTTCATCAAAGTGGAGACTTCCTAGAGATGTTTCTAAATTCGCTTCTAATCCTAATTCTTCGGCTAAACTAATTTTTACATTCCCATTTGCTGTCTCAACATCCACTTTTTTCGTTTGTGGACTAGTAATTTCTACTTTAATATTACCATTTACCGTTTCAAATTTTGCTCCACGGAATTCTCCTTCTAAGCTAATATTTCCGTTCACCGTTTCAGAAACGATATCTTTAAAATCTAATTGTTCATATTTTAGGTTCCCATTGACAATTTCAGACTCTAATAAAACCCCTGTGACATCTTTTAGGAAAATATTTCCGTTATTACTTTCTAAGTAATAATCTTTCCCTTTTAATTCTTTTAGATGAAGCGTTGTGTTTAAGCCTTTCATCGAAACATAATCATATTCTTTTTCTGGTAAAGAGATGGTCCAATCGCAGTAAACTTGTTTACTCAAGCTCTTAATAAAGATGGTATCTTCATCTACCTCAACTTTTACACGGTCTCTAATATACGATTCCGCATCGAAATATTCTTCATCTTGAGAGGCTACTCGGCATTCTCCTTCAATTGTCATTTCATTTCCTGGAACTGACTTCACACGGATAATTCCATTTGCGACTTTAAAATCAAGGATACTTGCTTCATCAATGACTTGGTGGAAATGATAAGGAACTTTCTTACCATTTTTCGCTTGTGTATACGGTTTGTTGACTTCTACAGAGTTTATAACAGATTGAACAGTAGCTGCAATCGAATCTGTAAATTTAGCAGCCCATGAAGTAATGCTTCCTGCTGTTCTTCTTGTTTTTTCTTCCCAGTCTGTTTCTTGTACTTTCTTCTTCGCTTTTTGAATGGTTTCTTCCCATTCTTCTTTTTTCTTTGCCTTCATTTTTTCATCAGCCATTTTCTTTTCTTGAAGTAAGCTCTTATATTGATTACTTAATTGCTCCGCTTCTTCTTCTAATCGAACGAGTTCCATTTCTTCATCTACTGTTAACGATTCTAACTGGCTCGCTGTTCTGATTTCGTCGATTCGACGATCAATTTCTTTTGTTCGTTTTAAAATCGTCTGAATGGCTTCGTCTGTTTGATCACTTTCTGCTGAAAACTTAGTGAACGCACTCGCCACACCTTCCATAATAGAATCCAATTGACTTGTTGTAGGTTGTTCTTTCTCTTCTACTGCCTTGTCTCCCATTTTTTCTAAAAGGACCACTGCTTCTTCTGCTGAAATAATACCTTTATCTACTAGTTCTAAAATTCTATCTTTTTGGTTCATTGTTTTCTTCCCCCTTAAAATTTAGGCGTTTCTTGATTACATCCTTAGTGTAAAGGAAGTTAAAAATAAAAACATAGGTCCTAAGGTTGATTTTTATCCTAAACTTCTCTAAACCTAAAGTTGTATTCTAATTAAGTCTTCACTCTTTCTTTATCTTGCGCTACTGCTGTTTTGTTGATACACTTTGAATACAGTTTATAGTAGGAGTTGGAAGGAATTTGATAAAGAAGACCGTTACATTAAAATCGCATGAACGACTTGATCGACTCGAGAAAGAAAATATCGATATTATCCAAAGTCGCGAAGTGTTCTCTTTTTCTTTGGATGCCGTCCTTCTAGCGGATTTTGCAACTATCGCAGAGCGTAGAAAAGCGAACATCGTCGACCTCTGCTCAGGTAATGGAGCAGTAGCATTTCTACTTAGTCATAAAACCACTAATCCTATTACCGCTGTTGAAATTCAAGAACAACTCTATGATATGGCGATGCGCACCACTCAACTAAACGGTTTAGAAGACCGCATTACTTTTATTCATCAGGACATTCGAAATTTAAAAGGCATCATCCCTAAAGATTCGGTCGATTTCATCACTTGCAATCCACCTTATTTCAAGGTAAAAGAAACCAATCTGACAAATCTCAAGGAGGCCTATACGATTGCTCGTCATGAAGTGCACCTTCCACTAGAAGATCTACTTTCAACTATTTCTGGGCTTTTGAAGATGAAAGGAAAAGCCTATCTTGTTCATAGACCGGATCGATTGAGTGATATCTTAACAGAAGCACGACAACACAGACTGGAAGCTAAACGAGTCCAATTTGTATACCCAAAAGAAGGAAAAGAAAGCAATATTGTCCTTATTGAATTAATGAAGGACGGCCTTCCTGGTGGACTCAAAGTGTTGCCACCGATTACTGTTTTCAATGAGCAACAAGAATATACTGAAAAAATCAGAAGTATCCTCTGGGGGGACAAAGCATGAGTCAATTCTATATGTATGTTCTACTCTGCAAGGATCAAACCTTTTACACCGGTTATACCGTTGATTTAGAAAAAAGAATCGCAACGCATAATGCTGGTAAAGGTGCCAAATATACAAGGATGAGAACCCCCGTCACACTGCTCTATGCTAAAGAATTCGCCACAAAACAAGAAGCGATGAAGGCAGAAGCAGCGTTCAAAAAGTTCTCTCGCCCCAAAAAAGAAATATTTCTACAAACGATTGGCGCAAGTGTCACTCGTCCAGTGATTATCTATTTAGAAGGAGACAAGCAAGATGAGACAAAAGAGTTATCGGACTGAAGGAATTGGCAAACTTTTCCTTGTCCCTACTCCCATTGGAAACTTAGAAGATATGACATTCCGCGCTGTGAATACTCTACGAGATGTGGATTTAATTCTAGCCGAAGATACACGTCATACACAAAAATTACTCAACCACTTTGAAATTGAAACTCCGCAAAAGAGTTTTCATGAACATAATACGCAGGAACGCATCCCTCAAGTGATTGAGTGGCTCCAAGAAGGAAAAAAGATTGCACAAGTGAGCGATGCAGGAACCCCTTCAATCAGCGACCCTGGATTTGAACTGGTTCAAGCCTGTGTCGAAGCCTCTATTTCTGTCATCCCCCTTCCAGGAGCAAATGCTGGGATTACGGCTTTGATTGCCAGTGGACTCGTTCCACAGCCTTTTTACTTCTATGGATTCTTACCACGAAAGAAAAAAGAAAAAAATGAAACATTAGAACAGTTACGCACTCATAGCGAAACCGTCATCTTATACGAATCACCGTTTAGACTAAAAGATACGTTTTTGGCCATTCAAACTGTATACGGAGAAAGTCAACCCGTCGTTCTCTGTCGAGAGTTAACCAAAAGTTATGAAGAGTTCATTAGAGGTACTGCTTCTGACCTTGTTCTTTTACTCCAGGAAGAAGAACTGAAAGGCGAATGTTGTATTTTGATTGGTCATAAAAATCCTCAAGAAGTGACAACAGCACTATCTGGAGGTACTGAAGAGAACACACCAGACACTTCTCTTTCGATTACTCAACAAGTGGAATGGTTTATAGAGCACCAACAGTTATCACAAAAAGAAGCCATCAAAGCGGTCGCAAAACATCTTGGCCTCAAAAAACAAGACGTGTATAAGGAAGTTCATTCTCAGTAGAATGCTTCGACAAAAATACCGCCCAAGCACACACATCCTGCTTGGGCGGTATTTTATATTACGATAAATTTAAATACATTGAAAGCCGTCATGATAAGAAGAACCATCATTAGTCCTAAATAAAGTCTTTCAACCGTTTCATGGGTTAATCTGGCTTGAATTTTCGTTCCAATCCAACCACCTAGCACAGCAAATATCGCAATTGCTAGAATGATGAAGGAGACAGACTGATAGTTTTCGAATTCATAAATCACTGTTGTCATCTTCATCATTTGTGCAAAGAAAATCATCACAATTGAATAGGCCGCAGCTTCTTTTGCTTTCATGGAGAAGAAGTATACCATTAAAGCAATATTGAGTGGTCCCCCTCCGATTCCTAAATAGACAGAAATGATTCCAACGCATAGACCAATAGTGATAATGGCTATTAGATTCGAAACCGTTAATGTTTGAATCTTCTCTTTGTTCAGAGTGAATAAAATAATCCCTCCTAATAACACAAACAAAATGATGGATTGAGTGATGCTGACAAATTGATTCCCCATCATTTCAACAGCTTGGAGAAAGACAATATCTCCTATTTTCCCACCGATAATGGAGCCGAATGCCAGTCCAAATACAATGTGTTTATCCACTTGAAAACCTAATTTACTTCTCTTGTAAATAGAGACTAAGCACATTGTAAAGACCGCAACCGTAGAATACACGCTAATCATACTCGTCGTGTCCATTCCCACAACATCAAAGGCAGGTTTGATGATAATCCCACCGCCTAATCCGGTTATGGCTCCAATCATTGTGGCACATAAAACAATGATGCTATAAATAATGAGTTGCATTTATTGCCCTCCGAGCGGTCGAATACATCTAAATCCTAAATGACTCGCTGTAGAATTCCAAGGAGAACCATTTCTTGCTGCAACACGGTATCGATTGCAATAAGAACAATGACATAAGAACGAGCCACCTCGAATGGCATACTCTACCTCAAGATTTAGAGGAGCTTTGGCATTTGCCTCGATATCTTCAAAAGGAATCCCGCGATGGTTTATGCACCACTCCCATACATTCCCAATCATTTGATATAAGCCGTATCCATTAGGTTCAAAACTCTTTACAGGAGCCGTTCCTAAAAAGCCATCTAATTCACTATTTTGATTTGGAAACTCTCCTTGCCAAGTATTTGCATGGTATATTCCATCTTGTTCAAGTTCTTCTCCCCATGGATACTGAGTGGACGTTCCACCACGCGCCGCATATTCCCACTGCGTTTCGGTTGGAAGCCCAGCTCCAGCCCACTCGCAATAAGCCAACGCATCTTTAAGAGATACATGAACAACTGGATGATCTAATAGATTTTCAATCGATGACTCTGGTCCAAAAGGATGCTTCCAACAAGCCCCAGGAACCAACAGCCACCATGGAGAACCCGATACATGAGAATAGTTTTCTCTTTTCTCTGGAGAGACAAGCAAATGAAATACGTAAGAATCCCCGATAAGTTCTGCTGTTGTTTGATAGCCTGTCTCATCGACAAATCGTTTGAACTCTTCATTTGTTACAGTGGTCTCAGCCACTTCAAATGCTTGAACTTCTTTTATCACGCAAGGAGATTCGTGATCTTCAATAAATCCTCTATTTTCAGTATCCCCCATTTGGAAAGTGCCTGCTTTTAAAGGAATATAGTTCATGCTACTCTCCTCCTTTTAATGTAGACACAATTTTCTCTAATGGAACTGGGCAAAGTTTGCCCTCTTGAACGAATCCCTCTTCTCGTCCTTCCAAATAACGAGCGAGTTTCACTTTAAATTCGTGAATCAATGAAGTATATTTTTCTTCTGCAATCAGATTCCATTTTTCATTTGGATCTTCCGTCATATGGAATAATTGGAACTCGTTTGTCACAGGGAACCAGATAAATTTCCATTCATCGGTCAAAATATATTGGCTTGAATCAACGCCTAGGCTATGTTCACCGTGGAATTCGTTTCGCCATCCTGCAAATTCACCAAATAATAATTGACGTACACTCTTTCCATCGGTTTGTACGGTATTGCCTGTTGCCAACTCGACAAGTGAAGGGAATACGTCCTGAATCTTGATGAGTTGTTTAACACTCTTCTTAGTCCCAGCGATTAAGTTACCTGGGTCGAAAATGAATGCTGGAATTTTAATGCTTCCTTGGTATGGATATCCTTTTCTAAATAAATAATGTTCCCCTAATTGATCCCCGTGGTCACTCACAAACCAAAAAATCGTATTTTCTAATAAATCAAACTCTTCCACAGCTGTTAGGAAGCGACTTAATTGATTATCGATATGGGTGATTAACGCATAATATGCAGCAATCATTCGCTTTTGAGCATCTTTAGGAATTTTGCCACGTTTCGCATAGAGACTTGGAATTTTTTCTTCCAATTTTTCCCAGTTTCCGATATGTAAATCTAGATTTTCATCTAGCTTTTGCATATATAAATCAAAGAAGTATTGAGGAGGATTTAACGGCGCATGAGGTTTCTCAAACGACATCTTCAAGAAAAACGGAACGCTTGGGTCACGTCTCTTCAAGAAGCGAATACTCTCGCTAACAATCCAATTCGTTGGATGATATTTTTCTGGCCAATCAAATGGACGAACATCCCAAGAATTACAGTTTGCTCCATCATCAATGATATCCGCATCGCTTCCAAGTTCTTTTTTTATCCAGTCTAAATAATCACTCGAATGTTCAAATGTTTCTCCATACGCTTTATTGTACTTACGGTCGACATGTAAATACCCATCATGTAAGAGAACATGATCAAATCCTAATCGTTTACGACTTGGATACACA
The DNA here is from genome assembly GCF_025150565.1 of Granulicatella adiacens ATCC 49175. Lineage (NCBI taxonomy): Bacteria > Bacillati > Bacillota > Bacilli > Lactobacillales > Carnobacteriaceae > Granulicatella > Granulicatella adiacens. The sequence goes on along the minus strand of NZ_CP102283.1, from coordinate 474,688 downwards.
TGCATTTTCCCGATACATTCCGTTTGATACCCTAAATCTTTAAAGGTTTGAGGAAGGGTGTTCGTATAGTTCCAAGGAACTTCATCCTCATAGCCTACACGACCATTCGAAGCTTGATCCATCCCTGTTAAAAGGGCTGCTCTTGCCGGTACGCAACTTGGTACGGGAGAATACGCATTTTCAAAGTTATAGCCCATACTAGCCATCATATCTAATGTTGGTGTAACCACTAAATCATCTTCGCGGTTTATCGACAATGCATCGGAACGCATTTGGTCCACGACAATTAAGATGACATTTGGTTTTTTATCTTGTCTTACCATCTTTTTTATCCTCCATCTATAAAACAAAGTCACTCTTATTATAACAAAAGAGCCTATCCTTCGATAGGCTCTCTTGATGACTTTATTGGTATTTTCTATGACTATCTTGCTTTCTTCCAAGATTTAATGTTCACCAAATAAGATTTCGGTGCAAAACATGCAATTCTCGTCATTTTCTCTACGTTTTCCATAATATAAATTACAAATATGGAACCCTTGATTATAAATATTCTCTAAATTAATCACAGATTGACTACGTTCTTTTTTCTCAACGACTTGATTCGAGATGTGCGTGCTTGAATTCATCGCATCCAAGCGATCTTTCAAGTGGTGATTTTCCATAATCAAATTATGATTTTCTTCTATGACCTTTTGTAATTCCAAAGAAATCTGCTCTAACTCATGCAGTTGCAATAATGTTTGTTTCGTTAATTTCTCAATTCGATCATATAACTGTCTATTTGGCATTCACGCACCTCCTCTTTCTTCATTTTGGGATTTGTAAAACCCATTGTTCTAATACGGCCTGAACTCCTACATTTGATTGTATTTTGGAGAGAGCCTTTGTCATTTTTTCATGTTCTTGAATCCATTGCTTCACACTCAGTTTTCCAGCAATGGTTTTTACGGTTGCTATCTTATCACTTTGAATCAGTTGCCCTTCTAGCCCTTGCGCACAAAGAAGTGCATCACGTATATAGAGTTGCAATAACGTTAAAAATTGCTCACTTTCCACTTTAGAAACTAACAGCGGAAGAACTTGTGATTGAATCGTAATAAAAGCCATCGCTCGATTCGTAAAGATACGAACAAACCAATTCCAACTTTCTTGACGGATTTGTCCAAAGCTTTCACTTTCAAGTAATAATAGGGCTTGATCGGCACTATTAGTTAACTGTGATACTAATTGAGCGGTCACATTAGAGGCCCCTTTTTCCTTTAAAAGGCCATTCACTGTGTCCTCTTGATTCGATTGAAACCTGATAATTTGACAACGAGATTGAATGGTAATGAGCACTTTGCTCAATTGCTCCGTCAATAAAATAAAGTGAATGTTTCCTGTCGGTTCTTCTAAAAATTTTAGTAAACTATTGGCAGCACCTGGAGTCAATGTATCTACCGCATGAATCACACAAATAATTGCACTCGATTCCATTGCTGTTTTGGTTAATTGTGACTTTAAGGCACGGATTTGATTTACTTTAATCGTCGTTCCTTCTGGCTCCACAACGATATAATCGGGAAAGTTTCCATGCTCAATTCGCAGACAATGTTCGCAAACCTGACAAGCACCTTCTCCAACGCTTCGATTCGTACAGTTTAGTATTTTAGCAATTTCTTTCGCCATTTCTGCTTTTCCAATCCCTTTTGCTCCTTCGAACAAATAGGCATGGCTGAATTGCAAATTATCAATGGTACGAATAAATGCTTCTTGCTTCTTTTTCATCTTAGAAACGTAAGAATGAGTCTACTGGTAAAACAAATACCGTAGCCCCACCTACTCGAACAGAAACAGGTGTAGCAATTGCGCTATCTAACATGCTATCAATATGAACAGGAGGAATTGTCATTTGTTCACGTGATTGGCAGTTTTCTTTAATGATGTCCAATGCTTCATCCACTCTTTCTTCTTCGATACCGATAAGGAAAGTTGTATTTCCTGCTCGTAGGAATCCCCCAGTTGTTGATAAACGAGTGGCACGAATATTAGCTTGTGCGAACTCATCTCCTAATAAATGTGCATCTTTATCTTGTACAATAGCAATTAATAATTTCATTTTTCATTCTCCTATCTTGTAAAATAATTTGGGTAACGTTCTACTAATACTTTGAAACACTCATTAACCACTTCTTCAATCGTTTGAGTCGCATCAATGGAAACCATTCTTTCAGGGTATTTCTTTAGTAATTCTAAATACCCTTCTCGAACCATCGTATGGAAACTCAATCCTTCTTGATCTAATCGGTCAAACTGACGATTGCCTCTTGCTTTATGAATTCGCTCTAAACCAACTTCGGCAGGCACATCTAAATACAGTGTCGTACTCGGCGAAAGTCCATCTGTGGCAAATCGATTCAGTTCAGCTACTTCCTCTACTCCAATCCCACGAGCAACCCCTTGATATACTAATGAACTATCTACAAATCGGTCACAAAATACAATGTTCCCTTTTTCCAAATTCGGTAAAATACGATCTTTTAAGTGCTGACGGCGTCCTGCTGCATATAAAATGGCTTCTGTTCTTTCGTCCATTTCGGTATTATTCACATCCAGAATCACTTTCCGAATATCTTCCGCGATACGACTTCCACCAGGCTCTCTTGTTGAAACGATATCCACTAAGGCATGTTTTTGTAACAAAGGAATCAGTTGATTGATGACTGTTGTTTTCCCAGCACCATCCGGCCCTTCCATTGTAATAAACAATCCTTCCATAGTTATCCTCCATCCCTTTCAATATCTTCTTTTTATTATACGCTATTTTCCTCTTATAATAAACCAAATTCCCATCAGATTTATCAGATTTCCATCCCACTTTCTTCGCAAGATACAATATTTAAAAGCACTGTGATTACGGAGAATCCTTGCTAGATTCATATAGTAGCAGTAAAAGGAAAAAGGATTAAAGGTGAATAAATGGGAGTTGGGGATTTATCCCTTACTCCCATTTTGAACTTTAAAGGTGAGAGACTACAGGCTCGAACCGGTCCCCTTTTACAGCTACTATAGAAGAATCTGCAAGGAATCGCAGTAATCACAAACCTTTGGTTTGCACTATTTTATTTTTAAATATTGTGTTTATGCACAAAAGAACAGGGGCTTGTTTGTAAACAAGCCCCTGTTCCTAGTTAAGTTTTATTACCGTTTCATCGATTTTGAGTACGGACGATTGTAATCCCATAGCAAGAGAAGTAATCCAGCTAAACCAACAAGCATTGTTGCAACGCCTTCTTTTCCAACCATCTGATGCCCCAAAATAACTACATAAAAGAATACCAACATCAATACGAAGCGGATCCAATTTTTTACTTTAGGATTCATGATATCTTCTCCCATCTAATTTCACTTGGCTCAAGTTCCACTGCTCTAGATACTCCTTCACCATCATAAACAAGTGTCGATTGTGCTTCATTCGTATTATTCACAATCGCATACACTCCTTTTTCAGGATAAGCATGTACTTCGACTAATGGATTACTTGCATACCATTTTGTTAATTCACTTTCTTTATTCGCTGCGTAGAATAACGCACGCATTAATAATCTTGTGTTTTCTGGTGTGTATGGAAGTCCTGCGATATAAACCCCACGACCTTTTCCGTATGGGTTCGCTGCAAGGTGGATTTCCCCGAATTCTTTTCCTTCGGCATTAGCTGGAAGAACGATTCCTTCTTCAACGCCTCCTGCGCTCACTTTCGGATTGCTAAACTCAAGTACTTCTGTTGCACTCGTTAAGCCATACACGTTTTTAATATTTTCCCCAAAGTCAATCTTATGAACATCTTCAATATCTTCGATAATAAAGTGCTCTTTCAATTCTTTAGTAAAATATTTATCTGTTGAAAGGCTATATCCCATTTCTCTTTCAACGCCCAAAATATCTCCAAGTTGGAAGAATCTTCCTTGGTGATGAACGGCTGTTGGTTCCCCAACTCCGATAAATCCTCCACCATTATACACGAATTCACGAATCCGTGTAATGAGTGTCTCATTCTTCCAAACCTCTCCACCGCTAAATGAAGTTCCGGCATCCCCCGCGTTGATGATGACATCGACACCCTCTGGAACTCCACCATGAATAATATCGTCAAAGCTGATAAAGCTTACGTCCACACTCGCGCCACTTAATGCTTCCATAATTCCAAGGTAAGAATAAATTTGTTTATATGGAAGTTCATGCGCTACCATGTGTGATTGCCATGTTCTTAAGCGTCCCCACGCGTTTAAGATAGCAACTTTCAAACCAGTATATGGTTTTGTATGTTTAACGATATCGTAGATTTCTCTAAATTCATCTGTTACATGTTCAATGTAGTCGACAAATTTAGGGAATTTGTATGCAAGACTTAAATAACCACCGTATCCGATACGGTCTACAGGGTTACGCATGATCGCACGTCTTGCGGATAACCAGTTTTTATTGGCTTCAATCGTAGGATCATTGCCTTCACGGAATACATCTGGGAAGAAGTATGGTAAGAATCTTCCTTCTGTATATTTTACGTGTGGAATATCTGAAATCATACGAAGAGTTGCTCCGCCGCCGACAGAACCAACCACTGCATCTAATCCGATTTGTTCGAAGTATGGTCCATATGGTTCAGTTCCAATCCAGTTATCTCCTAAGAACATCATCGCTTCTTTACCAGCATCGTGTACTTCGTCGACTAGTTTTTTGGCTTCTCTGGCAACAAATGCTTGAATGAAGTCGATATAGTCTAAGTACGCTTTACTTGGTGTACGGAATGTTGAGTTGTAATACCCTTCATCCACAATATCTTCGGCTCTTAAGCGATAGCCTTTTTCCTTGGCAAAAGCTTCTAGCGCTGCGACTGAAACGCTAGCACCATATCCGAACCAGTCCACAAATTTTTCTTTTCCTAAGTTGTTGAAAATCAATGTGAAATGATAGAAGAACGTTGTGAAACGAACCACATCTGTATCCGGATTCTCTTTTAACCATTGTTTTAAATAATCATGCATAAATTGATTTGAATGCGGTCCACGTACATCAAATGGAATATCATGAGGAACATCTCCCCAGTTATTCGTAATATGATTGTACATTTGTGTTGGATCCCAAATCGCATACACTAAGAACGACACGGTATATTCATGGAAAGGCTTTGTCCCTTGAATCGTAACCGTATTATTTTCTTGGTTAATCGACCAACGTTCTACCGGAACAACTTCTCCTGTTGTACGGTCAATGACTTCCCAATATTTTTTTGGATCATGCACATAATCTGGTTGAACTTGATCTTCAAAGTACCCTTCCATAAATGGAATCGTTAATGTTTCTTCTGTTGCTAACCAAAATTTAGACATTACGAAGATTTGTTGGCACTCTTCCATATAATCTTTAATAAAATCATTGTGATTTCGTGCTACAAAATACGTCGTATAAATTTTTGCATCTAATTGTTTGGTTGCCTCATCAAGCTTTGTCCCGTCACTATCACGAATGGCATCGGCACCCCAACGCTCGAGTAATTCTTTTGTTTGCTCTAAAAAATTAGATTCACTTGGTAGGGTTAAACGCCCTTTTGTTTTACCCATATACTCTCCTCCTGCGATGACGACTACTCTTTCGAGCCTCCCAATGTCATCCCTTGTGTTAATTTATTTTGAACTAAAATATATAAAATCAATGTTGGTAACATTACGATTACCATCCCTGCGTACATTTGACCATATTCCGCCGCACCACGTTGTGCTTGAAGTAAGTTCTTAAGTCCTACAGGAAGTGTTTGATTTTTACCTGGCATCAATGTCAAAGCAATAATGTATTCATTCCAGAAAGATAGGAAGTTAAACAAAATTACTGTGATAATACTTGGTCGTGCCATTGGTGTCATTACACGAAGCATTGTTGTGAAATATCCTGCACCGTCGATCGATGCTGCTTCTTCAAAGGTTGTCGGTAATGTTTTGAAGAAATTCGATAATAAATAAATCGTGAATGGCAATGATGTTGCTGCATAGACAACAGCTAAGACAAAAATATTATTTAGGAAGAAGCCGTTTATTCCGAGTCCTTTTAATCCTTTATCCCAGTCGAGTAACATTAAGAAGATTGGCACCACAATGTAGTTTACATTGATGAATAATCCGCCTTTTAACAATGAATTCACGAATCGACTTCCTGGGAATTTATAACGAGCTAATACATAAGAAGATGGAATCGCTACAACTACTAAAATAACCAATGCCAAAGCGGTAACAATAACGGAATTGAGCAAGTAATCTCCCATTTTCGCCTTATTCCAAGCATCTAAAAAGTTTTGCCAGTAGAAACCTTCTGGCAAGGTCCATGGCGAACCATAAAATTCTCTATTTTCTTTAATAGAAGCTAAGAAGACCCATCCGACAGGTACAATAATACTAATCGCTAATGTAATTAGCGCAACATAGATGAAAGCCTTATAAAGCTTTTCAAATGAACGTGTTTGTCCTTTCATGATCTCCCCTCCTAGTATTCAAGAATATCGCGTTTCGTAATGTGACTTACGATACCGGATAATCCAAATGAGAATATAAAGACAACTACCCCGATAGCCATACCGTATCCGTATGAAGAGTTTGTATAAGCTTGTTTGAACATGTAGCTTAAGAACACTTCCGTAGATCCGTCTGGTCCACCGTCTGTCAAGATTTGTACAAGTAAGAAACTTAAGTTAATCGTACTAATAATGAAGAATGTTAATGTTGTACGAATACTGTTCCAAATTAATGGCAATGTAACGTTAAAGAATTTTCCAATTTTTCCAGCTCCATCAAGGTCTGCAGCTTCATATAAGCTAGCTGGAATATTCGCCATCCCTGCCATGTACATTACCATGTAATATCCAATCGCTTGCCAAATGAGCGCGAATGCTAATGAATAAATAACAATACTTTGATCTCCAAGCCATAATCGATTCCATGCTTCTGGTAAAATCGCATTTAATAGACCTGCTTTTGGATCGTATACTGCTGATAAAATCCCTGCAATAACTACGATTGATAAAATATTAGGAATATAGAAAATGATTCTAAACAAATTATTTCCACGAATCTTTTCTGTTGAAAGAATCGCTGCAAAAACAACTGCTAATACAACTGTAAAGATCGTTACAACTACAATGAGTAAGATTGTATTTTGCATTGTTCTAAAGAAGTTTTCATCCATCCATAAAATTTTAAAATTATCTAAACCAACAAATTCCTTATTATTTGAAAATCCGCCCCATCTAAAAAGTGACATACGGAATACTTCAATTGTTGGATAAATCATGAACGTAAAAAATAAAATTAGTGCAGGTAATAAACACACGAGAATAAATAAATTTCTCTCTCTTTTTCTACGATTTTTCATCGTTCTGCCCTCTTTCCAACCATTTTTAGATAAAATGAGAGTGGGTGGAAGGAATTTTCACCCTTGAAAATTGCTTCGCATCCCACTCCTATTTAATTCTTTCTATCGAATTATTGAACTGCTGCTTTTAACTTTTGGCTAACTTCTTCAACAGATTTTTGCCATTCAGCAATTGTTTTTTGACCAGATGCTACAGAGTCAATTTGTCCATATAATGTATCCTTCATGCTTACACCTTCAACTGGTTTAGTAGCTACGAAGTTACCATTAATAACACCATCTACTTCATCTACAACTTTATATAATGCTTTCAATTCTTCTGGTAATTTTGCTGTTACGCCTTGAATTGGTTGTGCTGCATTGTATTTAGCAAAGATTTCAGCTGCTTTATCTGAGTACAAGAATGATAAGAATTCTTTAGCTGCTGCTTGATTCTTAGATTCTTTTGGAACCCAAATGTGTTCGAAGAATGAGTAAACGTAACGTTTGCCACCTTTTTCGATTGCTGGAGCAGCAGTCATAGCCCATTTGAAGCCATCAGCTCTAGGAGCTTTTGCCATTTCACCAACTACCCAAGTACCGTTAGGCATGAATAATGCTTTGTTGTCTAAGATTAATTGTTGGTTCTTAGTGAAGCTTTGTTTATTTGCATTTGCAACTGTTGAAGGTTCAACATTTGATAATAATGTTCCCATTGCTTCAAAAGCTTTAGTTGCTTCTGGAGAAGTGAATACACCAGTTTCATATTTCATTGCTTTGTTGAATAAATCAACACCACCAGCGTTTGCTAATAATGCTGGGAAGAAGCTATCTAAGTATCCTGTTGTTGGATAAGTGAATAGTGAAATGTTTTCTTTCTTAGCTTTTTCAGCTAATTCTTTCATACCAGCAACATCTTTTGGAACTTCCCAACCTTTAGATTTGAATAATCCTTCGTTGTAGAATAATCCTGTTGGAGCGTAGAACATTGGTGCTAAGTAGTGTTTTCCATCTCCATAAGGGTCAGTTACTGTAGATCCTAATACATTGTTTAATAATTTTTCAGAAACTTTTTTATCTTCGCCATATACTTTCATGTCGAATAAGTCTGTTAAATCAGCTAATGCTTTATCTTTAATTAAAGTTTCTGGTAATGCTTGTTTACGTCCTAATGCAAGCATTACGATATCTGGATAATCTCCTGCTTTCATTTGAGGCGTGATTTTATCTTCAATTTCTTTATCTTGAGTCAATTCCACTTTTACGTTTGGATTTGCTTCTTCATAAGCTTTGATGATTGCTGGCCACATTTCTGAACCATAACCACTTTCTAAAGCTGCTAATTTAAGAGTTGTTTTCTCTTTACTTTCTGCTTTAGTTGTTGAATCCGCCTTACTAGTGTTATTGCTGTTATTTCCGCAAGCTGCTAAAGTTACACTTGCTAATAACGCTGCACTTGATAGTAATACTTTCTTTTTCATGTTGTCTCCCCCTAGTTTCTATTACTTTTTAAGACATCTTCAGTTTACTATGGAAAAACCGCTTTCACAATAACTATTTTGCTTTCGACTTGTACTATTTTGCTGTCTTAGAAAACGATACCATCAAAATTTTCATTTTTCTTTTTGTTTATAAAAAATTAAATCCTATTTACAAGAGTACTCCTCCTGCAAATAGGATATGCTTTCTTATTTAATGGGAAGCAATTTTTTTAAAATCACCATTGTCTGGTCCATAATCACTCCACTAATTACTAGTGAAACAACTGGTCCAATCGTTGGCCATTGTCCCATAATAGCTGCGGTAATCACACAACTAGCATCAATTAAGAATTTGTTTCGTGGTATAGAGGTTTTGAATTTTTCGTGTAAAGCAAGAGTTGCGGCGATATAAGGCCCCACTCCAAGTTCTGCTAAGGCATAAACGGCACATCCTATGGCAATTAAGGCAATCCCTACAACCATCGCAATTATTTTTATGGTGATATCCATTTCGGCAAGTGCTCTAAAATCGAACAGGTCAATAAAGAAACTTTGCAAGAACATCCCTACAACCGTACCAAATCCAATATATCTCCAGTTAATACTGAGCGTAATCGCAAGAAATACAAGAGATACAATAATGTTACTCATTGCCATACTAACCCCAAAGGTGCGATTTAATCCTTCCCACACAAGAACGACAACGTCAGCTCCTAATGTACTCGAACCAGCCATCTTTGCGCCTAGCCCGATTAAAAAACAGGAAATGACTAATAAAACTAATCGAAGTCCTAATTTATCTTTTTTCAATCTCATTCTCCTTATTTAGACCAGTTTTCTGGACTCCACATCCGCCCATCTAACTCTCCATGTGCTTGTTCAATTCGTTTTGCTTGTTCTAAAAGAAGAGTTTTTGCCGCCACAAGCAAAGCGCGTTCTTTATATTCTTTTTCTTCCGCAATCCATGCATCAAGTAACCTGATCTTCTCAATAATCTCCATATTGACTCTCCTCCCAAGCACTCAGATGCATCTCGAGCTCCATTCTTTCGTCCTGGTTCTCTTTGATCCACTCTGCGATTTGTTCCCACTCGGCACCTTTCATTGATTGTGCACGTTCGATAAACCAATCTTCTGCATTTTTTAATGTTCCGTGATGTTCTTTCGTTACATATTGTAAATATTCCACGAGTAAGGCTTGTTTCGCCTCTTCCGTCTTATAATCAAATTGATGGACTTCAAAAATCGGTAAATACTTCCAACCCATTGCATTTGCTAACGCTTGGAATGGACGCATAAGTTCCGAAATCGTAAATTGCTCTTTCCCTCCTGCACGGAAGGCTTCTTCTTTCACCCCAAGTGTTACAACGATTCCGAGTTCTTTAATTTGCTTAGCAAAAGGCGCACTCTTACTCATCACCGTATCGATCCATTCCTTCATGACAGCAGGTGCTTGGTACCAATACATCGGGAATTGAAGAATGAGTCTTTTGGTTCCACTTTCTAACAGTGCTTTTTCTTCAGTCGCTCTTGTAAAATGAGGTTTTCTCTCACTCCATACTTCATCCATGTAGCGAATCGTTATAGCTTCTTCGCCTTTTAACGTTGCTAGGAAAAATTGTTGGCTCGATGAGGTTTGAATCGTTGGATGGCTAATGACCACCATTGTTTTCATATTACGCGTTTCCTTTCTGTGAAAGAACTTCTAAAAGTGCATTCGTATTGTCCACAAAATATTGAATCGCAAACGGTAATGCTGCATCATCCACCAAGAACGCTGGGTGATGCCATTCGCGAGGGCAACCTGTTCCAATAAAGACAAAACATCCTGGAACATGTTCCATATAATTGGCAAAATCTTCTGCTCCTAAAGTTACTTGTGGGGTTACCACTGTTGCAAATTTCTCAGTTGTACGTCTCACTACTTTTGTAATTTCTACGTCATTATGCACGACTGGCGGCGTTAAAATCCATTCAATACTTCCTTTTTGTCCATATACATCCGCTGTTTGAACAATCATCTTCTCGAATTGCTCCGTCATTTGTCGCTCAACTTCTTTATTAAAGGTGCGAATCGTTCCTTCAAAAAATACTTTCTCCGGAATCACATTCCATGTATTCCCTGCTTCGATATGCGATACGCTTAATACCACTGGTTCAAGTGGAGAAGTATGACGAGCGACAATCGCTTGGGCGTTAGCAATCACTTGGCAAGCCGTAACGATGGGGTCGTTTCCGTTATGCGGTGCTGCAGCGTGCGTTCCTACCCCTGTAATTTCGGCTTTAAACTGGCCGACTGCTGCCATCAGAGGTCCTTCCTTCACACCAATCGTTCCAACTGGAAGTTCTGGCTTATTATGGAATCCAATAATCGCGTCCACTCCCTCAAGCACGCCTTCAGAAATCAAAGCGCGTGCTCCTTGGTTACTTTCTTCGGCTGGTTGGAAAATAAAACGAACTTTCCCTTGTAATTTGTCTTCTTGAGCCTTTAATACTTGAATGGCTCCCAGCAAGCTTGCGGTATGGAAATCATGTCCACACGCATGCATCGCTCCTTCATTTTTCGAAGCATAATCTAATCCTGTTTGTTCTACAATCGGTAAAGCGTCGATGTCAGCACGTAAGGCTAATATTGGCCCCTCACCATTTCCAATTTCTGCGACGACTCCTGTTTTTGACTGTAAATTCCAACAGACAAGCCCCATCGCTTCTAAGGTTTCGCGTATATAGCGTGTTGTTTCAACTTCTTCTCCGGATACTTCTGGATACATATGTAAATGACGGCTGTGCGTTGTTGCACGTTCAATAACTTCTTTCGTAATCATACGTTCTCTCCTCAATCAGTTTCCTACACATTGTAACAAACTAAGAGGCGTAATGCACCATGAATTCCCTTGAAAAAACACTAAAAAAATAAAGTTGTTTGCAACGAAAGAAAAGACACTGTTTCAAAGGAAACAGCGTCTTATATTTTTTATACATTAGCCTTTTTGAAGTGCGACCATTTCGGCATATTGACCTTGCAGTTGAAGTAATTCATCATGCGTTCCACGTTCCACAATTTCTCCTTTATCCAACACAAAAATTTGGTCAGCATGAGCAATGGTAGAAAGTCGGTGAGCAATCATAAAGGTTGTACGCCCTTCTTTTACGACATTAATTGCATTCTGAATAATTTCTTCCGTCTCGGTATCGATATGCGAAGTCGCTTCATCTAAAATTAAGATTTTCGGGTCAAAGACGATCGCACGAGCAAATGAAATCAATTGACGTTCTCCGGAAGAAAAATCCATTCCTTTTTCCTTCACCTCGTAGTCGAGTCCCTTGTCACTCTTCGTGAGTAGATGGCCTCCGCCTACTTTAATGAGCGCCTCTTTAATCGTCTCAGGCTGAATCGATTCATTGTTGAGCCCTACGTTTGAAGCAATCGTTCCTGTAAAGAGGTACGGATCTTGAAGAACGATTCCCATCTCGCTTCGAACACTATGTCTGTTAAAGTCGCGTGTGTTTTTTCCATCGATGAAGATAGCACCACTCGTTGGATCGTAGAAGCGAAACAGTAAGTTCATAATGGATGATTTCCCTGAACCAGTATGACCGACAAAGGCCACCGTCTGCCCAGGTTCTACCGTGAAATTCAAGTGTTTCAACACAGGAACGTCAGGTGTATACGCAAAGCTCACATCTTTAAATTCAATCCGTCCTTCATCAAACGTGAAGAGCTCTTCTCCTGAATCCTCGCTTGGTGTATCCATTAATTCGAATACACGATCACCGGCAGCCATTGATTGTTGGAAACCTGATACGACATTCATAAAAGTTTGAATCGGTTCATATATACGGTTAATGTAGTCAATAAACGCATATAAAAGACCTGCTGAAATCCCGAGTGTTCCACCGATAAACTGCATACTGAAATAATAGATAACTCCAAAATGAGTAATGTTTCGAAGCATGCCGACAAGACTCCACGAGAAGTACGACTCAAGAATTAATTCCTTACGACCAATTTCTAGCCAAGAAGTTGCAGTTGCTTCATATTCTGAAACAATTTTTTCTTCTTTCTGGAAGGCTTGAACGATGCCTGCTCCTTGAATGCTTTCGTTTAATTGTCCACTCAACTGACTGTAGAGTTCACGATTTTCGGAATAGTATTTTTTCTGCTTCGTAGCAACGGTTCTCTGCCATAGAATCATCACAGGAACTAGGAATAATAATACGAGTCCTAGCGTTGCGTTTAATAAGAAAATGGTTATATAAACACCTACCAACATCACAATCGTACTGAAAAGCGTCGAAATCCCACTCACGTAGAAGTTTGCACGCACTGATTCTGTATCACTTGTAATTCTAGAAACCACTTTCCCAGCTGGTAAATGGTCGAAGTACGATACCGGCAAGGTTTGTACATGCTCGAACACTTCGTCGCGAATACGTTTTGCAATACGGTTTGAGAGAGTCCTCATATATACACGGTTTAAATAGGCCCCAGCAACTCCCACTAAGTTCACTGTCACGTATATACCAACCCATAAAAGTAGACCACCTGCTTTGAAATCATGCGCCTGCCCCATCGGAGTAATCACATTATCGATAATGTGTTTCGCAACGAGTGGCCCTGTTAAGGTTGCTCCTGTTGAGAGTAACAGGCAGAAGAGTCCAATCAGAACTCCTTTTTTCTCATAACGGAGGTAGCTTAATAATCGCTTCATCGTTCTCATTCGATTTCCTCCTCCATTTCTTGTGTGAGGTACTGTTCATAGTACCATCCTCGTTGTTCGAGCAGCTCCTCGTGGGTACCCCTCTCACTAATACGTCCTTCATTCATCACAATAATTTCATCCGCATGACGAATTGCAGAAAGTCTGTGCGCAGAAATGATATTCATACAACCTCCGCGTTCTTGTTGCAAGTGCGAGATAATTTCCCTTTCCGTTTTCGCATCAACTGCAGATAACGCATCATCCAATATTAAACATTCACGGTTGCGTAAGAAAGCACGCGCAATCGATAATCGTTGTTTTTGCCCTCCACTGAGCGATACCCCTTTTTCTCCGACCATCGTATCGAGCTCGTCTGGCATTCGTTTCACGTCTCCTTCAAAAGAGGCTAGCGTCAACGCTTCCCAAATTTCATCATCCGTTGCATCCTCTTTTCCGAATAACATATTCTCACGAATCGTGCGTGAGAAAAGTGTATGCTCTTGTGGTACATAGGCCAAATGCCCTGCCACCGTTTGACTATCGTAATCAATCAACGGTTCTGCGTTAATAAAGAGCTTTTCTCCTTTGTAGGGGAATTGGTGTAATAATTGCATCAAGAGCGTTGTTTTTCCAGAACCTGTTTTCCCCACGATTCCAAGAGTCTCGCCTTTTTTCAAAGTAAGATTAATTCCTTTTAATAAGGACGCCTCTTCTCCTGGATACGTAAAATGGAAGTCTTTAAACTCTATCGATTCAATCGTCTCGAGCGCTTTTGTTCCACCACGTTCGATGTCATCGTCATATCTTAATATTTCATTAATACGCTCGGTTGCCACTTTTCCGCGTTTGTAGTTCGTGATAATATCGCCAATCATAAACATCGGCCACATAATAGCCCCCATATACACTTGAAAGGCAATGACATCCCCGACGAGAATAGTCCCAGTCGATACTAAGTATCCACCGTAGAGAAGTGCAATGGTAAAGCTGATCATCATAAATAATTGTGCCAATGGAATAAAGCGAGATTCAATTTCTGACACAATGATATTTTGTTTCATAGCCTTTTTCGTTTTCGCACGAAACTCATCCATCATCGCATCTTCTTGCCCGTAAGCTCGAATGACGTAGGTACCGTCAATCATCTCCAGTACTTCATTATTTAATTGCGAAACTGCATTTTGTGCCTTGTTGTACTCTTCTTCGAGATCAAATCCCCATTTATACACGAGATATGAAAGGATTGGAAGTGGTAAAACCGCAACGATAGTCAGTGGCAACGAAATCGTTGTGACCATCATATAAATCGATACCGTCACCATCAATGTTGAGTTCATGAGTGCAAACATTCCGAACCCCATCATATCGCCAATCGTCATCACATCTTCACTGCTACGGGTAATAATATCCCCTGTTCTAAAATGCGCATAAAACGGAATTTTCTTCATCAAATTATTCTGCAATAATTTCACACGCAATTCCTTTTGCATTTCATAATAGCCCATAAAAATCAAATTTGTCCAAATACTCTCCGTAATATAGGCCACGAGAATAATCCCTACTAAAATCACGAGTTGCGTCCAGAGCCAATCGCCGTTCAGTTCACTCGCGACGATTTTATCGACTACTTGTCCCACAATTCTAGCGGGATAAACCGCAGCAATACTACTTGCAACCATCAATACAAAACTAACAAGATAGCGCATCGGATGTTTTTTTATAAAGCCTATCACTAATTTTATTAAATCGTTCATCGTTTTCCTCCATCAAAAAAAGCCGTCACCTTCCCCACGCATGGAAAAAGTAACAGCTTCATTCCTAATCTCATCTAAAAAAATGCGCTATAACTGAATCACTTGAATTGGAAGGTTCATCATTCTATTCACTCGTTTTTCTACTAAGTTGTTCATTGATTTCTCCTCCAATCTCTCAAAATTTTATGTTACATTTGAAATTATACCTTAAATCGCTGTCATGTCAATACCTTTCGAAGATTTTCACAATCGAATTCATTGATAATGGTTCTCAATACGGTTACAATAGAACCATTACAAACTAGAAAAGGATGAAAGAACTACAATATGGCAAAAGATATTCGTGTTTTACTTTATTATAAATACGTTCCCATCGAGAATGCGGAACAATTCGCTGCAGATCATTTAGCATTTTGCAAATCAATCGGATTAAAAGGACGTATCCTTGTCGCTGACGAAGGAATCAACGGGACTGTTTCTGGTGATTATGAAACTACTCAAAAATATATGGACTATGTTCACTCTCTTCCTGGCATGGAAGACTTATGGTTTAAAATCGACGAAGAAAACGAGCAAGCCTTCAAGAAGATGTTCGTTCGTTACAAAAAAGAAATCGTACACCTTGGTTTAGAGGACAACGACTTCGATAACGATATTAACCCATTAGAAACAACAGGTGCTTACCTTTCTCCAAAAGAATTCAAGGAAGCACTCCTTGACGAAAACACTGTTGTACTAGACACTCGTAACGACTACGAATACGACCTAGGTCACTTCCGCGGTGCAATCCGTCCTGACATTCGCAACTTCCGTGAATTACCACAATGGGTTCGCGATAACAAAGAGAAATTCATGGACAAACGTGTCGTTGTTTACTGTACAGGTGGAGTTCGCTGTGAGAAATTCTCTGGCTGGATGGTTCGTGAAGGCTACAAAGATGTTGGTCAATTACACGGTGGTATCGCAACTTACGGAAAAGACCCAGAAGTTCAAGGCGAATTATGGGATGGAAAAATGTATGTATTCGATGAGCGTATCGCTGTTGACATCAACCACGTAGACCCAGTGGTTATCGGGAAAGACTGGTTCGATGGTTCACCTTGCGAACGTTACGTAAACTGTGGTAACCCAGAATGTAACCGTCGTATCTTAGCTTCAGAAGAAAACGAAGACAAATACTTACGTGGTTGCTGCCATGAATGCCGTGTTCACCCACGCAACCGCTATGTACAAGAGCACAACCTATCACTAGAAGAAGTCGTTGCTCGCTTAGAAGCTATCGGCGAAGAACTAGATACAGTAAATGCTTAATTTGATTAAAATCGAAAAACATTTTTGGTTTGATTGATTGTGTATGGATTCCAAAGAATCTTGCGGATTTCATAGCCACAATAATGGGGAATCGTACTAAAGATGAATTAAAGGGCGTAGGGATTTATTCCTTACGCCCTTTTTGAAGCTTTAGAGGTGAGAGACTATAGGCTCGAACCGGTACCCCGTTATTGTAGTTATGATAAAATTCGCTAGGATTCGAAGGAATCAAATAACCATCACAACACAAAAACACCCTATATTTCATATAGGGTGTTTCTTCATTTACTCAAATTCATGTTTCACTGTTTCTAGTGCAGCGGCGATGACTTGATGCATATCGTAATAACGATACTGTCCAAGTCGTCCACCGAAGATGACTTGTGGAACCGTCTGTGCTAATTTTTTATACTGCGCATATAAGTCGTTGTTAACTTGATTATTCACTGGGTAATAAGGCTCGTCGCCCACCTTCCAATCGGCAGGATACTCACGCGTAATCACCGTTTTTGGCTGAGTCCCAAACTCGAAATGCTTATGCTCGATAATACGAGTGTATGGCGTTTCGCGGTCTGTATAGTTTACTACCGCATTTCCTTGGTAGTTTTCCACGTCCACGACTTCTGTTTCAAATCGCAATGAACGATATTCCAGCGTTCCAAGTTCATAATCAAAGAACTCGTCAATCATTCCCGTGAAGACGATTTTAGCACCACTATTTAAGTACTCGTCTTTTTTCGCGAAGAAATCAACATTCAACTCGACTTCGATATTCTCATGGTCCAGCATGGCTTCAATCATCTTCGTATAACCACCAATTGGAATCCCTTGATACGTATCGTTAAAGTAGTTGTTATCGTAAGTGTAGCGAACCGGCAGGCGGCGGATGATAAACGCTGGTAATTCTGTAGCCGAACGTCCCCACTGTTTCTCCGTGTATCCCTTAATGAGCTTGTAGTAAATATCTTCCCCAACAAGAGAAATCGCCTGCTCTTCTAAGTTTTCAGGCTCTTTGTCCCCCAAAACTGCACGCTGCTCAGCGATTTTCGCTTCGGCTTCTTGTGGCGTCACGACACCCCATAATTTATTAAAGGTATTCATATTAAAGGGCAAGTTGTAGATTTCTCCGTTGAAGTTGGCAACGGGTGTATTCGTATAGCGATTAAATGTCGCAAACTGATGCACGTAATCCCAAATCTTCTTGTCGCTCGTGTGGAAAATATGCGCACCGTATTCATGCACTTGAATGCCTTCCACTTCTTTTGTATAAATATTCCCCGCAATATGGTTTCTTTTCTCAATCACTTTTACTTTATAACCGCGTGTCGCTGCTTCATGCGCAAAAGTTGCTCCGAATAGTCCAGCCCCCACAACGATATAATCAAATGGTTTCATGTCGTTTCCCCATTTCTTGTTTAATCTTGTTTATTATACCATGGACGCAGGTTGCGTACCAAAATGATAAGGCGCTCTTCACGCAATTACCAAATATGGTAATGAACTAAAAAAACTACCAGACAAGAGCCTGGTAATAAAACGGATCTTTAGTTAAATCCGAAGAAACGTTGTGTCACTGTATAAATTCCATTCGAAAGTACTTGTACAGGTTTGTTCTTCGCCATTGTAATTCTACTTAGCACTGCTTGGCTAATCAGATGGAAGACTTCTGGATTTGCTTCCTTCAAATCCGACAGCAAAGCTTTCTTCTTCTCTTGATGCTCAAGTAGTCCACCCTTATTGAGTAGCGCACAAGAAATTACGGTTGTAATCTCTAAGTGATTTAATAAATATTTTTTCAAAACGGTCGGAAATTGCCATTCACTATGGTAGTTCGCCATCAGTAACTCGTTTACTCGAATTTGTTGGTCAATACGGCTAATCATCACTTTTTCATTAACTGATTGATCTTCACGACCGATAAAGTAACGGTAAAAATCTACATTCATATAGTATAATTTTTTGCTATATTGCAGTGGGACGAAAACAAATAAATTATCTACGTAGAAAGTATGCTCTGGCAACTGAAGTCCTGATTTACGAAGTAAGTTCATATTGTAAATGAGGGAGTGCATCATCATATATTTCCCACGACGAAGTGGCTTCGCATCATCCCAAGTAAACACTTGATTTTCAGGAAAGGCTGAAGTGTAGCGCATAATTTTCTTCGTTTTCGCGCCTTCTTTTTCGTAAACAAAGTTCGTAATGAACACATCTACTTCTTCCCCATTTTTTTCGAAGCGTCGTAATTGTTCTAAGATTTTTAGATAAGCACGCACATCTACCCAGTCGTCACTATCGACCACTTTAAAGTACTTCCCTGTTGCATTCGCCATCCCCGTATTCACGGCTCCACCATGTCCTTTATTCTCTTGATGAATCGCTCGGATAATCGTTGGATAAGCTGCGGCATATTGGTCAGCGATGCGAGCAGTGTCGTCTTTAGAACCATCGTTAATGATTAAAATTTCAACCTCTTCACCACCAGCAAGGAGCGTTTGGATAGAATAATGCATATATTCTTGAGAGTTGTAGCAAGGGACTGCAACGGTTAATAATTTCATGAGTTGTTCCTCTCGTTTCCAGTAAATTTATCTTCATTACTATACCATTTTTCTGTAAAATTGTCAGTTTGATACCCTATTACATTTTAAAAAAATAAAGCCCCCCTTTTCCAGAAGGAGGACTTTCTAAAACTCATTTTTATGCTTGTTGTTTTTGTTCTCTTCGTGCAATCCATGGAAGGACGAGTCCGAGTCCAAGAAGCGCAAATGGCATAATGATATTTGAAATTAAGACAAACCACCATTCAGATGGATTTTGCGCATAGTCCACTTGTGGCACCATTCCGAGAATACATGCAAATGCGGTGAAGGCAAAGCCCCAGAGTCCCATTAAGAATCCGAGTGTCTTATTGCTAATGTATTTATATTCGGCATTTTTATATCTGTCCCAATGACGATACAAGAACATAAAGGCGACAAATACCCACAAGAAGCACATTGGGGATACGATGGCGTTCAAGTTTGTCATCCATACTACGACTGTATCAATTTCCTTAAGCCCTAGTGCTGGCATGACAATTAATGCCCCTGTTAAAATTCCTGTAAGTAAGTATCCATTCTTTAATGTTCCGTTCTTTGTGCGTGTTCGAAGCCAGCGAGGAACATATTCTTTGTCAGCACTACCAAGGAAGATTTGAAGCGGCGCATCAATGGAGAGGGCTAGTGTAGCTGTTTGTCCGATAAATTGCGTCAATGCGTAAATCGTAACAAGAACATTCCCAATATTCCAATGCTTTCCAAGTACCGCAAACGCTTGGTAGGCCCCATTTCTCATTAAGTCCTGAGGAATATTGTTGCTATCGAAAATCATTCCCATCGCAAAGGATCCAAAGACCGCACAAATCCCCACCATGACCGCCATCGCAATCATTCCTTTTGGAAATTCCTTCGTTGGATTTTTTACCTTACGAACATAAGGAGACATAGACTCCGCTCCACCGACTGAGAAAACAAGAAGCGCAATCGTTGTAAAATAGGCGAAATCAAATTTTGGAATATACGTTTCAAGCTTATCCATATTCGCAGTCGCTAGTTGTAAATCCGGTTTAATGAGTGGAACACCCACGGCTAATAGGATGAACAAAATAGACATGACAAACATCGCACTCCCCGCAACTGTTCCTAAGAATTTCAATACCCGAATTCCTTTCGTTGAAACATAAAGAATGAAAAGAAAGAATGCTAGGCAGACCGCAACGAGTAGCGGAATCGGAAGTTCATCCACAATTCCTGAGTGTCCTTGGAATACCCAACCAAGCGCAATCAAAATCGTCTGCGGTTTTTGTGCTAAATACGGAATTTGAACCACCCAAAACGTCCATGCAGCAAAATACGCGAGTTTCTTCGTAGACGTATGTTTAATCCAGTCACTCACTCCTCCTTCGCTATCTTGGAAAGTCGAACCGAGCTGTCCAACCATCAATGAATACGGGATAAAGTAAATCACTAAAATAATCAACCACGATGTAATGACCACAATCCCTTGTTGGGCGAAGTTATTGACAACGTTCCCGAGCCCCCATACAAAATTAAATGCAATGAGAGCTATCATCAGCCAACTCAGTTGTTTTTCATTTTTTTCTTCCATGTTCTAACCTCCTAAACCCAACCTGCCATTAATCACTCACTGAATAGTGGTTGACCATTAAATTACTTGCACGAAGCAATACTTTATCGAGTAATGCAGCTGTCTTCTCTTCGATATAATCACTCATTTGTTGATTTTCCGCTTCGAAGTCGACTACTTCTCCTTTTTCAAGACGAGCATCTACTTGGGCAATCATGGCTTCTCCACGAGATAATGTATTCTTTTGATAACTTTCAATATCCGCTTGATGTTCCAAGTAATGCGCATCCGCAAGTCCTGCAATTAATCGGCTTGACCAGTAGAAGGAATCCGTTGAAACCTTCGCTGTAGTGTTGGCAAAGTACGCTGGAGTTGTTTCCACTTGCGTAAAGAAAGGAACGGCCGTCGTAAAAGGCATTGACCCATAAGAGACCCATTGAATCCCTGTTGTATCATGAGGACGATTTGGACGAATTTGTAGAATCGCCGTTTGACTCGTACGATTAATTCCTACCGTACGGAAACGACGATTGCTCTTCCCATCGCCTAAATTTCCATAAGGATCATAAGGAGTCATTTGGAAATGCGTACTCATCGATTCTTTCACATCTTCGACCGTAATTTTGCGATAAGGAACACGTGCCCATGGAATTTCGAAGCTTGTTGGAGATTGTTCCGCTTCAGGGTTAAACATGCGTTGAATATCCCAAGCACGAGGCGTGTTATAGAGACGGTCTTTATCTCGTTGTGAACCAAATGCATAACGTGGATTGAATGATTCCCCGTCAAAATTCAAATTGAGGTGGTGACGAATCATAAAGTCTTTCAAATCAGGGTCACACATAAAGTTTTCTTTATCCTCAAAATCAAAGAAGTCACTGCCGAGTTGGTTTGGATTTACGACATACGCATCATCGGGTACGCGGCGTGCCATCCAGTGATGTCCCCCGATGGATTCTAACCACCAAATTTCATTCACATCAGAAATCGCAATCCCGTTTGACTCGTATGTTCCTGCTGTTTCAAGGAAGTATCCAAGACGTTCGACCCCTTCGCGCGCCGTTTGAATATAAGGCAACACTAGAGTGAAGATGTCTTCTTCCCCAATCCCTGTTTCCACCAGCGGATCAGCCCCTAACACACGCGGATTCGTCGAAATCGTCTCTGTCGCACTGACAGCAACATTATAGGCGTTGATCCCAGCAGCTCCCCAAATCCCTTCATTATTGATGGCGTTTGGCATGGCTGTATAGCGAACTGGATTGTCCGGTAAGTCTGTTTCAAAGCCTGAAATCACTGCTTTATAGTGACGTGGTTGGTCTTCTGGACGAACGACAATGAATTTTTTTGGAGTAAACTCTCCATTACATGAATCTTCCGTACGGGCTACAAGCGTGGAACCGTCATAGCTAGCTTTCTTTCCAACAAGAATGGTTGTACAGGAATCATGTTCTTGGTCAAATCTCATAACAATTACCTCCATTTACTTTATTTCTACACTTAAATTATAGCCCTATTCGCACTTTTTCTCAAAGGGCTCCTCTCTATTTTTTTACTTAATTTCTTCCTAATGATAGGTAAAAAAAAGAACCTAGCGTAAACTAGATTCTTTTGGTTCTCATATTATTGTTTTCGTTTTCGATAAACCCATTCTGCGATGATAATTGTCGCTGCAATCACCCATAAAATGAGCACTGTTGTGAGAGCATACTGAATATTAAAATAAATAGCCGCAATGCATAAAATTAGCACTACTGCAATCACATAGCGTAAATTAAAAGGCGCTACTCGTTGCACATACCACCAGACAAAATCTTCATTTTCATTTCTTGTTACTTTATAATCTTCTATTAACGCCTTAAACTTCTCAACCATCTGAATCCCTCCTACTTTTTATCCGGAATCACCCAAAATAGATAGTAAGTAATAAACACTGTTAGTGCGGCTAGGCCAATTTTCACCCAAATAATTGGAGCAAAGTAAATAGAAATAGCCATTAAAATATAGATATAAATAATAATTTTCTTTTTACGACTACGCGCAATTGACTTCGTCTCACGGTAATCTGCGACATAAAGCTGGTATAACTTAGTTTTTTGAAACCATTCTTCAAAGCGCCTTGAACTCTTTGAGAAACAAAATACGGTTAACAAAAGAAAGGGAGTTGTTGGAAGTACCGGAAGGACAATTCCTAATAACCCTATTGCTAATGAAACCCAGGCTATCACAAAATAAATAATTCTCATTGGATTGTTCTATTCCTCCTTAGCTAATTGTGTCATTCTTCGTTGGATACAAAACTCGAGTACTTTAGTGAGTACATAGAGAACTCCAGCAAAATAGAAGAAATAAACAAAGTAACTCACGGAGACATTAACGGCTAGAAGAAAGGTCGCTACTAGCACAATCACCCAAAAAAACTTCAAGACGAACATCCATTTTTGCTTTTTCATCCATTGTTTGTCCGTTAATGTATGATCGCCTTTATCGAGTGCAATTATGGTATCAATAAACTTTGTAAAACGTTCTTTCAAGCGTTGTCTCCTTTCCTTTAAGTAAGCATAGTGTAGCATAGGATCTTTCTTTTATCAATTAAATTTTAATCATATTTTAATCAAAATTAAAAATACAACTACGCCTCTTAGGGAATCGATTTAAACGACTCCAAAAGTGGTGTAGTTGTAGTTTATTTTAATCTCTATTTTTCATTTCTTAACTTCGTAATGAAGTGCTCGATGCGATCTAACGCTGTCTTCAAATCTTCAATCGAATATGCATAAGAAATCCGTAGGAAGCCTTCACCAGATTCCCCAAAAGCGGTTCCTGGCACAACGGCTAAACGTTCTTCTTCTACCAAGCGCATAGCAAATTCTTCTGAACTTAATCCAAATTGAGAAATGTTTGGGAAGATGTAGAAAGCTCCAAATGGCTCAAAGCAAGGAATCCCTAAGTCTTTAAAACGTTTCACCAAGTAACGGCGACGTTGGTTGTAGCTTTCGCGCATCTCAACAATGTCCTCTTCAGAATTACGAAGCGCATCCACACCCGCATATTGGCTAAGCGTTGGCGCAGACATAATCGCAAATTGGTGAATTTTGTACATTTGTTCCATGATAGGCGCTGGAGCTAAGGCATACCCAAGTCTCCATCCCGTCATCGCAAATGCTTTTGAGAATCCTCCGATTAAAATTGTACGGTCACGCATACCCTCAATTTCCACAACGGAAACGTGAGGTTTTCCTGTGTATGTTAATTCTCCATATAACTCGTCTGAGACAACGATAATATCATGACGTTTTAACACATCGCAAACCGCTTCTAAATCTTCACGTTCCATAATTGCCCCGGTTGGGTTATTTGGGAAGTTCATTAGAATCGCTTTTGTCTTCGGTGTAATCACTGCTTCTAAATCTTCAGGTGTTAAACGGAATTGATTTTCCTCTTTTAACGGAAGAATCACAGGAGTTCCGTCGGCCATTGTAACCGCTGGGACATAAGAAACATAACCCGGGTCACAAATAATCACTTCATCCCCTGGGTTTAAAAGCACACGCATTGAAATATCAACGGCTTCACTTCCCCCAACAGTGATGACACATTCATGCATTGGATCATATTTTACTCCATGACGACCTTCTGTAAAAATACATACTTCTTCACGAAGCTCTTTTAACCCTGCATTGGCTGTATAGAATGTACGGCCTTCTTGCAACGCTTTAATCGCTTCTTGACGAATATGCCAAGGCGTATCAAAATCAGGCTCTCCAACCCCTAGGGAAACAATATCCTTGTATTCACTCGCCATATCAAAGAAACGACGAATTCCTGAAGGTTTCAAGTCCTTAATTTTATTATTTAACATATTTTCTAAATTCATGGAGTAACCACCTGACGTTTATCATCTGCTTTACCGACAAACATAGTGCCGTGATCTTTGTATTGTTTTAATACAACATGTGTTTTAGTAGATTGTACTTCTTCAATCACTGAAAGACGTGAAGATACGAAGTTTGCGATTTCACGCATTGGCGCTTTCTTTAATTGCACCATGAAATCATATCCGCCTGACATTAAGTACACAGCTTCTACTTCTGGGAAATGATAGATTTTTTCTGCAATACGGTCGAATCCTTTCCCTTTTTGAGGATTTACTTTTAATTCGATAATCGCTGAAACATTGACATTATCAGTTTTTTCCCAGTTGATTAATGTATGGTAGCCACAAATAACTTTAGCTTCTTCCATCTCTTTAATACGGCGTGTGACTTCTTCCACATCCATTTCTAATAGAGAGGCAATTTCTTCTGGAGTTAAACGACTATTTTTCTCAATTAATTTTAAAATTTGCTCGTTCACTTCTTTGAACATAGACTTTC
The DNA here is from genome assembly GCF_025150565.1 of Granulicatella adiacens ATCC 49175. Classification (NCBI taxonomy): domain Bacteria; kingdom Bacillati; phylum Bacillota; class Bacilli; order Lactobacillales; family Carnobacteriaceae; genus Granulicatella; species Granulicatella adiacens. The sequence goes on along the minus strand of NZ_CP102283.1, from coordinate 449,556 downwards.
CTCCTTCAGTTGCATTTGCAACATTTTGTACTTTCCCATTGTACCCTTTTTTTGTGAGAATTCCTAAGATTTTATTGCAGTTTTATGAAATTTATAATTTTCTATAAAAAAGCTCTCTTCCAATCAGAAAGAGAGCTTCATTCATTATTCCGCTGTTTGTTCAAAGTGAGCTACTAAGTCGTTGATTACTCCACTGGATACAATTGTATCGATTTGTTTCATCGCATGGTACACGCTATCTGCTTTTGAAGAACCGTGAGATTTCACGACTGCTCCCTTAAGACCAAAGAGCACCGCACCACCGAATTGTGAGTAGTCCAATGTATTCTTTAATCCGTAGAACGTATTCTTGAGTAAGAGCGCTCCAAGTTTTCCTTGGATACCTTGCCCTTTGATACCTTCTTTTAGAAGTTCCATCATCGCAAGCGCTGTTCCTTCGATTGTTTTCAATACGGCGTTTCCTGTAAATCCGTCTGTCACCACGACATCCGCAGCACCTGTTAAGATGTCACGAGCTTCCACGTTGCCGATGAAGTTTAAGCTATCATCTTCTTTCAAGAGTCCGTAAACTTCTTTTGCGAGTTCGTTCCCTTTTCCTTCTTCAGCTCCATTATTTAATAAGCCGACTGTTGGGTTTTCGTAACCAAGAACGTATTTTGAATAGTAGCTACCAAGAATACCGAATTGGTGAACATTCTTTGGTTTACATTCCGCGTTCGCACCTACGTCCATCATAATAAATTGACGGTTGTCTTTTCCAAGAACAGGCAACACTGGCATCAGTCCTGGACGGTCGATTCCTTTAATACGGCCAACCACTAATAAACCAGCCGTTAGAAGAGCCCCTGTATTTCCGCAAGAGAAGAGCGCATCTGCTTCTCCTTCTTTGACTGCTTTAGCTGCAACGACCATTGAAGCATCTTTCTTCGAACGAATCGCCTTAACCGGTTCGTCATCAGAGTTGATTTTTTCTGAACAGTGAATCACGCGAATATTTGGAAGTGATTCTTCCAAGCAGGCGTTCACTTTTGCTTCGTCTCCATATAATTGAAACTCGACTGTTGGCATTTCCTTTGCTGCAAGGACGACCCCTTGGACGATTTCTTTAGGAGCGTTATCTCCACCCATCGCGTCAATTGCAATTCTTACCATTGTTGTTCCTCCTCTTCTAGCCACGTGGCCCTGAAGTTATCCATTGATTTCTTTCGTTGTTTGTTCGATAAATGTCTTCATGCGTTTTGTCTCGGTTTTTTCTCCTGCTGGATCTTCCGAGGCATAAAGGATCGCATCTTTACGTGCTTGTTCTAGTATATCATAATCTCGTATTAAATCGGCAATCTTAAAGTCTGGAATACCGGACTGTTTCACGCCAAATACATCCCCAGAACCGCGTAGTTCCAAGTCTTTTTGACTGAGATAAAATCCATCTGTCGACTCGCACATAATGCGCATTCGCTCTTTCCCATTTTCAGTTTTTGGACTCGCCACTAGAATACACGTTGAGGCATGTTGGCCACGACCCACACGTCCACGCAATTGATGGAGCTGGGCTAAACCAAATCGGTCCGCATCCAGAATGACCATCACTGTAGCATTTGGTACATCCACTCCAACTTCGATGACCGTTGTGGAGACGAGCACTTGTAGGTTGTTGGCTTTGAAGTCCGCCATCACGACTTCTTTTTCGTCAGCTGGCATTTTCCCGTGTAAGAGTCCCACTTTGACGCGGTCTGAGAAATGCGCTGAAATCATGCGGTAAATCTCTTCAGCATTTTGCACATCAAGATGTTCCGACTCTTCGATTAAAGGCGAAATCATATAGGCTTGGCGCCCTTTTTGAATTTGTCGATCCACGAAGTCAAAAATTTGTTCCATTTCCTGCTCACGAACCCAAGTCGTCTTGATTGGCTGACGACCACGAGGAATCTCCCCAAGGATGGACGTATCCATTTCTCCAAAAGCCGTAATCGCAAGCGTTCTGGGAATTGGTGTCGCCGTCATTTGAAGCACATTCACGCCAGCTCCTTTTCCAGCTAGCGCCTGACGTTGCTGCACCCCGAAGCGATGTTGTTCGTCGATCACGACAAAAGCTAAGTCTTTAAAGTTCACATCTTGTTGGAACAAGGCATGAGTCCCGATAACGAGGTTTGCCTCACCACTCTCAATCGTTGCGAGTAACTCTTTTCGTTTCTTCTGCGAACGATTCATACTTCCGGTTAACAACACTGCTTTCAAAGATGTCCCTTGAAGGAGTTTTTCAATCGTCAGCATATGTTGTTCTGCCAATATTTCTGTAGGAACCATAAGGGCTGCTTGCTTGCCTGTCAGAGCCGTTGCGACCATGGCAATCGTCGCCACAATCGTCTTCCCGCTCCCTACATCCCCTTGCAAGAGACGATTCATCTCATAAGGCGCACGCAGGTCAAAGCAAATCTCATTCACGACTTTCTTTTGCCCATCGGTGAGTTCAAACGGTAGCGTCTGAATAAACGCCTTCAGTGCGGCATTATCATACAGTACCGCTTGCCCTTTTGTTTGCTGATGGCGCTTCTGACGCATCCATTGCAAGCGCAGTTGATATAAGAAGAGCTCCTGGTAGACGAGTTGGTATTGCGCACTCTGTCTTTCCAGTTCATCTTTTGGAAAATGCATTGCCCGTACAGCATCTCTATGCCCCATCAGATGGTGCGACGCCGTCAACTCCCCTGGTAGTACTTCTGGAATTTTATCTTCAAAACGATCCATCGCCGTTTGAACAAGTTTCAATATCGTCGCCTGCTTTAGCGATTTATTCGTGCGATAAACCGCCTCTACTTGGTCTCCTTCTTCATCCTCCACATTTCGGTTCGATAAGATTTTCATCCCCATCAAGGTAGAACGCTTTGCATCCCATTTCCCGTAGATAGCAATCTCTTCGCCTTGAACCACTTTATCTTTTAAATACGGTTGATTAAAGAACGCAACTTGGATGACTTGCTGGTCAATCGCCATGCGAAACGCTAACCGATTCTTCTTGAAGCCGTAGTAGCTGACAACCGGTTGCGTCGCTACTAGCCCTTTTAACGTGACTTTCTCTTGGTCCATGATGGTATTTACATCACGAATTTGAATATCTTCATAACGAAACGGAAAATGCGTTAACAGGTCATAAACTGTTTCGATTCCAAGCTCGGCTAATGGCTCTAATCGTTTTGGTCCAACGCCTGGCAAGACTTGCACACTTTGAAAGACTTCATTCATCCAATCACATCCTTTCTACTTTAATAAGTGTAATTCAAGTCCCGTTTAATCGTCAAGGGGAAGGAAAATGAGGGAGGAGTTAAGAAATTGTGCTAAATATTCCTTTCATCCTTTCGGATATCTTCATATTCGCGTGAATAGCTGTACCGGAAGGAGCCTACTGTCTCCTTTCCTCTCGAGCCTCAAACTGATACTAGGAAATTTTTCCAAGTATCAGTAATTCGCATCGAGTACGCTCGCTATTCATGCGAATATAGAATCCGAAAGGCTTTCCGGGAATATTTCAAGGCACTTCTCTTCTTCATTTTCCTTTCTCTCTCCTTGACTGTTACAGTGCAGGGAGTTTGGATGTGCTTTCCACAAAGTGCAGTCTTCCCAGTCTACATCGAGTAAAGCCCAAAAGAATCTTCGCTCCTTCAACTTTCCTTCCTCCCTCCTTGACCGATACAGTGCAGTGATTTTATATGTGCGTCCAACCAAATACAGAGCTTGCCCTTGCAGCACTACGATTCTTGAGGAGCACTCACTCAGTTCGTTATTTCCCATTCCGAGGCGAGTGAAGACTCAGACGCAAGCGAAATTTAGAAAGCACTCTCTATCAAAGCGAAATACCCTGATGTGAGCACGAAACCCAACCAGTACACTTACTTATTAATCGGCGAAGAAGCGAAAGACGGAGAAACTTACGGATTCTATCGAAATGGAAACTGCGCATGAAAAGCACACACCCTTCGCAGTCCCGGCCACCATATACATTTACTTATGTAAAAAAGAGTACAAAAATATCCTTACCGGATTCTATAGTCATCATCATAGCGACTAGTATTCGATGCGAATTACAGATGCTTAGAATTTATTTCTTAGCATCTGTTTGAGGCTCGAAAGGGACAAGACCAAGGCTTGTCCCGTTACAGCTTTAATGATGACTATAGAGTATATCCGGAAGGATATTTGTACTCTTTTTACTGTCTTTTACTCCTTATTATTCCACAGATAATAAGTAAGTGTATACTGGTTGATTTCCTTCATGGACTTCAACCTCTACATCAGGGTATTTCGCTTCAACAGCTTCCGTGATTTCTTCCACTTCGCTTGCGTCTGCATCTTCACCATAGATGATTGTTAGGATCTCTGAATCGTCGTTAATCATCTTATCAATCGTCGCAAGAGTTGCTTCCTTACGGTCCGCAATACTTACTAAAATCTTACCATCTACAATCCCCATGAAGTCGTCTTTTTTAATTTCAACGCCATCAATGTTTGTATCGCGAACAGCATTTGTGATTTGACCACTTGATACAAGAGCCATTTGTTCGCTCATTGCAGCTTGGTTATCCTCTAAGCTTGCCTCTGGGTTGAACGCTAATAATGAAGCTAACCCTTCTGAAATGGTACGAGTTGCAACAACAGCAACGGCAGCATCTTCAGATACTTCAGCCGCTTGGTTTGCAGCCATTTGAATGTTTTTGTTGTTTGGTAATACGATGACTTTTTCAGCATGTGCTTCTTTTACGGCTTGAAGAATATCTTCCGTACTTGGGTTCATTGTTTGACCACCGTTGATAATTGTCGTTACACCCATGCTCTTGAATAATTCTTGAACACCTTCACCTGCAGCAACCGCTACGATTCCGTATTCTGCTTTTTGTTTTTGCGCTGCTTCTTTTACTTTTGCAGTGTAGTCCGTTTTTAACACTTCTTCGTGTTGGAGACGCATGTTGTCTACTTTCACTTTCATTAATGAACCAAAGCGTTGTCCGTAGTTCATTACTTCACCTGGGCGCTCTGTATGCACGTGTACTTTGATGATTTCATCGTCTGCTACTACTAATAGAGAATCTCCAAGTTCGTTTAAGTAGTTACGGAAAGTATCGTAGTCGAAAGTATCTACGACTGTTTCACCTTCACCGATTTTCACCATGATTTCAGTACAGTAACCGAATTTGATGTCGCCTGTTGATACATGTTCGTAGTCAACGCCTGCTTCGTGGTGAGCCACTGAAGTCAAATCGATTTTATTGCTTTGTAATGATTGAACTGGAACGGCTTCCCCTGTTAATGCTTCGAAGAATCCATTGTAAATAAATACTAGACCTTGACCACCTGAATCCACTACGCCTACTTCTTTTAATACTGGTAGTAAATCTGGAGTTTTTGCTAAAGATTTTTCAGCTCCACGTAATACTGATCCCATTACTTCGATGATGTCGTTTGAAGTTTCTAGTTTGCGAACACCACGTTTTGCAGATTCACGAGCAACAGTAAGGATGGTTCCTTCAACAGGTTTCATAACGGCTTTATACGCTGTTTCCACACCGTTTGTAAATGCTTGGGCTAATTCTTCACCAGTGATGACATCTTTCCCCACAACCGCTTTAGAGAATCCACGGAATAATTGAGATAAGATAACTCCTGAGTTCCCACGAGCACCCATTAATAATCCTTTTGCTAAATCTTGCGCTAAATCCCCTACAGTTGTTGCTGTAGAGTTTGCAACACGTTCCGCACCAGATTTGAATGAGAGCATCATGTTTGTCCCTGTGTCTCCATCTGGAACTGGGAATACGTTTAATGAGTTTACAAATTCTGCATTTTCAGATAAACGCATTTCACCAATTTCCACCATTGCGCGGAAATCTTGAGCCGTAATAGTTTTCATAGTTGCCATATTTTTCTTACTTCCTCCTGACTAGAATCAACAAGCATTACGCTTCGATGATTTTAACTCCTTGAACATATACATTCACTGTGTTCGCAGAGAATCCTAACATTGTTTCTAAGTTGTATTTCACTTGTTCTTGTACGTTTCTACAAATTGCAGAAATCTTAGTACCGTATCCAACAATAATGTAAACATCAACCGCAACACCTTCATCTTCTTGACGGATTACTACACCACGAGAAAAGTTTTCTTTCTTCAAGATATCATTTAAGTTGTCACGAATTTGATTGCGGCTGGCCATCCCCACGACCCCATAGTTGTCTGTTGCAGCTCCACCAACAACCGTCGCAATGACTTCATTGCTCAGTTCAATTTGTCCATTTTCTGTTTGAATTTTTACTGTCATACGAATACCTCCCATTGAATGTATAAAGGTTTCTGCCTATTTTTAGACAGATTGACACATTATTTCTATACTATAATATCACATTCCTACACGATTACCTAGCTTTTTATCAATTTTTAAAAAGGGGTAAATCTCTATAACCGACTCACTTGCAATCTTACTTCAACTATGCTAAATTATTTAAGTATATGATTTAGTTCAAAATTATATCAGCTGATAATGAATTAAATAAAGGAGGAGAATGAAAATGGCTAAAGTATGTTATTTCACTGGACGTCGTTCTGAAACAGGTAACACTCGTTCTCACGCTATGAACGCTAACCGCCGTACTTGGAAACCAAACTTACAAAAAGTTCGTGTTTTAATCGACGGCAAACCTAAAAAAGTATGGGTTTCAACTCGTGCATTAAAATCAGGTAAAGTAGAACGTGTTTAATACAGAGCACTATTAAAAAGAGCTTAGGCGATATCCCTAAGCTCTTTTTGTTTATCTAAAAATAAATAAGCCGAAGGCTTAAAACAATAGTTTATGAATACTAGTCGCATTCCAAGCTGCTTGACGTTTTGGATAGCGGACATCATTGTAATGGTACCGGCAGGAGCCTAAAGTCTCCTTGCCTACCAAGCTTCAAACCAAGGCTAAGCGACCAGTCGCTAAGCCTTGGTAATTCACATTGGTTACTTCTCCATTACAATGACCGCTATCCGCCTCAAGCAACTTTTCATGCTTTATCATTGAACCTCAATTGTTTTAAGCCCCTCTTTTATAAAAAGAGCTTGGGAATCGCCTCAGTTTTATCTGCTTTAAACAGGGGCTCCTTTACCTGAGTTTAATATCTGGAAACCAAGGGACCATGGGTGGTGCTTTTCATGAGTTTAGAGGAATGTGCTTTTTTTGATTTATTTTTCAAAAAATTGGAGTTTGTGAAAAGGTTATAAGATAGAGGTTTGAAGCAGTCTCAAAGGAAAGAAATCTATTTTCATTATTTGTAAGTTTATCCATCTGTTGAGGTTTTATCCGCTAAAAAAAGCTTAGAGATAAGGATGATAGAGGTTCTATTATTAAAAAATAACGGTGAACGAAAAAATTCCGAAATTCACTTATAAGTGAATTTCGGAATTTCAACTAACTTTGTGAAAAAACATCGCACGAAAAGAATCATATCATTCATTTTTGGGTAAAGCATTTTGACAAACTAAGCGAAGAATATGGCCTTAATGGCTTTCAAATTTAAAATTAAGTCTCAAACTTAATGTGAATGGATTGCAATATAAATTGAAAATAGGCATGAAAAAAGACGATAGATTTTTGATTTTTCTATCGTCTTTGTGTTTTGTATTTAATTAGACAAACTGGTATTTGTTAATTTGTAAATCTCAACAAATACCCATTTGGATCTTGGATTAAAAACTCTATTTGCATTTCTTCTATTCCATTAACTTGATATATGTTTCTAGTTAGTTCTCTGTATAATTCTATATTCAAATTATTCACTAATTTATAAAGCTCTTCAATATCATCAACAGCTATTGAAAAATTTATTCCTCTTCCTAATGGATATACTAGTTCACCTATATTCCAACCATCATCGTGAATTTGTTCAAACATAAACTGACTATCTTGAAATGACATGAAAACAAATTTATCTTCAGTACGTTCATATTCAATTTTAAATCCTAATTCTCTATAAAATTTTTTAGTCCGTTCAATATCAAAAACTGACAATTCAGGAATCATCCTATTAAAATTCATGTTTCCTCCTCGACAAATTATAAATTCCCAGCTCTACAAGCGAAGGATTTAATTATTTTTTCTTTTTTGGTGTAGGTAATTCATCCTAATTGTGCGATGTTTTGTTTTATCTCCAATGATCTCGGGTTTGGGCGACTAGGATAAGTCCTTTTGTAAAGGAGATGGTCATCTTGTTACTTGTAAACTCATTGCTGACAAGTGCCACTGGGTATGCGTAGCTTTTTGAATCGAGGGTGTATTTAACATTTTGTAGAGTTAAATTTTCCACAGGAGTCATACTAATAAAGGAAAGGTACTTCGTAAAGTCCATCTTTTCAATCGTGTACGTGCCTGGCTGAATGAAATTCACGACATTCGTTGCATCCTCGAACACCACATACGGAATCAGCGGTGCTAAATCTGGTCGCATCATCGTCCACAAGGTACTAATTGCGTGGTCCACTCGTCCGCCAAAAGAACCGAGTACATGAATCGGTATACCTTCGTAATGCTCCTTCACCCATAACAAGGCTGCCTCAAAATCCGTATCGTCTTTTTCAGAAGGGAGCTGGACAATAGTACCTGCTGCTTCATGAATCAAGTCGCGCTGTTCTTTTGTGACAGAGTCAAAGTCCCCAATCGCTACTTCCATAGGAAGATGCTGATCTAATAACCGAAGAGCTCCACCATCGACGCCGACAAAGCAGAAGTCTTCATAGGCCTTACTGTATCGGTTTTTTAAGAGTGCCTTGATGTTTTCTTTGGTGTTGGGTCCTCCCAAGACAATCACAACTTCCATCTTCGTCCCTCTTATGCTTCTTTAATTGAATCAATCGCAGCTTTGATATCGTCTGCGTAGTATACATATGAACCGGCAACGGCAACGTCTACTCCTGCTGCAGCGCAAAGTTTCGCTGTTTCACCGTTCACTCCGCCGTCCACTTCGATTAAATAGTGATAGCCTTTTTCTTCGCGCAATGCGACTAATTCGCGTACTTTATCTAATGTTTCTGGAATGAATGATTGTCCGCCGAATCCTGGGTTTACTGTCATCACTAATACTAAGTCTACTTCGCTTAAAACTGCAGAAATGGCACTCACTGGTGTTCCTGGGTTAATCACGACACCAGCTTTTACGCCTTCTGCTTTAATCGCTTGAAGTGCGCGGTGAATATGTGGCGTTGCTTCCACGTGAACAGAGATGTAATCTGCTCCTGCTTTTGCAAATTGTGGAATGAAACGTTCAGGGTTTTGGACCATTAAATGGCAATCTAACACTAAATCTGTTACAGGGCGTAATCCTTCAACAATGTTTGGTCCTAATGTTAGGTTTGGAACGAATTGTCCGTCCATCGCATCAATATGAATCCAGTCTGCTCCTAATTTTTCTACTTTCTTAACGTCTTCTCCTAATGTTGCAAAATTTGCGCTTAAAATGGATGGTGCTACTTTCATGTTCTGTCTCCTCTGACTATTTTTTTCGTTTATATACTGGTTTTCTTTGGTCCAGTTCTTCATAGAAATTCAAATAATGGTCGTATCTCTCTTGCCAAATGTCTCCGGATTCCACTGCGGCAATCACTGAGCAATTTGGTTCATGTTGGTGCGAACACTCTCTGAATTTACATTCATGTTCTACTTCGACAAACTCTGGGAATAAATGTGGTAAGTCTTCCTTCTCAATCCCCATAAAATCAACCGTACTAAATCCCGGTGTATCCGCAATCCATACGCCCTCGATTTCATGAAGCGATACGTGACGGGTCGTATGACGCCCGCGCCCTAACGCGTTTGAGATCTCTCCCGTTTCTTGATTTAATTCCGGAATCATCTCATTAAGAAGCGTTGATTTCCCTACTCCAGATTGTCCAAGAAAAATCACTTTCTGACCTTTCAAAGCTTCTAGAAATGGCGTTTTATCGTTTATCACTTCTTGTCCAAAAAAGACAGGGTATCCGATTTTTTGATAATTTTTTCGGATCTCCTCAAGCTTTTCTAAACCTTGCGCTGTTAACAAATCCGTCTTGGTAACCATGATAATTGGATGCACATGTAATCCTTCAAGGTATACGAGGAAGCGGTCCACTAAATGCGTTGAAAATTCTGGTTCAACCGCAGACATCACAATAATGCCAACGTCGACATTGGCTACAGGTGGTCGGACTATTGTGTTTTTCCGTGGTAAGATTTTCGTGAGCGTTCCCTCTTGAAGATTACTACTTTCAAATTCAACCACGTCTCCTACTAGAGGCGATTGTCCTCTTTTGCGGAAAACTCCACGCGCACGAGTCTGATAAATTATTCCATCGGATTCAATGTAATAAAATCCACTCAGCGCTTTAATAATAACTCCTTGTGACATAAGTGCTCCTTAAAAGTGATTTATTCCTATTATAAAGGTTCTGAACGCTTGTTACAATTGATGTAAAATTTGACCGCCATTTCTCATGGAATAAAAGAACCCCATAAGTTAGAAACGAGTCTAACTTATGGGAATTCTATTAATGATTTGTCTTTTTAGAGCGTTTAAACACGAGTCCAAAAGCAGAAATACCAATTGCCCATCCAAATAAATTGAATACTTGTAAATCTTGGGCACTAGTTCGTGGAAGTTCAGCCTTAGGAACTTCCTCTTCTACTTTGTCTGGATCTTGCGGCAGTGTTAACTTCGGAAGATCATAGCTTGGCGCATCATTTGGCACCTCACCAATCACACCCTCTGGTAACTCTACACTTGGCGCGTCTTTTGGTTTTTCACCTACGACTAATTCGTAGTAGTGGGTTGTAATCCCATCTTCTACTTTAGTTTGTTTCGTAAAGTAGTATTTTTCACCTTGTAAGAAGGTTGGAGCTGGTTTCGTTCCTACGACCGTTTCCGCAATTTCTACTTCTTGATTGTTTTCAACCGTCACGAAACGAGTGATTTTCAACTCTTCCTTACGATTTGGATCTTCTAAAGGCTTCTCCCCTAACACTAAATCATAGTAATGAGTTGTGATGCCATCTTCCGTTTTCGTCTTCTTACTGAAGAAATATTTTTCGCCTTGTAAGAAGGTTGGCGCGGCTTGAGTACCTTCAACGGTTGGAGCTACTTCCACTTCTTGTTCATTTTCAATCGTTACAAAACGCGTCACGGCCTTTTCCTCTTTTTGGTTTGGCTCAACGGCAGGCTTGTCTCCCGTTACTAAATCGTAGTAGTGAGTCGTAATGCCGTCTTCCGTTTTCGTCTGTTTATTGAAGAAATATTTCTCTCCTTGTAAGAACGTTTTCGCAGCTTGTGTGCCTTCGACGGTTGGTGCTACTTCCACTTCTTGTTCATTTTCAATCGTTACAAAACGCGTCACAATTTTTGGAGAAGATTCATTCGGGTCACCATTAGGCTTCTCTCCCGTTACTAAATCATAGTAGTGGGTCGTGATGCCATCTTCCGTCTTTGTCTTCTTACTGAAGAAATATTTTTCGCCTTGTAAGAACGTTGGTGCTGGTTGAGTACTTTCAACAGTTGGCGCTACTTCTATCTCTTGTGAGTCTTGAAGCGTCACAAAGCGCGTCACTGCTTTTTCTTCTTTTTCGTTTGGCTCAACCGCAGGCTTATCACCTGTTACTAAATCGTAATAGTGAGTCGTAATGCCGTCTTCTGTCTTCGTTTGTTTATTGAAATAGTACTTCTCGCCTTGTAAAAATGTTGGCGCAGCTTGTGTTCCTTCGACAGTTGGCGCTACTTCTATCTCTTGTGAGTCTTGAAGCGTCACAAAGCGCGTCACCGCTTTTTCTTCTTTTTGGTTTGGCTCAACGGCTGGTTTATCTCCTGTTACTAAATCATAGTAGTGCGTCGTAATACCGTTTTCCGTCTTCGTCTGTTTATTGAAGTAGTATTTTTCGCCTTGCAAGAACGTTGGAGCTGGTTGAGTTCCTTCAACAGTTGGCGACACTTCGACTTCTTGTTCGTTTTCCAGCGTCACAAAGCGGGTCACCGCTTTTTCTTCTTTTTCGTTTGGCTCAACAGCTGGCTTATCACCGATTACTAAATCGTAGTAGTGAGTCGTAATGCCGTCTTCTGTCTTCGTTTGTTTATTGAAGTAGTACTTCTCACCTTGTAAGAACGTTGGGGCTTCTTGCGTACCTTCGACAGTTGGTGCTACTTCGACTTCTTGTGTGCCTTGAAGCGTCACGAAGCGCGTCACCGTTTTTTCTTCTTTTTGGTTCGGTTCAACTGGAGGTTTATCGCCTGTTACTAAATCATAGTAATGCGTGGTCACCCCAGAAACTGTAGTCGTAATGCCATTATAATGGTATTTTTCTCCTTGTAAGAAGGCTGGCGCTTCGTGGACTCCTTCCAATGTTGGAGAAATTTCTACTTCAGTTCCGTCTTGAACGGTAACAAAACGAGTAGTCTCTCTTTCTGTTGATTGAGTGTAAATTACATGGTATAGAACCGTTTGACTTCCATCACCCACTTCAACACCTTCTCCACCTGCGACTTCAACATTTTTTCCAGTCCATTGTGCTGGAATCTTTTTCTTATAATCTTCCATTAAATTCGCTGACTCAGGCCAGTACGCATTCGTTACCCCATAAAATGGATAGGCTGCTTTCCAACGAGTCGGTTTCCATCCAGATACTCTTGGATGAGGAACTTCTTTTGTCACTAAGCCAACAATCTGACGTTTTTCCCCTACCCGTTCTAATACTCCTTCGCTGTTCGGACGATAATTATAATATTCATACACATCATTACTCTCTTTCGCATTGACTCGCTCTCCGTTTCGAGTAATAAATAACTCCCCATTTTCATGGAAATTTCGGTATAATTCTTCCTGTTCGGCTTTTGTTAATAGTCCATCAAAATAGTAATCAGAGCTAGAATGGTGTTCTAGATCTTCTACTTTTAATTTAGTGTAAGTCTGTACATTACTTGGCGCAATTTCTCGACCTGTATCATCCGCATAAGTGATATGTTGATGGTATTCTGTCTTTTTCAAGACCTTATTAGGAACTTCCGCAATCCATCTTGTTGTTTGTACTTTCGGAACATTAATCAATTCATCGGGATCTGTTTCATCCCCTTCAGGCGTTGGAACATCTAATGTATCGTAGTTTAGATCCATTGAGACGTATTCTCCAGTTTTCCCAAAGGTCGTGCTGAAAGTAAATTGATTCGTTTTGCTTGCGACTGCTACCGTTCCGTAATACTTGGTTCTTCGGCTATTCTGCCATCCGTATTTATCAAGACTATCGCCTGCATAGTGGAAATGAGATCCATTTTCCACATACATATTATCGCCAACTGAATATAATTCATTTCCTTGGCGTGTAATAGAAGACCCTGGAATTGGAACAATTTCATCTTGTTCCCCGATTGTCACAGATTTCTTTTCGTCTATTTGTTCATAATTAAATATTGGAACATAAACGACATGCTCATATCCCTTATCTCTACTAATATGATAATGGCCTTTAACGACTCCTTGAGCATCCGTTTCAGGAATGACTTCTTCTGTTATTTCATCGCCTAAGATTGGTGTATGTGTTTCCGTCCATCCTTGCACTCGGTGGAACGTTACCTTTTGATTTTCGTCTCGACGATAGACGCTCCATTGCGACATATATGCTTGAGAATAATTCATATATTGATCTTCAATTTGATCATTGTATTGAATACGCGCCACTAATCCAGTAGGGGTATAGCTGTCTAAAACTTTACGACTGGTACCGTGCGTTAAATCACTAATCGCATATAAATTACTTCCTGTATTATTTACAATTTCGTGTCCATTTTCATCGTAGTAACGAATCTTCACATTAATCGTTAAAGGCTTATCTGTTGCACGGTCTGCCCCAGCTGTCACACTCAGTTTTCCACCTACATTTTTAATCCAAAGTAACGCTTTTTGCTCTTCGTAAGGGGAGCTAACCAATGTATACTCATGATCCATTCGAGTCACTTGCTTGCGTTCTCCATCAACGGTTAAATACGTACCTTCCAATCCTCGTTCAGAAACGGTGACAGGTTGCCCTTGTTTTAGTACCGCCACTTGTCCATTCGAATGTTCTTCTGGAGCATTTGCCGTTGTTTGCACATTTTTAAAGCTCAATTCGTCTAAACTATTAATATATTTTACAGCTTCTGCAGGATAATATTCTGAAGCGGTCACGATTGTTTTCGCGCCATACTCATATCCTCGAATTACTGTCTGATTTCTAACAGCTTGTCGTAGGTCATTTCCTTCGAATTGGTAACTTTGAAAATCTTCAAAAGCATGCTCATGTTCTTTTGATTCTCGTTCATATTGCAGACGATTTGAAATGCGATTCTTTTTATAATTTTGTAATCTTTCTCGATTATTTTCAATGAAATTTTCAATGATATTAGCTTCATATGAAGATTCTCTCGAAATATCGTCGGAACTGCTGACTACGCGATCGGTATATTCAATTTCAAATCCAGCTTTTTTCGCTTTCTCGATGGCATTATAATAAGCACTCGATAACCCGCTATTTGGAATATCATTCAAAACAAGCCGTTTAGTGGCCCCTTTTACCTCTACATCTCGAGGATCACTTACCCCTACATTTGTATACTCATTGGACTCTGGATATTCCCGGTTATCTTCAGGAATACGCGGAGTATTCGTACGATCTTTCTCCTGGTCTTCAGGACTCACCGGATCGAGATTTGGTCTTACTTGATTTGGTTGATCGTTTATAGATTTGCCCGGTTCTGGTCTGGCAACGGATTCTCTCAATTCCATTTCCGTCGTTTCGCTAGCTGAAGTCGTTGGCGTAACTTGTTCTGAAGGAACTTCATCCGCAGCAACTCCCGGAAGAAGTAGTAGATTTGCCCCAATCATGATTGAAAAAACACCTAGACTGGTTTTTCTAATCGAAAATTTTTCTTTTTTCCCTAACATTTCTTTATAACTTTTCAAGTGATTTCCTCCCATTTCTAAACTATTTTATAAAAATCCCCATCGAATCAATAACCCCTGATTCTCATCCTACCTTTTACGATTCAATCCAGTTCCCCCGTTCCCGAATAAACTATATATGTGATTCATTCACTTTAAGCAAGTGAAACTGTTTTTAAAAAATTCAATGAATCATTACACAAAATAAATTATTTTCACCAAATCTTCAAAAACACTAACAGTCCCATTTTAGTACAAATGCCTTTAAAATAAGAAATACTTTGCTTACAGCATAAAAAGGTTCCATAATTTTTAAGGTTAATGGAACTTTTCCACCCATCTTAAAAAATATAGAACCCTTTTAATTCAAAAATCTTTCCATTATTCCTAAAAAGCACTTGTAGCGTAGTTAACTGAGAAGGATTTACACAATCTCCTTTCAAGGCACTTGTCACGTACTAACTGAGGAGGATTTACGCAATCATCTGCTCCTTTGAAGAGAAACGGATAAACCTTGGATTTTATAGTAGTGATAGTAGGGAATAAGAATCGAAATGAAATAGAGCCCCACAGCGGATGTTCCGCCATGGGGCTCTTTGAATTCGATAGGTGAGAGACTACAGGCTCGAGCCGGTCTCCTACAATCACTACTATAAACAAATCCAAGGATTTAGAAGTTTCTCTTCAAACCTTCGGTTTGTATTATTATTTGCGTAAACGTTCGATGTCTCGCGCAATCTCAACCTCTTCATTAGTTGGGATGTTTAATACTGTAACTTTCGCACCTTCAGAAGAAATGATTGCTTCTGAACGAGTATCGTTACGCTCAGGATCGATATCGCAACCGAACCAAGTTAAACCATTGATGATACGAGAACGAATTGATTTAGAGTTTTCACCGATACCAGCAGTGAAGACGATTGCGTCCACACCGTTCATAACAGCAACATATTGTCCAATGTATTTTTGAACGCGGTCAACGAAGATTTCCACTGCAACTTTAGCATCTTCATTTGTTTTACTTGCAGCTTCAACATCACGCATGTCGCTTGATACACCTGAAATTCCTAATAGACCTGATTTTTTGTTTAAGATATCAACCATTTCGTTAACGTCTGTAATGTTTAATTTGTTCATTAAAAATGCTACTAATGAAGCATCGATATCACCAGAACGAGTACCCATTGTAACCCCTGCTAATGGAGTGAATCCCATAGAAGTATCTACAGATTTACCGCCATCAACCGCAGTGATTGAAGCACCGTTACCTAAGTGGCAAGTGATGATTTTTAATTCTTCAACTGGTTTACCTAACATTTCAGCAGCACGGCGTGAAACGTAGCGGTGGCTTGTTCCGTGAGCTCCGTATTTACGAGCTTTGAATTTTTTGTAGTATTCCATTGGAATGCTGTATAAGTAAGCTTTCTTAGGCATTGTTGTATGGAATGAAGTATCGAATACAGCAACACTTGTAATGTCTGGTAAGATGTGTTTGAATGCGCGCATTCCTACAGCTTCTGCTTTGTTGTGTAATGGAGCAAATTCTGCTAAGTCTTCTACTTGTTGGATAACAGTATCATCTACTAAAGCTGAATCTTTGAATAATTCTCCCCCAGCAACGACACGGTGACCAACACCAGTGATTTCGTCGAATGAAGAAATAATGTTTAAAGCTACTAATTGTTCTAATAATTTTTCTACCGCAACTTCGTGGTTTGGAATATCTTCTACCACTTCAAATTTTTGGTCGTCTCCATAGCTGATTGAGAAGATTGAATCTCCTAATCCGATACGTTCTACTAACCCTTTAGCCACCACTTCTTCTTGTGGCATATTAAATAATTGGAATTTCAAGCTTGAACTTCCTGCATTAATCGCGATTGATTTTGACATGCACATTCTCCTTTAATTTAAAATTAAGCCCGCATCTGGGTCTAACGGATTCATTATAACATTTCTTGTGCCCATTTTTCGAATGTTAGAGTGAATTTTCTGAATTTTTCTCTGTTTTTAAATTCTGGGATATCCCCTAGAAGGACTTGACTCACTTGTTTAGCAGCTTTCCCTCGTTTTTGTACAATAAGTAAAGACTTACTAAACTGCACATCTTTAAATAAATTGCGTGGGAATGCGAGCATTGCTTGTACATATGTTTCCTTTTGCAAGTAAGCCAGTAACGTTTCTCCTTCGACAGTCTCAAATAGATTTGTCGGAACGATGAATAATCCGATTCCAGCTTCCTTCAAATAACGAATATGCTGTTCGATGAGTAAATGATGGGCAAAAGAATGACCTTCTTCATTTTCTGTCTCAAAACGAGCAGCATTGGCATCAACTGGATAATATCCAATAGGCAAATCACTCACTACGAAGTCTTGAGGATCTACCAGTAAATCTTGTAATCCATCTTGCAAAGAAGTCTTCACATCCAATTGTTCTAATGCGAAGGCTTGTAAAGCTAAATGCACAAGCACTTCATCATTATCAATAGCCGTCCCTTGGGCAGTTTTACCAGCAGATTGTAGGAATAACAAAATTGTACTTAGTAAGTTCCCACTTCCTGCCGCAAAGTCCGCAATTTGTAGCGTCATATCTTTCTTCGTCATTTGGTCAATCATATACGCTACGAGTAAGCCAATCGCATCTGGAGTCATTTGATGGTTGGTTTGTAAGCCATCTTGTTTAGCAGCTTTCAAGAACGCGAATTGAATCATCCTGCGAATTTCTTCACTCGAATAACTTGTTAAATCTAATTGTTTATACGCTTTGTTTAATTCTTGGACCACTTCGTTACTTGGCAGGCCTTCGACTTGTTGCGCAGTGTTGTCATTGACAATATTTTGTAAGGTTTCCCCTAACGCTTCAACATTCGAATAGCCGATTTCTTGTTGAAGCAGCTCTACTGCTTTTGCCAATTCCTCGAACGCTTGAATTTCTTTTCCCGCTTCGATAAAAATCCCTCCTTCTATTTTTAAGAGTTTCTCTGCTTTGAATAATATGAAATAGGTTCATTCACATTTTTTGCTAACAAAACTACGCAGAACGTTCAGATTCTATAATAGTAATACTAGCGATGTACTCAATGTGAATGATTGACTCTGGAAATTCATTTCCTAGAGTCAGTTTGAAGCTTGAGAGGAAGGAAGACACAAGGCTTCCTCCGATACAGCTAGTATAGCAATTATAGAGAAATCTGGAAAGTTCGCAGTAGTTTTGTCACTTCTCAAATTTCCTAAAAAAAAGGATGTGACTGAATGTCACATCCTACTCATTATTATTCAGCAGCAACTACTGGATAAACAGATACTTGTTTTTTGTCACGGCCTTTACGTTCGAAACGTACGATTCCGTCAACTTTAGCAAATAAAGTATCGTCTCCACCTCTACCTACGTTTTCACCTGGATGGATTTTTGTTCCACGTTGGCGGAATAAGATTGAACCACCTGAAACGAATTGTCCATCAGCACGTTTAGCACCTAAACGTTTTGCTTGTGAGTCACGTCCGTTTGATGTAGAACCGCCCCCTTTTTTATGGGCGAATAATTGTAAATTCACTTTTAACATAGTTGTGCACCTCCTTGATTGATTATGCAACAGTTACAGCTAGAAAGTCTTGATATTCTGACTGAATATCTTCTAACCCTAGTAATAGACTATTTAATAAAATTTGAGTTGTAAGTTCTTGCTCTTTCGTCAAGTCCTCTACAACTTCCATATATAAGTAACCACCTTCAACCTCATCAACTTCGACAAACGGTTGATACCCTGCTAACTTTTCAATGCTGTTCACAGTTGTAATGGCCAGAGCCGATACCCCTGCGCAAACGATATCCGAACCATGTTCACTATAGTTTGCATGTCCAGTCATTTCAAAGGAAACAATTCGTTGGTTCTTTTTGTGTACAGTCACTTGAATCATCGTGATTAAGCGTTGATTGCGTCAATAACAACTTTTGTATAAGGTTGACGGTGACCTTGTTTACGGTGTGAGTCTTTACGACGTTTGTATTTGAAAGTTACAACTTTCTTTTGACGGCCTTGTTTTTCAACAGTTCCTTCAACAGTTGCACCTGCTACGAATGGAGCACCAACTTTAACGTCATCTCCACCTACAAATACTACTTCTTCGAAAGTTACTTTGTCGCCAGCTTCTGCGTTTAATTTTTCAACGTAGATTGCTTGACCAACTTCAACTTTAACTTGTTTTCCACCAGTTTTTACGATTGCGTACATATTGCACCTCCTATATTTTAGACTAAGACTCGCCAGTTTAAAGTGCCGATTCCGGTCTTTTGTACTCTAATCCGAGCGGTTGTAGCTGTGGTGCTTCACAATTACAACACGACTATTTTAGCAAAAATGTACGCCGCCGTCAACCATTGTGACTAGCCTCTTCGTAAGTTCCTTTTGAAACTTTTGAGGTGAGAGACTAGAGGCTCAAGCCGGTGCCTCATTGCAGTTACTATAAATAAACCCTTCAGTGTTCGAAGTTTCACCCACCATTTCTATTCCATCCTCTTTTTATAAAACAGTTCAAAACTGCTAAAAAAAGTGTTCAAAACGGAAAACACGAAGGATTTTATAATAGCAGTAATGGGAAATCGTATTAAATGCGAATTAATGGTCGTAGGAATTTATTCCGTACGACCATTTTGAGGCTTTAAAGTCGAGAGACTACAGACTCGAGACGGTACCCCATTACAGCTATTATAAATAAATCCTTCAGTGTTTGGAGTTTTGAACTTCGTTCACTTTTGTCGGGGAGCACCTTGCGGTGTTTTGTTATAAAAAGAAAAAGAGGGGTGAAAAACTTTCACCCCTCTTCCTTTGATTACATCATGCCCATACCCGGATCCATCCCTGGCATTGGTGGCGCTACTGGAGCTGGTTTATCAGCTACCACAGCTTCTGTTGTTAATAATAATGCTGAAACAGATGCAGCATTTTGTAGTGCAGAACGTGTTACTTTCGTTGGGTCAACAATACCTGCTTCAATCATGTTTACCCATTCATCTGTAGCAGCATTGTATCCAATGCCTTTTTCTTCAGATTTCAAACAAGCAACAATGACTGAACCTTCAAGACCAGCATTTTCTGCGATTTGACGTAATGGTTCTTCTAATGAACGAGATACGATTTTCGCACCTGTCGCTAAGTCGCCTTCTAATTCAAGAGCATCTACTACTTTTTGAACGTTCACAAGAGCGGTTCCCCCACCTGAAACGATTCCTTCTTCAACCGCTGCGCGAGTGGCGTTTAAGGCATCTTCAATGCGAAGTTTTTTCTCTTTTAATTCTGTTTCAGTAGCGGCACCGACTTTAATTACGGCAACCCCACCTGATAATTTAGCAAGACGTTCATGTAATTTTTCACGGTCGAAATCACTTGTTGTATCTTGTGCTTGTGCGCGAATTAAAGCAACACGGTTCGCGATTAAGTCTTTAGAACCTGCACCTTCCACGATTGTAGTGCTATCTTTAGAAACCACAACTTTACCAGCTGTCCCTAATTGCGCTAATGTTGCGTCTTTTAATTCTAAGCCAAGGTCTTCTGTAATGACTTGAGCTCCTGTTAACACAGCGATATCTTCTAACATCGCTTTACGACGGTCACCGAATCCTGGAGCTTTTACAGCTACCACGTTAAATGTTCCGCGTAATTTGTTTAATACTAATGTTGGTAAAGCTTCTCCATCCACGTCATCCGCGATGATTAATAACGCACGTCCTTGTTGAACGATTTGTTCTAATAATGGAATGATTTCTTGGATGTTTGACACTTTTTTATCTGTGATTAAGATAAATGGATTATCTAAAGTTGCAATCATCTTGTCGTTATCAGTTACCATGTATTGTGATAAGTAACCACGGTCAAATTGCATTCCTTCTACAACATCTAATTCTGTTTCAATCCCTTTAGATTCTTCGATTGTAATAACGCCGTCGTTCCCCACTTTTTCCATAGCTTCA
Organism: Granulicatella adiacens ATCC 49175; assembly: GCF_025150565.1. NCBI lineage: Bacteria > Bacillati > Bacillota > Bacilli > Lactobacillales > Carnobacteriaceae > Granulicatella > Granulicatella adiacens. The sequence continues at coordinate 428,638 of NZ_CP102283.1, read as the reverse complement.
GCGATTAATTCACCAACTTCAGCTGAACCAGAAGAAATTGCCGCCACTTGTGCGATGGCTTCTTTTGATTCGACTGGACGAGAAATGCGGTGTAATTCTTCAACCGCTGCTTTTGTCGCAAGTTCAATCCCTCGACGGATGCCTACTGGGTTTGCGCCAGCTGTTACGTTTTTCAATCCTTCACGAACGATGGCTTGTGTTAAAACTGTCGCTGTTGTTGTACCGTCACCGGCAATATCGTTTGTTTTGGATGCGACTTCAGCCACAAGTTTTGCACCCATATTTTCGAAATGATCTTCTAATTCGATTTCTTTAGCAATCGTGACCCCATCATTTGTAATCAGCGGAGACCCGAATGCTTTTTCTAATACAACATTACGTCCTTTTGGTCCTAATGTTACTTTTACTGTATTCGCTAAAACGTCCACACCGCGAAGCATGGCACTTCTTGCATCTTCTGCAAATTTAATATCTTTCACCATTGTGATATCCTCCTTTATTCAACAATTGCGATAATGTCTTTTTCTTTCACGATGATATATTCTTGACCATCCAATTTAACTTCTGTGCCTGAATATTTCTCGAATACGACTTTATCGCCAACCGCCACTTGACGGTCTTCTGCAGCAGTGAATTCACTTGTCGCGATTACTTTTGCAAATTGTAATTTTTCTTGAGCAGTGGTTGGTAGGAATAATCCCCCAGCAGTTTTTTCTTCTTGCTCTACCATTTGAATAACAACTCTATCTTTTAAAGGCTTTAACATATAAAATCCTCCTTTATCTATTTTAGCACTCGAAAACCATGAGTGCTAACTCATAGTTTTATAATACTCATTTGGTCAGGAAAAATCAAGAATAAATACTTGCTTATTTCTCAAGAATTATGTAAGATTTTGACAAGAAAGGATGATTGTGATGACACGAAAAAGTTTCTTTAGAAAACTATATTTTGAAATCATATTAGCCGTCCTCTTTATCTTTCTAGCAACGACGCATTATCCTGGAAATGGATTTGACTTTATCACATTATTCTGCTGTCTATTCGCAACGACAAGCATCGTAACAAGTATCAACATGCTTCGCACCTATAACGAGTTGAAAAAACTCGCCAACCTCATCGAGAAACTTCCCGATGACGAGGATTCACTAGACGATAAAGAACCAAAAGAAAAGCACTAATCACTGCATCAACGCAAACGATTAGTGCTTTTTATGTTTTTAATTCTTACTTTGTACGAAAAGTTCTCATTTCTTACTGCTTATTTTTTATCAAGTCTGAGACTTCCTTTGAGTATCCCGTTGAGGAATGTTCGAACTGTCCTGTATTTAGATTTTTAGTCAGACTAAAACTCATGCTTAATTTCTTATTGGAGTTTAAGTATATTTTAAAGTATATTCCTCCCATAGGGTTATGCTGAATAGACTCTACATCAATTTCATAGGACTCAATAGCTCCGCCTTCTTCCAACGCTTTGTTGTCTAAGTCTTTTAATTGATTTTCAATCGATTCCTTCACTTGCGCACTTTGAACTAAAGTGACCATTTCATGCTTCTTTACCAGATTCAACGTTACAAATCCACCGATGATTAACGCGATTACCGCAACGATTCCAAGCATTCCACTACTGAATTTCTTTTTCATTTTCTTCAGCCCCCTTATGCATTTAAAGGTTCTACTTGTTTTGTATAGTATATCATGAATTTTCGCATTTTTTGAATACTCTTATTTTTATACAAAAAGGTACTGGTCCTATGTCAAGATTTAGTACAAATTAAAATGAGAGGTTCTACCTGCTAAGATGCCAGAAGAACATTTGTCTTATTATAAAGTGCTTCAAGCTCGTTTCGACAAAGTGTAACAGTATAATTATCCAAGTTTCTTATAGATCAACCTGAAAAGGTTGCTTATATAATTAATTATAAGTAAATACAGTACTATATATCCAATCTTTCTACAATCTCTCCATTTTTTTCTTTCAGTATGAGCTTTTTAATAATCTTTTCATCAAGGTACTTTGAAAACGAATTTAAGTCCTGTGATACCTCAAATACGATATTTCGTTTCATTTCATTTGTATCAAAATTAGAATCATATTTTCTCTTATCACTCCAATAATTCCAATTCACATCTGTTCTTTCATAGTAAACATAATTTTTCTTTTTAGTACTATAAATCCTTTTAGAGGTCAATGTCTTTTTGTCTTCAGATGTAAATACATCAGAATACAGCTTTATTCCATAAAAAACTTTGTATTCGCTGATTTTATCATTGGAAACATTTAGTTTAATTTCTTCATAGTCCATCTTATGCTCACTCCTTATATTTAATTTTTTATGTAAAGCAGGTACTTTTTAAATCTTAATATTCAATATATTTTTTTCTTTTTATTCTAATACTACAAGTGTATAATATTTACAGCAAAAAGACAATTGGTCCTTTGTCAAGATTTAGTACAAATTAAATTGTATTAAAAATGGGTTCGAAATCATTTCTATTCATGGTTTTATGCACACTCATTGTAGCTTACATTTTGAAAGTGGCGTACCTATGAAAGATGTTCAAGAACGGTTAGGACATTCTGATATTCAAACTACTATGAATATCTATACACACGTAACAGAAAATAGCCGTGAAAATAGTGCTAAACTGTTTGCGAATTATGTGGGGTTTTAAAATATCTAAACACATACCTAAACATATTAGACAATAAAAAAGATAGGCATAATAGAAACCTTGTTATAAAGGCTTTTCTATCATGCACTATCTTCTATTTTTGATTATCGAGGAAATAAATTAGAGTTTGAAGTTCGTTTGTTAAGTCTACGTTTTGAACTCGAACGTTTTCTGGAGCATTTAATCGAATTGGTGTGAAGTTTAAAATGCCTCGAACATTTGCTTCCACAATACGATCTGCTGTATCTTGAGCTACATCTTGAGGAACGGTTAGAATCGCTACTTGAATTTGTTGAACTTTTAATTGTTCAATCATTTCATCCATGCTATATACAGGTACTCCTGTTTGAATCGTTCCGACGATATCAGGGTTCACATCAAATGCCGCACTGATTCGAACATTGTTGCTTTGGTGGAAATTGTAGTTTAATAAAGCTTGTCCTAATTTACCAACACCCACTAAAGCTACATTTGTTAAGCGATCTTGGTTTAACGTATGGCTGAAGAATTCCAATAAGTATTCTACATCATATCCATATCCACGTTTTCCTAAAGCTCCAAAATAAGAAAAATCACGACGAATCGTTGCGCTATCTACTTTTACAGCTTCACTTAATTCAGTTGATGAAATACGACGTTTTCCTGCATCATGCAAGAAACGTAAATAACGATGATAAATGGCCAAACGTTTTGCAGTTGCACGTGGCACTTCGATTTCTTTCATTTCTTTATAATCTTTCATGTCTATGACTCCTTTTCTTTTACATCCATGCGTATTCTATCACAACGATGTGAATTTTCACAAATACTTTGTTTACTCCTCACTTACTCCTATAAAATCCACTTATATACAGCAATGCTTGTACGATTTTATTCACAACCTATTGTTTGTGAATGTGAAAACAATCTTGGATTCTTTTCAATATTGTCCACCTCTTTTTTATGATAGAATGAGATGAATACTCACTGAAAGGACCTATCATGATACTACTACAAGGACAAGGACTCGCTCGAACTTTTGCAGATGAAGTCCTATTTGAAAATATTACGATTCATATTCAAGAAAATTCGCGGATTGCCATCGTTGGACGTAATGGTACCGGAAAATCAACGCTGTTAAAAATGTTGGCTGGTATCGAAGAACCTTCTCTTGGCTCTGTCTCAAAGAAAAAAGACCTATCCATCGGTTACTTAGACCAATATGCGGCCATCGATTCAACGAAAACCGTTTGGGAAGAAATGATTCATCTCTACGAAGACGTAGAAATTTTGAAGAAACAAGCACAGAAAGCGGCTGAACAACTCGGGAATCCCGACCTTCTTAGTGACCCTGCAGCCTACGAACTCGCCTTAAAACGCTATGACCAACTGCAAGAAGAATTGAACCAAAAGAACGCATATGGATACGAATCTGAAATCCGTACAGTGCTTCATGGATTCCGTTTCTATCCAGAAGACTATGACCAACCGATTCAATCGCTCTCTGGTGGTCAACGTACTCGTTTAGCCTTAGCGCGTATTTTATTAGAGAAACACGACTTACTGATTTTAGACGAACCGACAAACCACCTGGATATTGAAACCTTAACATGGCTAGAGGAGTATTTACGCTCTTCAAATTGCGCTCTTGTGATTGTATCCCACGACCAATATTTCTTAGACCGCGTGTGTAATGAGGTTTATGAAATCAGCCATAAAGCCTGTGAATATTATAAGGGAAACTACTCACACTATTTAGAGGAACGTGAACAACGCTATTTGCTCAAGCAAAAAGCTTACGAGAAGCAGCAACAAGAAATCCATGACTTAGAAGAATTCATCGCAAAAAACTTAGTGCGCGCCTCAACTACAAAACGCGCGCAATCCCGTCGTAAAAAATTAGAGAAAATGGAACGATTGGAGAAACCAAAAGGCGATCAACGCTCTGCTCGATTTGAATTTACCGTAGAACGCGAATCCGGAAACCAAGTATTACAAGTAAACGATGCTTATATTGGTTACGACCACGAAGCCTTGAGCGGTCCGATTTCCTTCCAAATTCGCAAGCGTGAAGCTATTGCCATTGTGGGGCCTAACGGAATTGGGAAATCAACCCTCTTGAAGTCGATTACGGGTGAACTTCCTTTAATCAAAGGCTCAATTGACTTAGGAGCTGGCGTTCAAGTTGGCTACTATGACCAAAACTTGGCTGGCCTTTCTACCAACCAAACAGTTCTAGAAGAGCTTTGGTCTCGTCACTCAACGATGCCCGAAAAAGATGTGCGTTCGATTCTCGGAAGCTTCCTATTCTCCGGAAGTGACGTTGAAAAAACAACCGCTCAACTCAGCGGGGGTGAAAAAGCCCGACTAGCCCTTTGCAAATTGTCACTGGAGCATGATAATTTCCTACTGCTCGACGAACCAACCAACCACTTGGATATCGACAGTAAAGAAGTATTAGAGGATGCCCTCATCGACTACGATGGTACGATTTGTTTCGTATCCCATGACCGTTTCTTTATCAACAAGGTCGCAACGGCCATTCTTGAAATCGAAGAAACAGGAAGCACACTCTACCTTGGCGACTACGACTACTATCTTGAGAAGAAACAAGAAAAAGAAGAACTCGCCGCACTGCAAGAAGCCAAGAGTGTTGAAGCAACAAGCGCTCAGCCGATGACAGAAGCCAAAGCTAGCTACCATGCCTCTAAAGAAGAGCAACGTCAAATCCGCACGCTCACTCGACGTATCGAGCAACTCGAAACAGAGATGCACGATATCGAAGAGGCGCTAGAACAAGTGCACGAGGCAATGACGCTGGAAGAAAACTATTCTGATCCAGATAAATCCGCTGCCCTCTCAACCGAAGAAGGTTCCCTTCTTGAACGTCAAGAAACGCTTCTCGCCAAATGGGAAGAAGCTTCTATAGCTTTAGAAGAATTTAATCAATAATCGTTTGAAATTATCATATATGATAATTTTCTACTTTCAGCCATTCAAAGAAGCGTAGACCCTTTTTATAGAGTCTACGCTTCTTTTTAGTTTAATGTTGCCACTGACTTTGATAGAGATTGTAGTAAAACCCACGTTGCTCCATCAAGCTGGCATGATTTCCTTTTTCAATGACATGTCCGTCTTTTAAGACAAGAATCACATCGGCTGTACGAATCGTCGACAAGCGGTGCGCCACAATAAAGCTCGTGCGCCCTTCCATCAAATGTTGGAAAGCTTCTTGAATCTTCAATTCGGTACGCGTATCGATGGAAGACGTTGCTTCATCGAGAATCAGCATATTCGGTTGTCCCATCATGACACGCGCGATGCAGAGCAATTGTTTTTGTCCTTGTGAGAAATCCCCACCGTCATCTGAAATCACCGTATCATACCCTTGCGGCAGACGGCTCACGAATCCATGAATATGGCAGAGTTTAGCGATGCGAATCATCTCTTCTTCGCTAATCGTCGGATTTCCCATCGTGATATTTTCACGCACCGTACCTGTTTGAAGCCATGTTTCTTGAAGCACCATTCCAAATCCATTTCGCAATGAATGACGGGAGATGTCTTCAATCGAATGGCCATCGATAGCTAATTTTCCACTATTAATCTCATAGAAACGCATCAATAAGTTAATTAATGTCGTCTTTCCGCTTCCGGTTGGACCGACAATCGCCACGCGTTGCCCTGGTTTGACATCCAGCGAGAAGTCTTCAATCAGCGGTTGGCCTTTCACATAAGAGAAGTCCACATGGCTAAATTCCACCACTCCATCAAAGGTTTCAGGAGAGACCGCACCTTCTCGTTCTGGACGTTCGGACGGTTGTTCCAATAGTTCAAATACGCGGTTGGCACAAGCAATCGCATTTTGAAGTTCGGTAATAACCCCTGAGATTTCATTGAATGGTTTCGTATATTGGTTGGCGTAACTGAGGAAGGCTGATAATTGACCGACCGTCACGCCACCGCTAATCACGAAGAACGCTCCGAACACGCCCACACTGGTATAGACGATGCTATTAACAAAGCGCGTTGCCGGATTGGTAATGCTCGAGAAGAAGATAGCTTTAAGCGATACATCCGTTAACTCCTTATTAATCACCGAGAAGTCCTCGATGACTTTTTCTTGTTGCTGGAAGGCCGTCACCACTCGTGTCCCCTCAATCATCTCATTCATATAGGCGGTTTGGTCTCCACGAATTTCAGATTGTTGTTTAAAGAAATGATAGGATTTTTTCGCGACAAAGCTAGCCATTACAAAGGATACTGGCGTTATCACCACTACCACGAGCGTTAGTGTCACATTCACGCTCAGCATAAACACTAAGGTTCCTAGTATCGTCATCACACCTGTAAACAACTGCGTGAATCCCATCAACAGTCCATCCGCAAATTGATCCGCATCCGCGATGATACGGCTCTCGATTTCTCCAGCTGGATGAATATCTAAATAACTGAGCGGTAATGTCTCGATTTTTTCAAGCGCGTCTCTACGAAGGTCACGCACAACCGAGTAAGTCATCTTGTTATTGCTAAGGTTCATAAACCACTGCGCAATAGCTGCCACTGCCGTAAAAAGTGCAATCTGCCATAGGATGGCAAATAGTCCTTCATAGAAGACTTGCCCGGTGTCCAGCATTTGGTCCACGGCTTCCCCGACTAATTTTGGAATCATTAACGTCCCAAATACATTCACACTTGCCAAAAGAATGGACGCTACAAAGTAAATTCGGTAGCGACGGATGTAGCGGAGGACTTTACGGACGGTTTCCCATTGAGTTTTCTGTCTCACGCTTCATCCTCCTTTGGAAATTGTGAATAGTAAATTTCTTGATAAATTTCGTTATTGGCTAATAGCTCTTCATGCGTGCCCTTGCCGACCAGATTCCCTTCATCAAGCACAAGAATTAAGTCTGCGTACTGCACAGAAGCCGCCCGTTGCGACACGATAAAGGTTGTTGGACGTGGCGTTTGGTTCTTGATGGCCTCACGTAATTTTGCATCGGTCGCAAAGTCTAATGCCGAAGCACTATCATCTAAAATTAAAATTGGTGCTTGTTTCGCAATCGCACGGGCAATCGTCATCCGTTGCTTTTGCCCACCTGATAAGTTGCGTCCATTTTGTTCAATGCCATAATCCAGTCCGCCTTCTTTCGTTTCAACAAATTCGCTGGCTTGAGCGACACCGAGTGCCTGTTCTACGACTTCACTTGAAGCAGATGCATATCCAAAACGGACATTGTCGGCAATCGTTCCACGGAAGAGTTGCGCCTTTTGCAAGACCATTCCGACTGCGCCACGAATCGATGCAAATCGGTAGTCACGAACGTTTTCCCCGAACACCTCTACACTTCCCTCGGTCGCATCATAGAAACGAGGAATCATATTCACAAGAGACGATTTTCCACTACCAGTCCCACCGATAACGCCGATGGTTTCTCCTTTTAACGCGGTAAAGGAGATATGGTTGAGCGCTGCATTTTGGTCCCCTTGATATGTCAGCGTCACGTCTTTAAACGCCACAGCCACCTCATTATCTGGATGAACGTCTTTGGTTCCTTCGACCATATCCGGTTCCATCGATAGAATATTGTCGATACGCTCAGCACTCGCAACGGATTTCGTCATTAACACGATAAGATTGGCTAATTTTACAAGTTCCACTAGAATTTGTGACATATAGTTTGTTAAGGCGATGACGTCCCCTTTTGACAACGTTCCTGTATCCACTTTTATCGCCCCACTATATAAAATGACGATGAGCGCTACATTCACAATCACAAACGTAATAGGGTTCATAGCTCCTGATAGAGCACTCACCTTTTGTTGCGCCTGATTCAACACTTCGGTATCTTCTCTAAACGACTGAATTTCTTTTTTTTCACGGTTAAATGCGCGAATCACACGAACACCCAGTAAATTCTCATGAACCAGACGCATAATCCGATCTAGTTGCCCTTGAACACGGCGATACATTGGAATCGTCCAATAAATAATCCCGAATACAACGACTGCTAAAATCGGCACCGTAATGGCAAACGTCCACGCCATTTCCACATTCACGACAAATGCCATCACAATCGCTCCGCCAACGATAAACGGCGAACGAAGCAACAGACGAAGCGCGATGTTTAACCCGTTTTGCACGAGATTCATATCACTCGTCAAACGTGTCAGTAAAGTGTCATTCCCCAGCTCATCCAGTTGCGAGAAACTGAAGTATTGAATTTTTGAAAAGAGCGCCTGTCTCACGTCCGCTGTAAATCCAGTTGCCGCTTTAGCAGCATAATATTGGGCCGTAATGGACACGACGACCCCTAAAATCCCTAGGACGATTAAAATAGCCCCTTGACCAAGGATTAAGGAGGTATCTTGGTTTCCAATCCCTTTGTCAATGATGACTGCCATTATAAGCGGTACTAATAACTCCAAAATTGCTTCGAATAATTTGAATAAAGGTGCCAATATTGTTTCTTTCAAATATGGCTTTAAATAAGGTTTTAATTGATTCACAATCATACTTCCTTTTACATCAATAGTACTTTTATTGTATCACAATTTATGCCGTGCAAAAGCAGAATCCCTCGATTCCTGTTTTTGATAATAAGAGATGTAACAATTATATTACGTAACAAAAATGTGACATTCACTTTTAAATTTCTAAAAATGCATCATTTAGAATACGTATCATAAATGATATATCAAGTTATTCCATCTTCAAGGAAACCTTTTTTAACCTAACCGTTTGGTCTAGTGGAGTAAATAATCATTAGAAGACTGGGCAACTTTTGCTTATTAGAAAGCTGATTACGAAAAATCTTACGGATTCTATAATAGCCATAACGTGGAATGGCATTAAATGCGCAAAAGGGAGCGTAGGAATTTTATTCCGTACGCTCCCTTTGAGGCTTTAAAGGTGAGAGACCTAGGCTCGAACCAGTGCAACGTTATAGCTATTATGAAGATATCCGAAAGGATTTGGAGTAATCAACATTATTCACTATACTGTCAGCCAAGTGCCCAGTCTTCTATTTCATTATTTACGTAAATTGTGCGCTTCAATGTACTCCGCAATTTGGATAGCATTGCTCGCAGCACCTTTACGAATATTGTCGCCCACACACCAGATGTGGAAGCTGTTTGGTTGTGAAATGTCACGGCGAATACGTCCCACGTACACTTCATCATGTCCAGTTGCTTGTAATGGTGTTGGATACACATTTTCCTCAGGTTTATCTAATACGATTACGCCTGGTGCTTTTGCTAATAATGCACGAATTTCTTCCGGTGTTGTATCTTTTTCGAAAGTCACATTGATTTCTACAGAGTGTGAGTTATATACAGGTACACGCACACAAGTGGCTGTCACAGCTACATCGTCTGACAAGCCAAGAATCTTGCGAGTTTCTTGAATCATTTTCATTTCTTCTTTTGTATAGCCATTTTCTAAAAATACATCGATATGAGGCAATACATTATTGTAAATTGGGTGTGGGTAGTTTGTTGGAGCCTCCCCTTTTTCCCCGTTTCTTAAATCGTTAATCCCTGCTTGTCCAGAACCTGAAACAGCTTGGTAAGTTGTATAAGCCACACGTTTTAATCCAAATGCATCATGCAATGGACGTAATGGCACTACCGATTGAATCGTTGAGCAGTTTGGATTTGCAATAATTTTGCGCTCTAATGTTGGTGCGTTACATTCCGGTACGACTAAATCAATCTCTGGATCCATTCTCCATGCGCTTGAGTTATCGATGACAATCACGCCGTCATGTTCTGCGATGGGCGCAAATTTCAATGAAGTGCCGCCTCCTGCTGAGAAGATGGCGTAGTCAATATCACGCTTGAAGGAGTCTTCCGTTAATTCTTCGACTACATACTCTTTTCCTCTAAACTGTAGTACTTTTCCTGCTGAACGTGCTGATGCAAGTAGATATAAGTGGTCTACTTGTAAATCACTTTCTTCTAAACGTTCAATCATTTTTGTTCCAACGACCCCTGTCGCTCCTACAATTGCAATATTTACCATAAAAAAATCTCCTTTTGCTAAAACGCTATGTTGAAAATTATAACGAACCTCTTTTAGAAAGTAAAGAATTGTCTTTCTTTGCAACACATTTGTAGCTGAAATAAATACACTCTTTGATGAGTGCTTCATCTGTGCATACATTCAGCGCAATTGAAATCCAATGCTTTTTATTCATATGATACACTTCAAAGAAACCTTCATTCGTTAATAGCTTTTCCTTCGTGTCTGGATCAATTTTCACATTCAAGATTAACACTCGCTCTTCACTTGCAACCCCTAATTTATGGAACGGGATTTCCGTCATCAAGGCATAGCACTTTCCTTGCTCTTCTACTCTAAACATCGTCGCTGAAGACCTTTTGAACGGTTGAGAACTAAAAGGGACAATATTGCAATGAATCCAATCCGTCCATTTTTCCTTTGTGGCGCTCAGTTCTCCTTGAAGAGGATGAATCCACTTCGTCGCTATTTCACCGGCTTCTTCTCGAAGAGCTTGGGCAATACTACTTCCTGTTGTTTCTACATCAAACAAAGTGTATCGTTCATTAAACTCATCTAAAACAATGATTTCTAATCCTTTTTCTTTTGTGGCACTGACAATATAGAAGGAGAAACCTTCTATATTGCTAAGAATTGTTTCTCCTTCATGTTCTGTCAGGTCTTCTTTTAAATTCCATTTCATTGAATAAACCTCTTATAATTTATACTCAGCTCTTAGCTCTAAAATCACATCACGCAGATCAGCCGCTTTTTCGAAATCTAGTGCTTTGGCAGCTGCACGCATATCCAATTCAAGCAACTCGATGGCTTCGCGTCTTTGTTCTTGCGACATTTTCTTGAAGTCTTTTGCGGTGCTTGGAGCATCTTCTTTTTCCACTTCATGTGTAATCGCGATTAAATCACGAATATTCTTCACGATGGTCTTCGGAACGATGCCGTGTTCTTTATTGTATGCCTCTTGGACACTACGACGACGGTTTGTTTCATCAATCGCTCTTTGCATAGAGTCAGTAATCTTATCGGCATACATAATCACTCGGCCATTCGCATTTCGTGCGGCACGTCCAATCGTTTGGACTAAAGCTCGCTCACTACGTAGGAAGCCTTCTTTGTCAGCATCTAAAATCGCCACTAGAGAAACTTCTGGTACGTCTAAGCCTTCACGAAGTAAGTTGATTCCGACCAATACATCAAATTCTCCTAATCGCAAGTTTCGGATGATTTCAGTACGTTCCAATGTCTTAATATCACTATGAAGATATTTCACTTTAATACCTACTTCTTCTAAGTAATCCGTTAAGTCTTCAGACATCTTCTTCGTAAGCGTCGTAATAAAGACACGCTCATTACGTTCGACTCGTAAATTAATTTCACTAATTAAATCATCAATTTGACCTTTGATTGGACGTACTTCCACAGGCGGATCGAGCAAACCTGTCGGACGAATGATTTGCTCAGTAACTTTTGGCGTATGTGCTAATTCATATGGCCCTGGAGTCGCCGAAATATAAATAATTTGCGGAACTTTTGCTTCAAACTCTTCAAAGCGTAACGGACGATTATCTAGCGCACTTGGCAATCTAAATCCGTACTTAATTAATTGCTCCTTACGAGCACGGTCCCCATTATACATTCCACGAATTTGAGACATTGTAATATGAGACTCATCCACCACAAATAGTGCATCTTCTGGGAAGAAATCAAGCAATGTATACGGTGGTTGTCCTGGCTTTCTTCCATCCATATGGCGAGAGTAGTTTTCAATCCCATTACAATATCCCATCTCTAGGAGCATTTCAATATCGTAATTGGTTCTTTGCTCTAATCGCTGCGCTTCAAGCAACTCATTATTGTCCCTTAATTCTTTTAAGCGGAGGGCGAGTTCTTCTTTAATCGTCGAAACCGCCTTAGAGATTTGGTCTTCATTCGCGACAAAGTGCGTTGCCGGGAAGATTGGGACATGCTCTACCGTTGCCTTAATTTCTCCTGTTAACACATCTACTTCTTTAATCGCTTCGATTTCATCTCCAAAAAACTCGATTCGAAATGCCGTCGCATCATGTCCAGCGAGGAAGATTTCGACGACATCTCCTCGAACTCGGAATGTTCCCCTTCTGAAATCATAGTCATTGCGCTCAAACTGCATTTCAACTAAACGACGAAGTAATTCATCTCTTTCTATTTCCATTCCTTCACGAAGAGACAATACATGGTCACGGTAGTCTTCTGGATTTACCAACCCGTACATAGAAGATACGGAAGCAACTACAATGACATCTCTTCTTTCCAAAAGCGCGCTTGTAGCAGAGTGACGCAACTTATCGATTTCATCATTGACACTGGATTCTTTTTCAATATAAGTATCACTAGAAGGCACATAAGCTTCTGGTTGGTAGTAATCATAATAAGAAACAAAATATTCTACAGCATTGTCTGGAAAGAATTCTTTTAACTCTCCATATAATTGCCCTGCTAATGTTTTATTATGAGCTAGCACTAATGTCGGTTTATTCACTTCTTTTATCACATTAGCAATCGTAAATGTCTTCCCAGTACCTGTCGCACCAAGAAGTGTCTGTTCTTTAACGCCCTTATTAAGCCCCTCCACTAATTCCTGGATGGCCTGAGGTTGATCTCCTTGTGGCGTATACGGAGCCACTAGTTTAAATTCATTCATACCTTCACCTCTTTTTTCGATTCTTTTCCATTATACCATCAATAAACAATATTTACCGCCAGCTTGCACCCTCCCAACCCTATACCTTGCTTGCATTTCATACTGGACTTTTGTATAATAGTCCGTGTTGGAAACAACTGATCAGTGATTATACATGTAAAATGAAAGAGGGGTGAACCCATTGCCAAATATCGCATCACAAATCAAACGTGTTCGTACTAACAAAAAGTCAACACTAGCAAACAACTCACAAACTTCTGCTATGCGTACTGCTATCAAAAAATTCGAAGCTGCAGTAGCTGAAGGTGCTGAAAATGCTGAAGAATTATTACGTGCTGCTCACAAAGCAATCGACGGAGCTGCTTCTAAAGGATTAATCCACAAAAACAAAGCTTCTCGTGACAAATCACGTCTTGCTGCAAAATTAAGCAAATAATAATTAGCCTGAGAATTGATCTCGGGCTTTTTTTATGCTCTGAAATAGAAGTGGTGCTTCTTGTTGGTTGGGTAAAATCCTTACGGATTTCTTCAAGGTAGATTTCTTTATCGGATAAACTGAAAAGAATCAGTTTTGTTATTGAAAGAGTTATAGCGGGGCAACGGCTCGAGCCTAGGTCTCTCGCCTTTAAAGCCTCAAAGCAGGAGTACAGAAGGACTTCCTACTCCTGCTAATTCGCATTTAATGCACTTCCCCGCTATTCTTTCAATAAACTGATTCTTTTTTGTTTATCCTCCATTTAGATTTTACCCGTAGAATCCGTAAGAATTTTACCCCTATGCTTGATTTCAGAGATAAAAAAGAAGTCCGAACAATAGGACTGCTCCGGGAAAGTAAAAAGTGCCCGGGGGATATGAAGTTGCTAGGAAAAAATGGCCTGAACAATGTGAAGACTCCGGGAAGAAAAAGAGAGTGCCGGGGAAGGAGGATTCCTCTCCTGGCACTCTGCTTCTGTTAGACAGATAAGTCATCGATAAATTGTTTGGCTTCGGCTAAGCCCATTCCTGTTTCGTCACGTAAGTCTTTGATTGCTTGAATAAGACGACCGTCGCGTTTTAATGTACGTAAGTGTTCTTCTAGTTCTTCTGGGATATACTCTACTTGTTCGTTAGATGAACGATTAGTATTCGAATAAGAACTTTCTCTATTAGAAACATTGTTTGTTTTTACCTTTACATAACTTAGTAATACGAACACTGCAACTGCAGCGATAATGATCATCATTGGGGTCATACATATTCCTCCTTGTTGTATTATTGAATTTTATTGTTTGCTACGCGCAAAACTGTAAGATAAACCATTCCAGTTGCATCTCTTTAATGCCTACACTCGTCTTTAGAGCATATTCTGTGTCGACCAATTGCATAAAGGCCTTTTCTAAAAGCGGTAACCCAAATCTTCTAGATTGTTGCAGGGCAATCTTCACACGGTACGGATGTACGCCCAGTGTCTTTTGGATTTCCGGCTCTTGATACCCTTCTCTTTTCAAGTAGGACACTTGAAGCAATAATCGAAACTGTCCTAAAAGAATCGCATTCATCTTCAAGGGGTCTTCTTTTTGTAGTAACATATCGTGATAGATTTGGAGCGCCTTGACTCCTTCTTTTTTCAAGATAGATTCCCCAAGTTCAAAAATATTCTGTTCCAATGTTTTAGCGACTAAACTCTCGACTAATTCCAGTGGAATCATTTTTGTATCAATGGAAGCAATCATCAGTTTATCCAATTCTTTCATACTATTCGTTAGTGAATATTGCGTTTTAACAAGTAAGGTCTCCAGCGCTTCTTCTTGGATTGAGTACTGGTGGTTACGTAATGAATCTCGAATATACTGTTTAACATCTCTCTCTGTTAGTTCACTAGCGTCTAATAAAACCGCCACTTTCTTTAACTGTTTCACGATTTTCTTTCGTTGATCCAACTTATCATACGGAGCAAAGAATACCATCACAGAACTGTCCATTGGATTTTCTAAATAGGCTTGCAACCTTTCTAATTGATGATCCATTGATTTTTTCTCTTTTTCCCCTGTAAAAAAGCTTGGATTATCAACCAGTACTAATCTTCTCTCTCCAAAAAAAGGAACCGACTCTGCATCTTGAATAGCTGTTTGAATAGAGACTTCCTCCATATTGAATCGTCCCACATTCAAGTCTTGATCTTCAGGAGCCACAATGGTCTCTAAAAACACTTTCCGCGCAAGTTCTTGTAAATAAGGTTCTTTTCCTTGAACTAAATAAACCAGATTCACTTGCCCGTTTTTAATGCGATCGAGTTGTTTCTCAAATTCCATCTTTCCGCCTCCTATCCTTTAAGTTTATCTTGAAACGTGGGCTTTGTCTATTCTTTCAATTTTTGACGTTTTTTCGAGAGTTTCGTAGAAATTTCGATCTTTTCTTTTCTAAAATCAAGACGAATTTGTCCATCTTGATCCGTTCGGAAAATATGAGCGTGTATTCCATTTAACCTTCCTATCGTCTCGATTGAAGGATGGCGATAACGATTATTCTTCCCGCAAGAAACCAAAGCAACAGAAGGGGAAGCTTTTTGTAACAATGCTTCGCTTGTAGACGTTCGGCTTCCATGATGCCCCACTTTTAAAATAGAAAAATGCAAGTTGGGAGTGTCTTTTAGAATATTGTCTTCTACTTTTTCAGAAGCATCTCCCGTGAGTAACACGGTATGCTTTTGAATCGTTAGAAGAGCTACAATTGAATCATCATTTTCTCCTTTGGAAGTGTCTTTGGGCCATAGAATTTGCCACTTCATTTGGTTCCATTTCCACTCATTTCCAGAAGAAACCAACTTCCACCGTATGGACGGATAGTCCCTTTTCAGTTGTTGCATCAATGGAATCTTCTCCATCCCTTTTCCAATCACTATTTCTTTAATTTTAACCTGTTTTGCAATTGCTTGAAGATTCCCGACATGATCTTCGTCTCCATGGGAAAGCATTACTTGCGACAATTCTGAAAGTCCTTCTGCTTGAAGAGCAGGAATGACGGTTGTGTCTCCTTGGGGTTTTCTCTTGCACCTTTTCCATTCTTCTTTGGAGGCAAAATCGCTCAATCCACCCGTATCGATTAATGTCGCTTGATTCCACCCTGGACCCATTACTAAAATCGAATCCCCTTGCCCAACATCTATCAATATTAGCTCAGTTCCCCAATGATAAGGAACTTCCACCAAAAGTAAAATAAGAGTCCCTAGACAAAAAAGTCCTTTTTTAACCGTCATCTTCCTTCGTTCAAATAGCACTAGCGCGAAAGAAAGCAGCAAAAAATAAACACCCCACTCCCATGGTTCCCAAATGCCAAATGTAAACTTTGTAAAGGTGAACTTCTGACAAAAGGTTAATAGTTGAGTGAGGGCAGAAAGAAGTGCTTCTCCCAGAAAGCAAATGATGTCCACTAAATTCCCCCACCCCGATAATACCGCAAGTAGATAAATCGTTAATAGTGGGAATAGAACCCCTTCAAACAATAGCGAAAACAACGCAGTAAGGACGATGCTAAAGGCATTCCAATAAAAGAAATACTGACAGACGAGTGGCAGAGCCATAACACTTACTCCTATTGGAATCCATAATGAAGCGTTGACTTTAGGAAGCACACTCTTTTGCCATTTGGATAATAGAAGAATCACTGCGCTAAGAGCATAACTTAATTGAAAAGCGACATTCCAAAGAATTCCTGGCCAAATGAGGAGCGATACGACAAGCATCCCTAAAAGGCTCCATAGTTGAGAGTGATGACGAAGAGGCGTCCATCGTTTCAAAAGAATCGAGAGGATCACCATTCCAATCGCGCGTGTCCCACTAATGCCCCATCCGATGACAAACCCATAGAACAGCACAAAACACATTAATACACCATCTGTTTTCTCGCGAGTGATTCCGCATCTCCAGAAAAACTTTTGCAGAACCGAAACCATTAACGAAATATGAAGCCCCGAAATCGCTAATACATGAAGAATCCCAAGTTGTTTGTACCTTTTCCAAACTTCTTCATCAAATCCTGATTTATCCGCAAGCAGCAATGCTAATGTATATTGTTTGACCTGATTTTCCTCCTGCATGCGCACTTGATGTAGCAACCAGAAACGAAGATTTTCAATAGATGCACAGATTCCTTTGACGGCGACTTTTCTACTTGAAAGACTCTCAATTTTGAAAGAATGAAGAATCCCCAAACTCAAATAGTGATTTTTCGCATCGAAATTCCCTTTATTTCTAGCTGGTTCGATTTCCTCAATACTTCCTTCGACAGATACCTTTACCACATGATCCAGTTCTAGAAATTCCTTTTGCTCCTCTTCCGAAGTAAGAGTATAGCGAAAAAATACTCTTTCACTCTGTCCTTCAGCTTCTAGAAGAGCACTTCCGGTTAACAAATCCCCATTCACTTTGAGCTGATGGGGATTTAATATCATTTGCCCATGGAGAGACTGTGAAGGGTGAAAAGGAGTTTGTGTAATAGCCTGGATATAATAAAATGAGCGAATAGAAAAAATTCCAACGACCATTAGACCCATTACTTTTTTTCGTATTGATTGTTCACGGATAAAGCCAACTATGATGAGCAGTAAAGGAAGAAACCATCCCACTTTCCCGACTGAAAAAACAACCATCGCCATCCCAATCACGCTTGCAAGAACAAAGTAAATCATTGGACAATCACTCTTTCTTGAAAGGATTCATATAATTTCTTTCCAATCCCTCTCACTTTCATAAGTTCTTCTTTGTTTTTAAAGGAACCATTTTGCTTTCGATATTCTATAATGGCTTCTGCCTTTTTCTCCCCAATCCCTTTTAATGTCTTCAATTCTTCAACGGTTGCCGTATTAATATTGACTTTGCCTTCTTTTCCAACTTCCTTTTTTTGAGGCGTGGGAGTTTGAGCAAGCTCCGAATTTACTTCTTCTCCCTTTTTCGGGACTACAATCACCATTTGATCCTCTAAGAGTTGAGCTAAATTCAACTTTTGATCATCTGCCAATGGAGTGAACCCTCCTGCAGCCTCAATAAGATCTTTCACCCTATTTTCTACTTTCATTTGATAGACTCCGGGGTGGTGAACTTCTCCTTTTACATCGACATAAATGACGGTCGAAACAGTTGTTTTATCTTCTACTTCTTGATGAAGAATGGTTGTCTCCGATAGGGATGCGGTAACTTCTTCCACCTCTTCCCCTTGCCGACTCATCCAAAAAAGCCCCATCCCGATAATGAGGCAAACAAATAAAACACTCCCTTTTACTTTCCAATTCATTACTTCCCATTTATTTCTCCATGTATCAAAAAAAGCCATTTTTCTCACTCCTTAAAAAGATTGCTCCAATTAAAGATATGAGAAAAATGACTCTCCTGTTATAGATTTTTTAGAATCTCAATCGCTTCTTGTAAAGTTTTTACAGGGTAGATTTTAATATCTGTTCCTAACTTTTCAGCTGCTTCTTTTACTTCTTCGTAATTTGTCTTGATATCTGGATAACGCTCACGCATCTCATCCGTAATTTCATCATCCGGTGCTAGGAAAACAGTAGCGCCAGCTTCAATCGCAGCTACCAATTTCTTATCAATCCCACCGATTCTCCCAACTCTTCCGTCCAGTTCAATCGTTCCCGTCCCAGCAATATTATGCCCTTTTTTCAAATGGCTGTTTGTAATTTGATTATAGATTTCAAGCGTGAACATTAAACCTCCTGAAGGGCCACTGACACCATGAGGATCAAATTCAATCGACGGATCCGAAGTTACGTCTTCATCAATCTCTCCATCAAATCCTAAACGAATTCTACCGGTACGACTGTTCATTTTTAATTGCTCTCGTATGAGTTGAGGCTTTCCATCGCGTTTGACCATCAGCGATAAATAATGACCGGGCTTCAGTGAAGAAAGATAATCTTGTAGTTCTTCAAGACTTTCATCCGTATTTTCAAGTCTCTTTCCATCAATTGTTTCAATGATATCGCCAACTTTTAATTTATCACGGAAATTAGAATTTTGATCCACTCGAGTGACAAAGATACCGTTGACTTTACTTTCTACTGACTTTCCAGCTGTTTCAAAGGCGACACGAACTGCTTTTGAACGAGCATTTCGCATACTGAACTCTTGTAATTGATTATATTCTTCTGGAGTATAGTTTCCAAATACTTTTTCTTCAGGTAAAATCTCATGATGTTTGAAAAATTGTTTTAAAGAAGTTAGGACGGTTGCTTGTTCTACATAGACAGTCAGCACTCGCAGCGTCCCCTCCTCTTCATCTTTTGTCCCATTGACCGTTAGAAATTGAGATACATCTTCAGCCGTTCCGGGAGATTCAATGACGTAAGGAATGGGAATAAATGAAATAATCGCTAACAGAATAACTGTTAAAATAATATAAAAAAATTTCTTAGACTTCGACATTTGTAATCTCCTCATCCATTCTAATTTTTCGTTCTGGCGCATCCTTATACTTTTCTTCTAAGGCGCGTTTCACAACTTCAGGGACAAAAGGACTGACATCCCCACCAAAACGTGCCAATTCTTTCATCATCGAAGAGCTTACAAAGCGATATTCTTCCTTACTGAGCAAAAGAACCGTTTCAACTTCCCCATTTTGAACACGGTTATGGGATGCAAGAGTCGCTTCATATTCGAAGTCAGTTGCGTTTCGAACCCCGCGCACAAGAACGCTAGCTCCTAACTGGACCGCCGCCTCTACCGTTAATCCTCCACTTACGGCCACCACTCTGGCATTGGGTACATGCTCAATCACTTTTTCAACCAGTGATTTTCGCTCATCTAAAGAAAATAAATAATTTTTCTGAACATTATGCGATAAAACCACAATCACTTCATCGAAGAGCTCACCACTTCGCTCGATAATATCTAAATGCCCATTTGTAATCGGGTCGAAGCTTCCTGCTACTACCGCTTTTCTCATATTAAGCCTCCTCTTCGTCGGACGCACGGTCAAAGAACACTAAGGCTGTAATTCCGTACTCCACGAGCTTATATTGCTCAAATTCTAAAATTCGTTCTGGAAGTTGCACTTCCTTATCTACCTCGCAGACAATCACGCAGTCCGAGGAAAGAAGGTTGAGTTCTTGCAACTGCTCAATGTCTTTTACAATTTCTTGCAAGCGATACGGTGGATCCATAAACACCAACTCGAACGGTTCAAACGCAGGGTCACTTGCAATGGTTTTGAGTCCTTGTTTCACGTTTTGTCGTTTTAAATGAAATTGCTCTGGTGATTTTGTAATCTCGATATTTTGCTCGATCGTCTTTTGTGCAAGGCGATTGTTCTCGAATAGAAACGCACGGTCCATCCCACGAGAAACGGCCTCGATGGCGACGGCTCCGCTTCCACTGTACATATCAAGCATGACTCCTCCGTCAAAATAACCGCCCAAAATATTGAAGAGCGATTCTTTTATCTTGTCTGTCGTCGGACGAGTATTTTGGCCCGGTACTGCCTTTAAGCGTCTTCCGCCAAATTCTCCTGAAATAATTCGCACAGTGCATTCCTCCTTATTTCACTATAATACCATATTCCAGCGCTCTTTCGTGAGTTTTTTATAAAATAATGGGTAGCTTCTCTTCTATAAAAATAATTCTGTATGAATTTAATAATGACGATGATTCGAATCCTTGCGGATTTTTTTATAATAGCTGTAATGAGGCACCGGCTTGAGCCATGGTCTCAAGCTCTTTCAAGATTCAAACGTACTCTAGAAAATAAATTTTCAAGAGTACGTAATTCACTTTGAATGCTATCCCCCATTACTGCTATTATAAAATCCGCTTGATTCTCCTCATCGTCTACTTCATAGAGAATATCTTACTAGTAAGATATTCTTACTCAAAAACTCCGAAATAGGCTTGGGTTATAAAAAATGCACTGTTTGATTTTAGTCTATTTGGCAAACGCTAAGGCAACGGGCAAAATGCTCTCCTCCTTGGAACGGGAACTGTCGAGAAATCAAAAAAGTCCGCTACATACATAGCGAACTTTCCATTGCTTTATAACGGAATAATGGTGTCATTATCACTATTGGCAGGTTCGGTTGAGACAATCTCAATCATCAGCCCATGTGGCAAGCAAATACTTGTCTGACCCGGTTTGGAAATCCAGCCCGTATTCACAGCAATCTGATCGGGGCTATTATCCTCTTTATCTCTAATTCTAGTTCCATCAACTTCGATAATATTATATTGATTATCATGAGGTTCAAAATAAAACTCTTCACGAGGCGTATTTTCGCTCAACTCGATACGCTGAACCTCCTCCCCATCAATGGTAATGATGGCATATATCTTAGCTTCTTCTTTAACGGTTGCTTGTTGGTAAGCATAAATTGCATTTGGTAAAAATGATAAGACCAATAAAACGAGCACAATAATAATGTCGTATGGCTTTATCAAATCGGAATACTTCTTAAATATCGTTCTCATCCTTTAACTCTAATAATGTTCTTCGTACTTCTGAGGCAATTTTTGAACCCATCACGAGTAATTCATACAAAGTGAAAGTTTCAAATGGAGTGACTCTTCCCACATAGCGAATAAAAAGTTCACCGTCTGGGTCCATGAGTAGCGTATAGTAAGCTACTAACTCCTGGTTTAAGCGATTAATGGTAAAAAGCACATCGAATAAATCTAAGCCTAAGTCTTTCCCATTTCCGATTCCTTCATAAGTGATTTGGTAATCGGTACGGTCCTGGCTGTCATCAAACACGACGCTAAACGGGAACTCATCATCTTCTTCTGAATACAGACCCAGAAACGCAATTCCGTCATTGCCTAAATCTTTCTTATCCAGTTTCAATTCACGGTTCTTTAATACCGTTTCAAATGATTCACTTACGTACATCGTGGCCACTCCTTTCGCCATTTGTATCCTCTATTTTACTAGATTCCCATCTATTTCACAACCAAACATCGAAATCCTACACTTTTCTTCTCTATTAGGTACGAAAAAATTTTCTATTTGGCCTTTTGTGTACAAAAAAAGAGACTGAAGTTTCCTTCAATCTCTTTTGCTGTTTTATGATTAACCTAAACGTTGGCGAGAATCCGCTGCACGTTGTAAGGCTTGACCAACATAGTTGATACATAACATCATGATTAAGATTAAGATTGTGGCTGGTAACCAAACCCATAATTTGTTTTCAATGATGTCCGCATTTTTCGCTGCAGAGATTAATGTACCAAGTGATGGTGTTGTAAATGGTAAACCGAAACCTAAGTAAGTTAACCCTGTTTCAATACCAATGTTCCCTGCTAAACGTAAGATTAAGTTAACGATAATTAATGAACTTAAGTTTGGCAAGATTTCACGGAACATAATTCTAAAATCGCTAGACCCTAGTGTTTTAGACGCATTTACATAATCTAAGCTTGCTTCTTGAAGAGTACGTGTTCTGAATAAACGTGCAGAACCTACCCAATAGAAGGCTGTCATGATAAATACGAAGTGGAACATTGTATAGTTTGGAATTACTGTTACGAATACGATGATAATCATCAATGTTGGTAAAATCATGATAAAGTCAACGACACGCATAATCGTTGTATCCACCCATTTACCATAGTAACCAGAAATCAAACCAACAAAGATACCAACGATACAAGTAAGAATCGTTACTGAGAAGCCGATTAATACTGAATTACGAGCCCCGATAATTAATAAGGCTAAAACGTCACGACCACTTTCATCTGTCCCTAATAAGTGAGCATTTGTTGGTGCTTTATAACGACCTAAAATGTTTACTTTAAGAGCTGTATCTTCATTAATAAACATTGGTCCAATAAAGATAACTAAGAAAATTAACACTAATAAAATTAATGCTGTTAAGGCAATTTTGTCTTTTAAAAACTCCCGTACAATAACCTGAAAACCAGCAGGCGGTGTAGATACGGTGCTTTCTTCAACGACAGTTTCTTCAACTGTATTTACATTATTTTGCTCCATTTGCTACTCCTCCTTTTATTATTGTACACGGACACGTGGGTCTACAATACTCATAATAATATCTGATAATAGCGTACCTAAAAGTGTCGCTGTACCAAATAGTAATAGTAACGCTAAGATTACTGAGTAGTCACGTCCTGTAATAGATGATACGAATAAGTTCCCCATCCCTGGATATGAGAAGATGTTTTCGATAAACACAGAACCGCCGATTAAACCAGTGAATTCATATCCTAAGAAAGCTGCAATCGGTAAGATTGAGTTACGGAAGATGTGGCGGTTGAACACAATATTTTCAGGAACCCCTTTCGCACGTGCAGTACGAACATAGTCTTGACTTTTCGCATCGATAACCCCTGTACGTAAGTATTGAATCGTACCAGTTGTCGAAAGAATCGCCATCGTAAACGCTGGTAAAATCATATGATGGAATTTGTTCATATAATAACTCATTGTTCCGGCAACTACATCTGAATCGACAGATCCACGAGTTGGGAACCAGCCTAATGTATAACCAAATAACCATAATAATACTAAGGCGAATACGAATACTGGGATTGAGTAAGTAATAAAGGTATATACTACGATTGCTTTATCAGCCCAAGTATTTTGGTAACGACCTGCAATCATCCCTAATGGTAATGCGATTAAGTAAGTTAGAATCATCGTTAGTAATGATAACCATACTGTGTTACCAATACGTTCACCGATTAATTTCGTTACTTCATATTTGTAAGTATAACTTTGACCGAAGTCTCCGCGGAATGCTTTTGAAATCCAGTTCCAATATTGAACAGGAAGCGGATCATAGAATCCGGCTTTCACACGTAAAGCTTCAATTGTATTTGGATCCGTTTCTGGAGTAATTAAACCTGTAAATGGATCCCCTGGCATCATCTTCGCGATTAAGAATGCTAACACACTAAGGATGAAGATTTGTGGCAACATCAATAACACACGACGTAAAATGGTTTTCCACATAATTATTTTCCTCCTTTTGGATTTAATGCAACAGCATGTGTGCCTGAGATTTTTTGTAAGTCGAATACACGACCATTTTCATCATAATAAAGTTTTTGATTTTCTTGATAGAACTTTTCAGCTTCTTTACGACGAAGTTTGTTTGCTTCACGGTTTTCTGGATCGATTACCGGAATCGCAGACAATAGACGTTTTGTATAGATGTGTTGTGGATTTGCATAAATATCTTCAGCACGTCCAGTTTCAACGAAACGTCCACGGTACATGATGAATAACTCATCACACATATGTTTTACAACCCCAAGGTCATGGGAAATAAATAAGTAGCTTAAGTTGAACTCATCTTGGATACGTTTCATGTAGTTTAACACTTGCGCTTGTACAGATAAGTCTAACGCTGATACTGGTTCGTCGGCGATGATTAAACGAGGGTTACTTGCTAAGGCACGAGCAACACCGATACGTTGTCTTTGACCACCTGAGAACTGGTGTGGATATTTTAATAATGCTTCTTCAGATAATCCGATAATTTCCATTAATTCGATAACACGTTTTTTCTCTTCTTCTGGAGATAAACGTTCGAAGTTTCTTAATGGTTCAGCTACGATATCTAAAATACGTTTTTTAGGGTTAAAACTTGATAGTGAATCTTGGAAGATCATTTGTACGTTACGGTTATAGTCTGAAGTACGACGACGTGCTTTGTTTGTTACGTCTTGCCCTTCGTAAATGACTTTACCGCTTGTTACGTGTTCTAGACCAATAATCGATTTACCGATAGTTGATTTCCCAGAACCTGATTCTCCAACAAGACCGTAAGTTTTCCCTTCTTCAATTTCAAGTGACACTCCGTCAACCGCATAAACATGATCCGTTACTCGGTTAAAGAAGCCACTACGAATCGGATAGTGAACTTTTAAATCTTCAATGGTTACAAAACCGCTCATTATGCTTCCTCCCCTTCAAAATGGAAATGTTTATAACATGTACAACGAACGAAGTGATTTGGCCCAACTTCATGAAGTGTTGGATCTTCTTCATGAGCGTCCGCTGAAATCCACGGAATACGTGGAGCGAAACGGCAACCTTTACGTGGTAATTTTGGTAATGGTGGCACTGTTCCTTTGATTACGTGTAATTCTTGACCTTCTGAACCCGCTTGTGGGATTGATTGTAGTAATGAACGAGTATAAGGATGTTGTGGGTTTGTAAATAATTCAGCAACTGGTGCCACTTCTACAAATTGTCCAGCATACATCACGGCTACACGGTCAGCTGTTTCTGCTACTACCCCAAGGTCGTGAGTGATTAAGATGATTCCAGATTCTGTTTCTTTTTGGATATCATTTAATAAGTCTAAGATTTGCGCTTGGATGGTTACGTCCAATGCAGTTGTTGGTTCATCGGCAATGATGATTGGTGGTTTACATGATAATGCAATCGCGATAACCACACGTTGACGCATCCCACCTGATAATTCATGTGGGTATTGTTTGAAAGTACGTTGTGGGTTTGGAATCCCTACTTGTCCTAACAATTCTAATACACGTTCTGTACGTTCTTTTTCATTTAAATCTGTATGATAATAAAGAGCTTCATCGATTTGAGCACCAATCGTCATCAAAGGATTTAATGAAGCCAATGGATCTTGGAAAATCATTCCGATATCATTTCCGCGAATTTTGTTATATAACGCTTCATTTAAGTTTACTAAATTCACATCATTATAAATAATGTCTCCAGTAATCTTTGTGTTGTTTTTATTGTGTAATCCCATGATAGTTGTCGCTAATGTAGATTTCCCACATCCTGACTCCCCAACAATGGCCAAAATTTCATTCTTTTCTAATGTTAAAGATACATTATCTACTGCATCATAAAAATCATCTTTGATACGGAAACCAACGTGCAAGTTATTGATTTCTAATAGTGGCTTATCAATTGTCAAATCCGATTCCTCCTTATTTTTTGTTGTGTAACTATTTGTATTTTAAAATAATAAACATTGTTTCTATTATACGTTGCTTCCAGCTCGAATGCAAATTGTAAGACAATTCCAGCGCAAATACAACGTATTTTTAGTTTACCATGAATTAGGCTCGAATGCTATTATTTATGAGCAAAAAATTAACTTTTCTCATGTTATTTTAATTTTGATTCATTCTAAAAAAAGAAACAAAAATCTTCCAATTGATCTTCCTTTTAATGCTTTGGGTGTAGGAACAAAAAAGACTGGCTGAGCCAGTCTTTTCGAAACCTTATTTCGCTGCTGTATCACTCGTTAATTCGATTTGATATAGAGCTGATTTTTGACTACCTAAGTTAACATCGAAGTATTTCACACGTTTGTTAACAGCAGTAATCGATTCTCCGACTAACGTTGGGAAGATAAACGCTTTATCATGAACGTATTTTTGCCATTCTTTGTAGAACTCAATGTTTTTCGCTGAGTCAAAGGCTTCTGTTGAACTGATTTTCTTCATGATTGCATTTCCTTCTGGATCTACATAACGTTCGAAGTTAAATTTCGCTGTTTCCCCAAACAATCCTTCTGGGTTTGGATCGTAACCTGTTGACCATCCTGCTGCAAACACATCGATTTCTGGATCATCCGCTTGGATTTTATCATAGAATGAGTTCAATTCAATCGTACGTCCTGTGTACAGTTGAACGTCTAACCCGATTTCTTTCCACCAGTTTAAGTATTGTTGTACTAATGATTCGTTGGCTTCGTCACGTGTACGAGCGGCAAAAGTAATTTTCAACTTAGAACCGTCTTTGTTTTCACGAAGTCCATCTCCATCCACATCTTTATATCCTGCTTCATCCAATAATTGTTTCGCTTTTTCAGGATTGTAAGTAAATCCTTCTTGGTCTTTATTATAAACATCTTTAAAGAACGGAATGATAATAGAATTTGAGGCATGTTGTAATCCGTTATACAAGTTTTGACCCGCTGCTTCAACATCTAGTGCATACGCCATCGCTTGACGTAGGTTTGCATCACTCATTTTTGCATTTGGATCTGTTACATTTTTACCTGCAGCATTATCATATTTTCCTAAGTGGAAACCGATATATTCATAGGCTGATTCTTGTGAACTTAAGAAAGTCACATTTGTTAAATCTTTATAAGCTTCATATTGCGCGTTTGGCATTGTCGCGATATCGTAATTCCCAGCTTTCATTTCTGACACGATATTATCTGGTGAAACGACTTCCATTACGACTTTATCAACTTTTGCTACACCTTTATAATAGTGTTCATTTGGAACGAGTGTTACAGATTCACCGGCTACAATAGAATCAATTTTGAATTGTCCAAGACCAACGAATTTTTTACTACGAACGTAATCACTTTGTTCCCACTCCGCTTCAGGAATGTCTTTGAAGATATGTTTCGGCATAATATAAGCAGAAACAGAACCACCGGCTAATTGCATTGAAGGGCTCATTTCTTTGAAGTGAATTTTCACCGTGTAATCATCCACTTTTTCAAGACCTGAAACACTATCTGCTTTTCCATTGTGATAGTCTTCCATCCCAACGACATTTTTAAAATCACCGTCGTAACGAACACCTGTATAGTCTTTATTTCCGATGGCTTGATAAGCGAAAATATAGTCATCGATTGTCACTGGTTGGCCATCAGACCATTTATACTCTTTTGAATTTAAAGTGACCGTTGCTGTTTTATTCTCAACATCAAATTTAATACTTGCTAGACCCGTATTGGTTAATTTACGGTTCTCATCATATTCAAACATGCTTTCATCTATAAGACCCCCGATAGTTGAATCAGTAGTGACTTGAGACAACTCATCTGCAAAAATCCCAGAAAACGGTGATGAAGATACGATAGCATATTTTAATGTGCCACCTTTAATCGGCGTGCCTTCATGAGTGACTTCTGATGCATACTTCGTTTTGGCTGTACCGGCTTCAGTACTTGTTGTCGACGAACTACTATTATTTCCGCCACAAGCAGCTAAAGTTAAAGCTGTCGTTGCAGAAAACAAAATCATCATTTTTTTCTTGTTCATATTCATTCTCCGTTCTTTTATTTTGCTCTTATTTCGAATCCATAAATTTATGTTGGGATTATAATACTTGATTTTTTATCAAATTGCAAGTGTTTTTTAATCTTATTTTAATTTTCATCATTTTTTACTCATTTTTGAAAAAAGTTTTCAAAAACAAAACAAGCCTAGGAAATTTCCTAGACTTGTCTTCATTTTATTATTTTGCTCCATCTTCAGAAGTCAATTCGATTTGGTAAACTTGAGATTTAGAACCACTTGTTGCAATTGAAGTGTCATAATATTTCACACGTTTATTTACAGCAGTTACACTGTCCCCTACTAAAGTTGGAATCATGAAAGCTTCATCTTTAGCATATGCTTGCCATTCTTTGTAGAACTCTTTATTTTTCGCATCGTCAAAAGCGTCTGTTGAAGAAATTTTCTTCATGATTTCAGTACCTTTTTCATTTACATAACGAGAGAAGTTAAATTTAGCTGTTTCACCAAACAAGTTAGATGGGTTTGGATCATAACCTGTTCCCCAACCACCAGCGAACATATCGATTTCTGGATCATCTGCTTGAATTTTAACGTAGAAGTTATTTGATTCAATTGTACGCCCTGTATAAAGTTGTACATCTAAACCAACTTCTTTCCACCAAATTAAGTATTGTTGGATTAATGATTCATTCGCTGCGTCACGAGTACGAGCAGCAAAGTTAATCGTTAACTTAGAACCGTCTTTATTTTCACGGATTCCGTCACCATCAACATCTTTATAACCAGCTTCATCTAATAATTGTTTCGCTTTCTCTGGGTTATAAGTAAATCCTTCTTGCTCTTTGTTATATACATCTTTGAAGAATGGTAAGATGATAGAGTTTGTACCATAGTTCAATCCGTGATATAAGTTTTCTCCAGCTGAATCGATATCTAATGCATAACCGATTGCTTGACGAAGAGCAGGATCGCTCATTTTCGCTTTTGGATTCGTTACGTTTTTACCTTGTGATTTATCAAATGTTCCTAATTTGAATGAAATGTATTCATAAGAAGGCGCAAATGAACTTAAGAATGTTACGTTTGTTAAATCTTTGAATGCTTCATATTGAGCACTTGGCATGCTTGCGATATCGTAGTTTCCAGCTTTCATTTCTGAAACGATTGAGTCTGGAGAAACTACTTGCATCACCATTTTATCTACTTTAGGACGACCTTTATAGAAGTTTTCATTTGCTTTTAAGGTTACAGATTCCCCTGGCACGATTGATTCAATTGTGAACGGTCCTAAGCCGACTACTTTTGTACCGCGTACATATTCACTTTGTTCCCAATCTTTAACTGGAATATCTTTGAAGACATGTTTTGGCATTGTGTATGCTGGAATCGCTCCACCTGCTAATTGCATAGAAGGTAACATTTTTTCAAAGTGAATTTTCACTGTATAATCATCCACTTTTTCCACACCAGAAATCTTATCTGATTTGCCTTCGTGGAAGTCTTTCATTCCGACAATGTTTTGGTAACGGTCGTTGTAACGAGAACCAGTGTAGTCTTTGTTACCGATAGCTTCGATAGCGAAGATATAGTCATCGATTGTGAATGGTTGTCCATCTGACCATTTATAGTCTTTCGCATTTAAAGTGACAGTCGCTGTTTTTCCTTCAACGTCTAATTTTAATGAAGCTAAACCTGTATTCGTTAACTTACGGTTTTCATCATATTCAAACATTGATTGGTCTACTTGACTTGCAATCGATGAGTCAGTAGTGTTTGTTGATAATTCATCAATGAAAATACCACTGAATGGTGAAGCCGCTACTAAAGCGTATTTTAATGTTCCGCCTTTAATTGCAGTTCCTTCATGAGTAACTTCTGCATTAAATTTTGATTTTGAACTTGCTTTTGCTGGTTCAGATGAAGTGTTTCCACTATTTCCATTATTAGCATTCCCACATGCTGCTAATGTTAGTGCTGCCGCTGCAGCTGATAAGAATAATAAGCTCTTCTTTTTCATTTTTCCTCCACTCTCAGACTTCGAGTCCATCCTAACTTCAGATGAATTGTCTGACAAATTAATTCTTGATGTTAATTTTAACAGAATTTTAATTATTTGCAAGAAAAATCTATATTCTTTTTTAACTTTATTTTAAGTACCTGATTTGGACTATATTTCATTAAGAACTCTTTTCTTTTTAAACTTCTTTTTATACAAAAAAAGACCTTGCAAAAGCAAGGTCTTAAAATAAGATTTCATTCAATTATTTATCAGCAACACCAGTATCAGAAAGTAATTCTACTTGTTCCCATCCAGATTCTTTACCTTGAGCAATATCTACATGTTTAACACGTTTGTTTACTGCTGTTAATGAGTAAGTGTTGAAACGTGGAACTTGGAATGGATTTTCGAATACAAATTTTTGCCATTGTTTGAATAATTCAACACGTTTAGCTTGATCGAATGAAGCTTCAGAAGCGATTTCTTCGATTAACTTGTTGTGTTCATCGTTCACATAGTGTGAGAAGTTGAAACGAGCTTTTGGTCCGTATAATCCATCTGGGTCAGGGTTGTAACCAATTGTGAATCCACCTAACCACATATCGTAGTCATCCGCATATTTTGTTAATTTTTCAGCGTATGCGTTAAATTCTAATGCACGGCCGTTTAATAACTCTACGCGTAGACCAACATTTTTCCACCATTCGATGTATTGTTGAATAACAGCATCATCTGTTTGGCTACCTACTGGCACTAATAATGTGATTGTTAATGGTTTTCCTTCTTTGTCTTCAACATAACCGTCTCCATCAGTATCTTTGTATCCTGCATCCGCTAAGATTTTTTTAGATTCTTCAGGGTTGTATGTGAATCCTGGGACTTCTGATTTATCCGCATAGATTTCACCAAAGAATGGTGTTAATAATGTATTTGCTGCAGTACGTAAACCTTGGTAAGTTTCGTTAGCTACTTGTTCATTATCTAATGCATAAGCGATGGCTTTACGTAAAGCTGGATCACTCATCTTCTTAGAAGGTTCAAATACATGTTCAGCTTTTTCTTTATCATAGTGACCCATATTGAAACCAATGTAAGAAATACTGTTTGTGATGTCACCAATTAATGTGATATTTGATAAGTTTTTATAAGCATCATATTGGTCTGAAGGCATTTTAGCGAAGTCATATTTACCAGCTTTCATTTCTTGAACGATTGAATCTTGAGATACGATATCTGCTTTTACGCCGTCCACTTTAGGTTCGCCTTTATAGTAGTATGGGTTTTTCTTGAATGTTACAGACTCCCCTGGAACTACTGTATCGACGATGAATGGTCCATTACCCACAACTTTAGTACGAGCTGCATCTGAAGTTACTGCTTGTTCATAAGTCATATCTTTGAAAACATGTTTTGGCAAGATACTACCCATAATAGCATTTCCACCTTTTTCTAAAGCTGGATACACTTCTTTCAAGTGGATTACAACTGTTTGGTCATCCACTTTTTCAAGTCCTGAGATTTTATCTGCTTTTCCTGCGTGGAATTCTTCCATACCAACAACATTTTCAGCATTTTCATCGTAACGAACTCCGTCATAGTCTTTACGCCCGATAAATTCATAAGTAAAGATATAGTCATCGATTGTTAAAGGTTGTCCATCTGACCATTTGTAGTCTTTAGAACGTAATTTTAATGTTACAGTTTTCTTTTCTCTGTCTAAAGTGAATTCCATCATACCGCCATCTTTTTTGATGCGTTGGTTTTCATCGAATTCGAATAAGTTTGCAAAAGCAAAATCTTCTAATGCACCGTCGGCATTATCAATTGATAGTAATGGGTTGATTAACCCTTTAAATGGTGAGTCAGATACAATCGCATAGTTAATTGTTCCACCTTTTACAACTGTCCCTTCATTTGATACTTCCGTTGGGAATTTACGTTCTGATGCTTTTGCAGCAGACTCCCCACTAGCGTTATTCGCTTTGTTGTTATTACATGCAGCTAAAGTTACTAAAGAAGCAGCACCTAATAAACCAGCAATTGCTTTTTTGTTCATGTGTTTCCCTCCAACTTTGGATTTGTTTTTAGAATATCTTAAATATTACTCTTATTCCCATGTCACTGCAACCTTAAACCTTATTCTCATTATATTTTTATTTTTCTATCATTTTTTTTTAATAATAAAGGCCTCTCCGTTTCAATATTTTGTACATATTATGTAGAAAAAGTCTTTAATTTGTGAACATCATGAATATTTTATTTCTTTGTTAATAAAAAAAGGATGGTAGACAATCCTACCATCCTTTTTGAATATTAAGCTTGATGTTCAGTGATATAATTCACTGCGTCTCCAATTGTTGTGATGTTTTCTGCATCTTCATCAGAAATTTGAATTCCAAATTCATCTTCTAATTCCATAACTAATTCCACGACATCTAGTGAATCTGCGCTTAAGTCTTGTTGGAATGTCATGCCTTCCGTTACGGTTGAAGCGTCAACGCTAAAACGGTTTGCAATCAATTGAGCTACTTTATCAAAAACCACTTGATTTGACATAACTTTCTCTCCCTTCTCATTAAGGTTTCCTAGGAGGAAATGCAATCAAATCCTCAAACCTTATTCATCCGCATTCGAAAGCGGACTATCTATTAATTCAGATAGTACTGTTATTTTACAGAATTCTACCAAAAATGTCTATACCTTCCATAAAAAGTACGATTTTCCTCTATTTCTTCATTATCTTAAAACGAAATGACCGGGTTCCACTTCTTGCAGAGTAGCATTCTCATCGAAATCTTCACCTTTGTAAACAATCCGTTTTCGATTTTTCTCTTCACGAGGATCGGGTAGAGGAATAGCGGATAGCAAACTCTTCGTATAGGCGTGTTGTGGATTCGTATAGACACATTCCGCAGAGCCCATTTCCACAATACGGCCACGATACATGACAGCAATCCGGTCACTAATATATTTCACCATGGATAAATCATGGGCAATAAAGAGATAAGTAAGTCCTTTTTCTTTCTGGAGCTTCTTTAGCAAATTCACAATTTGTGCTTGAATGGAAACGTCTAGTGCAGAAATCGCCTCATCACAAACGATGAATTTTGGATTTAAGGCGAGCGCCCTGGCAATCCCGATTCGTTGACGTTGACCTCCTGAAAATTCATGCGGATAACGGTTGGCATGTTCTCGGTTTAGCCCCACTGTTTCTAGCAACTCATCAACCATTTTGTTTCGCTCTTCTTTTGTGGCGGCCAAATGATGAATATCAATACCTTCTGCAATAATATCACGCACCTTCATCCGGCTATCTAGTGAAGCGTAAGGATCTTGGAATATCATCTGCGCTTCTTTTCGAAACTCAAGAAGTTCCTTCCCTTTTGTTAGTGTCGCAATATCTTTCCCTTCAAAAAGGATTTCCCCATCTGTCGGTTGGTATAGGCGTAACAATGCTCTTCCTGTTGTTGATTTTCCAGAACCTGATTCTCCTACTAACCCGAAAGTTTCTCCTTCGTATATGTCAAAGGAAATATCATCAATGGCTTTTACGGCATTTTTCTTTGTGCCAAAATACTGCTTTAAGTGTTTCACTTCAACCAGTTTCTTCTTTTCAGTTGTATTAGTCATTAGACGCACCTCCTTCTCCAAAAAAGATTTTACGTCTTCTCAAAATCTCCTCAGGCATATCTACTTTTGGCGCACGTGGGTCCAAAAGCCAAGTAGCTGCAAAATGCGTCTTAGACACTTGAAACATTGGCGGTTCTTTTACTCGGTCGATTTCAAGCGCGACATCGCTACGAAGTGCAAAGGCATCTCCCTTAGGTGGATCTAATAAATCTGGAGGTGAGCCCGGAATCGCGTAAAGAGTATCTCCGGTATGTAAAGTCGGCATCGAACGAAGGAGGCCCCATGTATACGGATGTTGAGGATTATAGAAAACTTCATCAGAAGTTCCGACTTCAACAACTTTTCCTGCATACATGACAGCAACACGGTCTGCGACATTGGCTACAACTCCAAGGTCATGCGTAATAAAGATGATAGCCATTTGGAATTTACATTGCAATTCTTTTAATAACTCTAGAATTTGTGCTTGAATCGTCACATCTAGAGCAGTTGTTGGTTCATCGGCAATTAAAATATCAGGATTACATGCGAGTGCAATTGCAATCACAATCCGTTGACGTTGCCCACCAGAAAATTGGTGAGGATATTGCTTCATCCGTTCTTTCGGATTTGGAATTCCTACAAGCTCCAATAATTCTTCTGCACGTTGATACGCTTCTTCTTTTGAAGCTTTTTCGTGTTTAATAATCACTTCCGCAATTTGTCGTCCAATTTTCATGGTTGGATTCAAAGAGGTCATTGGATCTTGGAAAATCATCGCAATCTCTTTCCCGCGAACAGATTGCATTTCACGTTCACTTTTTTCTAAGAGATTCTCCCCTTTAAATAGAATAGAACCTTCTTTCACCATCGCGTTGTTCGACAACAATTGCATCACGCTTTTAGCAGTCACACTTTTTCCAGAGCCAGATTCTCCCACTAAAGCTAGAGTTTCCCCTTTTTGCAGGGTAAGATTAACTCCACGAATCGCTTGTACTTCTCCTGCGAAAGTTTTGAAGTGGATTCGTAAGTTTTCAATAGATAAAATTGTTTCGCTCATTCGAATCCTCCTAATCTTTCATTTTCGGGTCAAATGCATCACGAAGTCCATCTGCTAACAAGTTAAAGCTAATCATTAAGACACAGAGGACTCCTGATGGGAACCACATTAAGTTTGGATAAATACGGAATGTTTTATATCCTCCATTAATCAGCGAACCGAGTGAAGCATCCGGAACTGGAATCCCAATTCCCAAGAAGCTTAAGAAGGCTTCAAAGAAGATTGCTGAAGGAATTGAAAACATGGTTTGAATAATAATCAAGCCTGCCATATTCGGTAGTAAATGCTTAAAGGCAATTTTCCAAAAGCTTTGTCCTAAAGAACGAGAAGCTAAAATATATTCAAGATTTTTTAGTTTTAATGTTTGCGCACGGACAACACGAGCCATTGTTACCCAACTTGTAAACCCAATCGCAACGATAATCGAAACGAGACCTGGTTTCATCACTAATAACATTAAAACAAGAATAATTAAGTTTGGAATTGCTGAGATAATTTCTAAGAATCGTTGCATAACGGTATCTACCCGTCCTCCAAACCATCCAGAAATAATTCCGTAAGTCACTCCAATAGTAATATCAAACAAAGCAGCAGCAAAGGCAATAATCAAAGAAGTTTGTGTCCCGTATAAAACACGTGAAAATAAATCTCTTCCTAAATTATCTGTTCCAAAATAGAAGTTGACACCTTCAGGAACTCCTTGTTGCGCATAGACATCTATACCATTTCGAAGACCACTAAAAAGTCCAGGAATACGAGCAGGTAAATTCGCAAATTGCGCATTTTGTTCCAGAGGATCAAACGGAGCAATCACTGGAGCCAAGATAGCTAGCAAAATAATCGCTATTACGATGACTAGAGAAAATACAGCCCCTTTATTTTTCGTTAATCGTCTCCAAGAGTCTTGTAAAAAGTTTAAAGACGGAGAAGCGATTTTTTCTCGGTCAGCTGTACGACTCAAATCTACTCTTTGGAATAAGTCTTTTTCAGTTACTTCTGCCATTATACTTCCCCTCCTTCATCTGTAATTCGAATACGAGGATCAATCCAAGCGTATAGTAAATCGACCATTAAAATCACAAATACTAACAATGTTGAATACAACATTGTTACTCCCATAATCGTTGGATAGTCATTTGTTAAA
This sequence comes from Granulicatella adiacens ATCC 49175, assembly GCF_025150565.1. Lineage (NCBI taxonomy): Bacteria > Bacillati > Bacillota > Bacilli > Lactobacillales > Carnobacteriaceae > Granulicatella > Granulicatella adiacens. The sequence continues at coordinate 392,502 of NZ_CP102283.1, read as the reverse complement.
ATCGACTTCACGAATTGCTCCCCGATACCAGGGATAGAAAAAATATTTTCAATAACCATCGATCCTGTCATCAATCCTACGAGCATCGGTCCAAGAATCGTCACGAGTGGAATAATTGCATTTCTAAAACCATGTCGAAATGCCACTTCAAAACGACTTAATCCTTTTGCTCTAGCAAGTTCAATATAATCCGAATGTAACACTTCTACCATTTCCGTTCTCACGAAACGAGCCGAATCGGCAATCGGAGAAATCGAAAGCGCTAATGTCGGTAAAATTGAGGAAACAAAACCTTGATTCCATAAAGCAATTGGGAAAATAGGGAATATCACCCCAAACAACAATTGTAAAACAACAGCGAACACGAAACTTGGAACAGAACGACCGATAATCGCAAAGAACGTTGCTAGTGTATCCACCCAAGTATTTTGTCTCATGGCTGCCACCATCCCTAAGAGAGACCCCACAATCGTTCCAAAGATCAACGCTTGGAATCCGAGTTGGAAAGAAGGTCCTACTCTAGAGAAAATCAAATTCGCTACCGTCGAATTATATTGAAAAGATTGTCCAAAATCTAAACGGAATAAACCCGTAATATAAATCCAGTATTGAACGAATACGGGTTTATCTAAACCATACTTCGCATTCATAATTTCAAGTTGAGCCTGAGTTAGTTGCTCCTCATTTGCGTATGGAGACCCTGGCAATAGTTTCATTAAAAAGAACGTAATTGTCGCAATTAAAAATAGTGTTAAAAACATGTAAAAAACACGTTTTGCGATATATTTAAGATAGTTTTTCAACCTTACACCTCCATTATTTATCTTCTAATTCTGTTTCATCATACTATCTAAAGAATTAAAGTTTCAACTAATTAGTTTCACAAAAGAAATTGCGCTTTTTTAAATGTTCTGGTACATTGTAGAGAATCAATGAAAAGGAGCAACTTTATGAAATTTGATTTTAAACAAATCGGAATCTTTTCCGGTAGCATCATTCTTCTTTGTGCACTATTCGTGAGCGTCACCAGTGGCTTCTCCTTTCTACACTTTAGCAACGCTTTATTTATGTGCGCTTTAGTGTTCTTAATGCTAGGCCTTTTTGCCTACTTAAGTCGTACAGACTTTTTGAAATCATTCTCTCGTCGTCTCTCTTCAGAAACAGAAGGGAAAAAATGGATTGTTTTCTCCTATTCTTCTGTGATTCTTTTTCTAGTAGTGGCTACTATTCTTGGGACACTATCGATCTTTATCGGCCTCTTTTTATAAATGACAAAAATCCGTGTACAAAGTGAGTACACGGATTTTTCTATAGTCTCTCTGAAGCTTTTTGTTCAGCTTTCTCTTTTTCAATTTCTTCTCTTAATTCTGGAAGAATCTGAGTGAAATCCATTCGAATTTCTTTTCGAAGAGAAGGCTCAACTTTACGAACAAAATGGAAATTAGATAAACGTTCCATCACACTTTCTACTTCATCTTTGTTCACATATAAGTAGATATATTTCAAACGCTTTGAAATATAATGAATATTTCCAAATCGCTTCAATTGTTTAATTGGTTTCAATGTATACAACCAAACAACGAGTGCTTGTCTTTCTTGTTGTTCCATTCTTTCTCCCTTCTACATCGCTTTTAATTCTATTGGTTGTTGTTCTTCTTCTGGAATTGCTTCTTCTTTTGGAGGAGTTGGTTCTTTTTGCTTTTGATCATTTCGAATAGCCCAAAGCACAAAGCCCACCCCTACACTAGAGGCTAGGAAGCTAGATCCTCCATAACTGATAAGTGGCAGTGGAACCCCTGTTAACGGTGCAAATCCGACTAGCGCCCCAATATTAATTCCGGATTGGATTAAAAATAAAATCGCTACTCCATAACATAAGTATTTTGCAAACAAGCTTCTACACTTGTTTCCTTTATAAATCATCGCAATAATGAACCCTACAATTGCCAGCATCAAGACAAAAATAACAACAAACCCAAGTTCTTCCCCAACAATAGCCAAGATAAAGTCCGTATGAGCTTCTGGAAGGAACCCCGTTTTTTGAACAGAATTTGATAAACCTGTTCCAAACCAATTTCCTCTAGATAATCCTAGAAACCCTTGAATGGATTGATATCCAGAACCTGTTGCATCCGACCACGGATTATGAAAAGATGTAAAACGACTGACTTGATAGGCTTTTAGTCCGATTTTTTCAAAAACAGACGAATCTAAATACGTAATTCCATATAGAAGCGCAAAAACTGCACCCCAGGAAGCTAATGCACGATTAGAAACACCCGTCATTAACCCTAGTAAAAGGGCCACTGCAACAACAATTATCCCCGTCCCTAAATCGGGTTGAAGCATAATCATTCCAAAAAGGAAGATAGTGACAGCAGCTGGGACTAAATAGAATCTCCAATCTCGTTTACTTCTTTCATTCTTACTATATAAATAAGCAGAAATCCAAATTACAAATAGTTTTACTAATTCTGACGGTTGCAAATTAAACACTTTTAAGTTAATCCAACTCTTTGCCCCATTTATTCCTTTCGTAAATAATACGACAACCAGTAGAATAAAAATGACCCCAAATGTAGCGCCCATCACTTTTTCGCTCTTCATCCATTTCTCTGGAAGAATGGAAATTCCTATCGCCAATAGCACCCCAAGGACGATATATAAGAGCTGTTTTACCATAAACGCTTCGGAGTTTCCTTGATTGACTAAGGCATAATAACTACTTGCACTATAGACCATTACGAGACCAAATACAGAAAGCAGTACATATAACCCCATGATTAGCGGATCTACTTTTAGGAGGCGTTTCATTTTTTCATGAAAATTTAACACGAGAGACCTCCTCTACTTTTGGTACGTTTCTTCATAGATTTGGGTATACATATCATTTAAAGCATACTCCAAATCCGCCATAATTTTATGTCCTTCATTTGCATGGATTAAATCCATCGCTACAGCAAATTCTACTTGTTTTGATAAACCAAATAATTGTGTGTCGATAATCTCTTCGAAAGCAGGGCATTTCGCCAAGCAAAGATGTGTTTTTTGTTTTGAAATCAGTTGATAGATTTGTTTTGCATTTTCTGTCAACTGAACTAAAGCAGGATTTTGAGTCATCTCACATTCCCCTTTCCGTTATGCATATACTATTCTAGTATACTTGCATCCATAAAAAAATACCACTAATGCAAGTGGAATTTACTGAAAATTTAGAGTTCGCTTTGGTGCGTGTTCTTTATAACAAAAATGATTCCGCCTTTCCTAACGGATGTCTTCATCACTGTAACGTTGCACCGGTTCGAGCCCCTAGGTCTCTCACCTTTAAAGCCTCAAACTGGGCGTACGAAATAAATTTCTACGCCCTGTAATTCGTTTTAATGCGTATCACGTTACTCTGATTATAGAATCCGTTAGTCTTTGCGGAATCATCTTTATACAGCAAATTATTTTTTGTATTCTACTTTTTAGTAGTTTTTCTGTGCAAGTAACTAAAAGAGAATTCTATCTTTCCATCTAGCTAAAACTGTGCTAGTACTAACTCTTATTTATGGTTGTACAGAAAATCTTTTATGGAGCTCTTACTAGGAATTGCCATACACGCTTCCTTTCCACTAAGGCATCTCTATGACGAAAACAAAAAAAGCTATTACGAAGTTCTGCTCGGAATCTATAGTAGCAACAATAGCGAGGGTAATCTATGCGAATAAGGGACTCTGGAAATTTATTTCCTAGAGTCCCTTTGAGGCTCGATAGGTGATGAGACGTAAGGCTCACACCGATACAGCTATTGTCGCTACTATGAAGACTTCCGTCAGAACAAAGTAATAGCGTCTAACTATTTTTATTTTCCGGTCCAATCATAGAGAGGCCGACACGACCTTTCTTAAGGTCTAGCTCCGTCACCCACACTGTTACGATATCGCCAACCGCAACGACATCACTTGGATGTTTCACGAAGCCTTTTTTCAATTTCGAAATATGCACAAGACCGTCTTGTTTCACACCAATATCGACGAATGCGCCGAAGTCCACTACGTTACGAACGGTTCCTTCGAGTTCCATTCCTACTTGTAAGTCTTCCATCTTCAAGACATCGCTTCGTAAGATTGGGCCTGCGACTTCCTCACGTGGGTCACGTCCTGGTTTCAATAATCCATCCATCACTAATTCCAGTGTTTCTTGTCCGATGCCAAATTCTTCTTTTAATTCTTTAGTATTCAGTCCTTTAAGTGCTTCTTCCAACTCTGGTGAACCAAGTGCTAATTTTTCAGCATTGGCTTTTTTCAAAATGGCTATAGCCACATCATAAGACTCTGGGTGAATATCGGTACCATCAAATGGGTTTGTTCCATCGATGATTCGCAAGAACCCAACCGCTTGCTCGTAAGCTTTTGGCCCTAAGCGAGGTACTTTCTTCAATTGCGTACGGTTTGTGAACTTGCCGTTTTCGTCACGGAAAGTGACCACGTTTGCTGCGGTTGTTTTCGTTAATCCGGCAATGTGCTCTAAGAGAGCGGCACTAGCCGTATTCACATTTACCCCAACCTTATTCACGGCTGTTTCAACGACAAAGTCTAACTGCTCATCTAATTGTTTTTCTGGAACATCGTGTTGATATTGTCCAACACCAACAGCTTTTGGATCTATTTTAACGAGTTCTGCTAATGGATCTTGCAAACGACGAGCGATGCTGACTGCTGAACGCTCTTCGACTTGGTAATCAGGGAATTCTTGACGGGCGATATCGCTGGCAGAATAAACTGACGCTCCTGCTTCGCTGACGATGGTATACACAACTTTGCGTGGGATTTGTCGTAATTGTTCCGCCACAAATTGTTCAGATTCACGGCTAGCCGTTCCGTTCCCAATCGCCACAAGTGTTACTCCGTATTGTTCCACGATGCGACGGAATTGTCCGCCTGCTTGAGCGCGTTTTGCTTCTGAAGCTCCTACGTGAGGATAAATCACAGACTTGCCAAGCACTTTTCCTGTTTCATCGATAACCGCTAATTTACATCCTGTACGGTATGCTGGGTCGAGTCCTAAGATGACTTGACCTTTCATTGGCGCTTGTAATAATAAGTTCTTTAAGTTCTCACCGAAGATGGCAATCGCTTGAGTTTGTGCCTTTTCACTGAGTTCATTACGGATTTCGCGTTCGATGGCTGGTCCGATGAATCGTTTGTAGCTTTCTTCAATCGCGCCTTCGACAATCGGTGCAGATGGTGAAGATGGATTTTTGATTTTCTCTTCTTTAATCTTTGTAAGAGGATTTGTCACGTCGACTTCAATCGTCACGCGAACTACATCTTCTTTTTCTGCACGGTTTAAAGCAAGCACGCGGTGAGGAACGATGGATTTCACTGGTTCTTCGTAGTCATAGTACATTTCGTAGACTTTTTTCTCGTCGAGCTCTTCCTTCTTCACGACAGATTTCACGACACCGTTCTTTTGCGTAAATTGACGTAATTGTTTACGGTATTTTGCTTCATCGGAAATCCATTCAGCGATAATTTCTACGGCACCGTTAATCGCATCTTCGACCGTTAGAATTCCTTTTTCTTCATTGATAAACGTCGCTGCTTTTTCTTCTACAGAATCCTTTGTCGTCATGAGTAACCATAATGCGAACGGCTCTAGTCCGGCTTCTTTTGCAATCGTTGCCTTCGTACGGCGTTTTTGTTTGTACGGACGATAAATATCTTCTAATGCCGTTAAAGTTGTCGCCTTGCTTAATGCAGCCGTAATTTCAGGCGTGAGTTTGCCTTGTTCGTCAATCAGACGGCTAATTTCTTCTTTTCGTTTTTCGAAGTTTTCCAAATAACGTTGGCGTTCTTCGATTTCACGAATTTGCACCTCATCTAAAGAACCAGTTTGGTCTTTACGATAACGCGCAATAAACGGTACCGTATTGCCATCTTGCAAGAGGCCTAATACCGTATCGATTTGTTTTGGTTTATATTGAGTGAGTTCTGCCTTCACAAGCGCTACGGAACGCTCGTAAGCAGTGATTTCAGTTGTTTGTTCTGTCATAGTCAACTCCCTTTCTGTCTTCTCTATCCTATCATGAAATAAAAGGAAAAGCACCTAAGCAAAAATGCCTAGGTGCCTGATTATGGCTAAAGTTTAAAAAGGTTTGTTCACTTTCAGCTGATTTTGATTCTTATAGAAGAGCTAAAATAATGAAGTTAAGGATGAATAATCCTGTAGCGACCCATAAAATTGGGTGAATGTCTTTTGATTTACCAGTAATGACTTTCACTAAGCAGTAGAAGATGAATCCTGCTGCGATACCGTAGGAGATACTGTAGCAAAGTGCCATAAAGATACCTGCAAAGAATGCTGGAATCGCTTCGTCCAATTCGTCCCATTTCACATCAGCAAATGAAGAAAGCATCATCACCCCAACGATAATTAACGCTGGTGCTGTCGCTTCTGCAGGAACGATGCCCACGAATGGTGCTAATAAGGTTGATAATAGGAATAGACCTGCTGTAACGACTGCTGTTAAACCAGTACGTCCACCTGCACCGATTCCGGCTGCACTTTCAACATAAGTTGTAGTGTTAGAAGTACCAAAGACAGCCCCGATAGAAGTCCCAATCGCATCTGCGAATAAAGCCTTATCCATCTTAGAAGAGAATCCAGATCCGTTTTCAAGTTGACGTTCGTCTTCTTCAGAGAAGATACCCGTTTTACGACCTGTCCCGATGAACGTTCCAAGCGTGTCAAATGTATCCGATAAGCTGAATGCGAAAATCGTCATTAATACTAATGGCAAGCGCGCTGGATCAGAGAAGAGTTTCACGATTCCTTCTGAACCAAAAGCGGCCATAAAGGTTGTGCCTAAATCGTTGAACGCAGCTCCTAGTGAGTTACTTTCAAAGCTGACTTTTGATAAATCCACAACGCCCATTGGGATGGCTAAAAGTGTCGTTAACACAATCCCGATAAGAATGGCCCCACGAACTTTTTTCAATAATAAGAATACGGTGATAATTAAACCGATAACTGCAAGGAGGGCGCCTGGAGACGTGAAGTTTACAAGAGATGGAACGATTCCACCGTTTGAATTCACGCTGAACACGCCGCCTTTGTATGCTTCTGTTGCGACATTATACGCAGCACCATTTACTTGAGTAATCGTTTTTGAATCAGAAAGGAATTCTAATAGGTTGGCGTTTTTTAAACCGATATAAGCGATGAAAATCCCAATCCCGCCCCCGATGGCATGTTGCATACTGACCGGAATGGCTTTAATAATCATCTTACGAACTTTAGTTACCGTAATGAAAATGTTGAATAAACCACAAATAAATACCATTGCTAATGCTTCTTGCCAAGTGAATCCAAGGCCGAACACAACTGTAAATGTAAAGAACGCATTCAACCCCATCCCTGGTGCTAATGCGTAAGGAACGTTTGCGAAAAGACCCATCACTAATGTGCTGACAACTGTTGCGATAATCGTTGATAAGAAGACCGCTTGGAATGGCATTCCTGTTTTACTTAGAATGTTCGGATTGACAAAAATAATGTAAGACATCGCGAAAAATGTCGTTAACCCTGCCAAGAATTCAGTAGTCACCGTCGTGCCGTTCTCTTTCAGTTTAAAAAACTTTTCCATTATATTTCGAACCCCTTTATAAAAGAATGAGTGATGAATTTAGTATACAGAAAACTTAATAGAAAAACAATATAAATATCGAACTATTTTAAACATCATTTATTTTATTGTTCGTTATTTTGTTTAACGTATTTATTTTATAGCTTTTATAAGTAAATAGAATTCATGATTTATCGAACATTAAACTACATCATCCATTTTTCTCTATAGTTTTTAAACTATAGAGACAACAAAAAAGAAGCAGCCCAAAGCTACTTCTTTCTATACTTGATTATTTTTCAGATTTCCAAACTGGGAAATATTGTCCAGGACCGATTTCATCCATTTTTTTAGCAACATCGTCTGTTTGGTATAATTCAACGATTTTTTTATAAACTGGGTTGTCTGCATCTTTTCCATTCACAACGATAATGTTATAACGATCTTTTGGAATCGTATCTAAATGGTTTGCATCTGTAAAGATGTTATCTTCAATCTTCAATCCAGCATCTTGAGCCATTGAACCATTGATAGAAGCTGCATCCACATCTTGTAACATTTGAGGAGCTTGAGCAGATTCTGCTTCGATGATTTCTAAATTACGAGGGTTGCTTGTAATATCTGCTAGTGACGCCTTTGTTCCAACGCCCTCTTTCAATGTAATTAATCCTTCAGTTTGTAGCGCTACTAATGCACGACCTTGAATCGCTACCTCTTTAGGAACTAAAACTTTAGCTTTCTCAGGTAAATCTTTTAATGATTTATATTTTGTTGAGAAATAGTATAAAGGTGTGATGAAAGTTGTTCCGATTTCTTTTAAATCGCTCCCTTTATCTTTGTTCCATTGCGCTAAGTATGCACGGTGTTGGAAGGCGTTCATTTGAACTGAACCTTCTTCTAAAGCTGTATTTGGTAAAACATAGTCGTTCATTTCTACAACTTCGATATTAATGTTTTCTTTCTTCGCCTTTTCAGCAACATAATCCCATAATTCATGGGCTGCACTTCCGACAACTGCAACTTTAACCGTTTGAGCTGCTTCAGTAGTAGCTTCCTTTACTTCTTCTTTTGATGTTTGACTGCCACATGCAGCTAATGTGATCGCCGCAATTGCCGTTAAAAATAAGTGTTTGATTTTCATTGTTTTTCCTCCAATAATTGTATTTATTATTTTTCATCAACCTGTATTGTCTACCCATTCCCCCTCATTTTTTCGAACACAATAAAAAAATCCTCTGCCCAAAATGGACAAAGGACGATCATTTCAATAATACCGTGTTACCACCTTTATTCGTTCATTCATCACTGAATAAACCTCAATCGATTCCATTGATTCTTCTTTGAAATCGTGTCGCTATAACGGGCGCCCCGTACTTTCCTTACTTCACAAGCTCAAAAAGTCCACTCAATGGCCATTTTCATCTTCTTATCACTACTTGGTTTCACCAACCCCAAGCTCTCTACCAATGCCTCAAAGATTACTTTCCATCTCATCGCGTTATAGATTGAATTATACAGCTATTCTCTAATATGTCAACGGTTATCTATGAAGTAAAGACACTTTTTAACAGAAAAGACACTAAAAACACAAATCTGCTCATAAAAAATCCTCGAGAAGCTATTTTAAATAGCCCCTCGAGGAAAATTTCGTTTTCGTTATCAGCAAATGCTGTATAAGAATTATTTAGAAGATGTTGTTGTTGAATCAGCTGCATCTAAGAAGTTCTTCAATGCATTTTGTAAGCTTTCATCAGAAATCTTCACGTCAGCACCTTTCAATAAATCCACCATTGTTTGGTGTAAGTATGCTGAATCTTTTAATTTTGCTTGTAACATTTCATCTTCCATTTGAGATTTCACTTCATCAAATGGTTTCTTCTCACCTTTGTCTAACATCTTAATAATGTGGTAACCGAATTGAGTTTCAACTGGAGTTTCTGTGATATCTCCTACATTTTTCAAGTTGTAAGATGCTTCAGAGAACTCTTTCACCATATCTGAACGTTTGAAAGGTCCGATTTCTCCACCTTTAGAAGCTGTACCTGTATCGGCAGAGTTTTCTTTTGCTAATTCTGAGAAATCAGCGCCATCTTTTAATTTTTGAATTAATTCTTCTGCTTTTGCTTTTGCAGCTGCTTTTTCTTCATCAGAAGCGGTTGCTTTAGCAGCAATCAAGATATGTTGTACTTTGATTTGGGGTTCCCACTCATCGTAGTATTTTTTAATATCTTCATCTGTAAATGCTGCAGCCTTTTTAACAGCAGCCGTCATTAATTTGTTTAAGTAAATAGTTTGACGGTATGCATCTACTGAAGCGATTCCGCTTTGTTTCAAAGCAGCTAACATGCCGTTTTCACCACCATATTGAGCTACTAATTTAGCAACTTCTTGTTCAGCATCTTCTTTTAATTTTTTAGAATCTTCTACTGATCCTTCTAACACTTTTGTTAAGACTAAACGTTGTAAAGTTTGTTCCCCAACGGTATCTTTCATTGCATTCACAAATTCTTCTCTTGTCACATTACCATATTTTGTAGTAGCAATTGTTTCTGAATTCGTATTATTTGAGCAAGCTGCTAATGCTAAAGTTGAAGCAAGCACTAACATTCCTGTGAATTTTTTCTTCATAAAATTCCCTCTCCTATTGGTTTCTTTTTTAATCGATGGTATTAATATACCATAGTTCTAAACTCTTTCCTAGTTTTCTAGTCAGGTCTTACCTTTTCTTAACTTTCTTTTGAACTAAAAAAGAGCCGGGTCTAGTAAGCCCGACTCCTCAAAAAGTTAAGTTAAGTTCTATTCAGTGATTATTGTAATACTCGAATAGTAATTGTACGACGTCCGAAGTTATAAACATCATTTAAATTCACTAAGTGAACGTCAATTCTGTTTCCGTAAATCGCGCCACCTGTATCTGCAGCACGGAAAATACCGTAACCTGGAATTTCAACATATGATCCTAATGGAATGACACTTGGGTCAACCGCAATCACATTTGGTTCATTCACAAGGTTTGTTCCATCAGCAGTGTAGCTTGATAAACCAGCTTCATTATATGAATAAGCAGTAGCTTCTACTGTTAAGTAGTAGCCCTTTTGGCTTGATGAAGCAGCTTGAGTCGTTTGAGCAGCTTGTGTTGTTTCAGTTGCTTGAGTTGCTTGTGCAGTCTCATTGCTTGCTGAAGTTGTTGCTTCTGACTTCTCTACTTCTTTAACTTCTTTGTTATCTTGAACACGGTAAGAATGTTCTTGAGAGCCATTATTGACAGTCACTTCTTTTTGGTCTGCTGAGAAGCGTAATACTGTTCCTGGGTAAATAAGGTTCGCATTTTGAATCTCGTTTACTTGAACAAGTGAATCTAGTGAAGCGCCTGTTGCTTCAGAGATTACTGATAAAGTATCTCCCCATTTAATTGTGTACTCTTGTACCCCTTTGTCATCTTTTTTCACATCTTGTTTTACTTGTTCAACAGTACGTGCTGTCCATTCTACTTCATTTGCACTTGCTGAATTTGCTGTAAAACCTGCATAGCCAAATAGTGCAATTGATGCTGTCACCATCATCAATTGTTTCTTGATTGGTTTCATATTTTCCTTTCCGACTTTTGACTCTTTTATAGAATTCAAAAATCTCGTTCGCATAAATTTTTTGAGCCGCGAACTTAATGAATGCAATTATGTTACCATGAAAAAAAATGAAAGTGTTGATTTTACGCCCTTTGTTAAGGTCACTTAATTTTTTTGACTTTTTCTGATGTTATTATTACAAACAAATGACAAGAACATATGTTTCTGCAATATTCGATATCTTCCTGTAACGTTTTCGTAGAACTTTCTTAGATTCTTAGTCATATTTTTTTCATTTATTACATCATTTTTGGCTCTTTTCAAAGAAAAAATCGCATTAAATCGAATATTACATTAAAAAACCTTCCTATTTAACAGTAGGAAGGCTCTTCATTTTCTTTAATTTACATGATTCAACTCACTCATCTGAATCGTTTGATCGATTGTTTCTTTCAAGTCTTCAGGAAGATGGTGCGTTACCCATAGGACTGTCACGCTCTTATCTTCTAGGATTGGTTTCAATACTTCAATGGTTGTCTTTTCGTCTAAGTTGGAACTAACTTCATCCAGCAAGAAGACTTTTGGTTTTTTTATGAGTCCACGCGCGAAGGCAATGCGTTGCAACTGACCGCCGGATAAATTTGAATCGCCATCGCCTAGAACGGTATCTAATCCTTGTGGCAAGTTTCGTACAATGGTTGCGAGTCCAACTTTTTCAAGAGATTCCCAAACTTCTTCGTCCGTATACTCTTCTGTGAGCGTTACGTTTTCGCGAATATTTGTTGTGAAGATATGTGGCTTTTGGGCGATATAGACCATTTGACGATATAACTCATCATAGGATTGTTTCTTCACATCGACCCCAGCAAATTTCACTTCTCCTAAATACTCAGTTAATTTAGCAGCGATAATATTTAATAGCGTTGATTTCCCTGTTCCGCTTTCACCAGTAATCGCGTATTTTTGTCCTTCGTTGAATCCAAGAGAGACATGATTTAAAATCACCTTTTCTCCGTAATTGAAAGAGACGTCTGATACTTCAATTAACGTATGAGAATCTTCTTTATCTACATTCTCATTATTTTGCGCAGACTCAAGTAGTTCATATTTTTCAAATAGAGGAGCTGTACTTTTAATCGAACCGATTTTTTGACTGATATTTCCAAGCACATTAAAAATGATTCCGCTAAGGCCTGTTGTAGCAATGATACTACCGATACTTACTTCTCCGATATAGGCTAGATATCCTGTTAAAACAAAGACAGAAACTTGGCAAAATAAATTACTAATTCCACCACTTACAGCAACTTTTGCCATTGTTTTACTAAAATCTCGTTGTGTATCTCCAACTTTGACAGATCTTTCATGGATTTTATGAGTCAAATAGTTCAACTTTCTAAATACGAATAAAGTATCGTATCCACTTAATAAGTCCGAAACATGTTTTGAAAAATGCTCATTTTCTTCAGATGTTTTCATCGTTTTAGCTGTTAACTCTCCGGAAAACAATGCGGGTAATACCGCCATCAGAACAATACAAAAAGCCGTTAATAATACAATAGACCAATGATACATAAATAGCGCTACCGCAGAAAATACAGCAGAGATGGCTCCCCCAACGACTTCAACCGTGGGAGTAAAAGCTTTTGTTCTAATTTGTTCCATATCGCTTGTAAACCAAGAAATATAGGTTTGACTATTTTTCTCATAAAAGCGTTCATAAGAAGTATTTTTTATGGCATGACTAATTCGATCTCGTAACCAAGTAACTACCTTTTGTTCAAAGAACGCTTGATAGCGAATCAACATATAGGTAAACAACAAATATAAAGCAAAAATTGCGACTAAAAGAATCGTCTCACGGATAAACCCGTTCATATCCATTTTTACTAAATAGTCTAAAATCTCTGCATTGACAATACTTGTTAATAATTGAGAGGTCGCAATTAATGTTAAAATCGCAATAGTCACGAACACCTCTTTTTTAAATTTTTGGAAAATCACCTTCATCTAAATCTCTCCACTTCAAATTATTATGCTCATAGTTTAACATCGTCTTAATCCAATGTGTATAGGACTTTGGACGGAAAATAAAAGAAAAGTGAGGATTTCTTAGTTCCTCACTTCCTTATATTTTTTAGTCTTATGCCAATAAACAAAATGGAGAAGGCCACTCCTACAATAGCTCCTATCACAAGCGGCACTCCCTGTTGTAGAGCTGGTAACACACTAATCGGTAAAATAGTCCCTAAAGAATATCCTCCAATAGTCAAATAGCCAAGGATAAAGAGGACAATCGTCGATACCATCGTATCTTTAATCAAAGAAAAGAGCAGCATCTGTGCAATGAATAACCCAATAATTGCTAACAATGGATATCCAATCGCTAATAGGAATCCTTGAATCGCTGAAATAAAGATTGTTTCCCCATTTGACACATACGATACAGGGAACAGAAAAACATTCTCTTGAATTAGGATTCCATAAGCCACAACAGGCAGAATCACCAGCAGACTAGGAAAAGCATAAAAGTATTTCAAAGAATAGAGCGTTTCTGTCAATAATTCTTCTTTATTAGAAATCGGCACTACTTCTAGTAGCGTTCGGTGCCGTTGTTTTCTTTCTAAATATCCCCCTACTTGCACAAGGAAAAAGAAGACAAGGATACCGTAACCAAGAAGTTGGAAAATCGTCTGTATAAAATCACCATACTGGTAATAAGTTTGGTAGGATATCTCTTTTCCAACTAAATAATGGAATAATTGAACTTTAGCTTTAATTTGCATAGGACTCTCTAACGAATCCGCCCATTCTTCTGGGATACGACTTAGAAGAGATTCCACCAATTCCAATCGTTTTTCATAAATCGGAATCAGCCGCTCCGTTTTCCCCTTCACTGTATAAATCCCATTTTCTTGCGCATAGGTTTGGTAAAGAGCCTGGAAAGTAGTATCCATCTCTTTCTTTGTATCTTCATCAATTGTCACCTGGTTCTCAAATGAATCTTTCAGATTATCTATCTGAGCAAATTGTCGTTCTATCACATCTCTTAAGGCCGGTTTCCCTGTAACGCGATGATATCCAATGACAAGCGTCGCAACCACTAAAATAAGAAGCGGTATCTTATAGAAAAAGCCTCGTTTTTTTAAATGCATTCTATCTAACTGAACCCATCTACTCATACCGAACCCCCTCGTCTCTGACGCTCTTGCCAACAAGAAGTTCCAACCGTAAATAAGAAGAACACGAACGCTCCTACAAGTAAACTGGCACATCCGTTTGAAATCGTAAATGTACCTGTCGCATAAAAATCATCTTTCATTCCTTGAATGACAGAGCCAAAGTTCACATAGTACAGTGGCAACTTGTCTGCAAAAGAAGGATAAATCTTCATAGAACGGAAGATAGGCTCTGCCCAAATAACCATCAGCCCTGCGATGAACCCTACCATCTTATTTCTACTCAACTGATTACACCATGCGACAAGATTGATTAAGAATAGGAGCACACACGCTGCAAAGAGTAGGACGATTCCGATAAATTGTAATGGAAGCATGAGAACCTCCTCATCCCCACGAAATACAAGTAACAGCGAAGTGAAGGTGTCCCAGCCAAAAGATAAACTCTGTACTAAGAAAACTACAAATAAAACAAGAATTACAAGCGCCATGTTTACCAACCAGTAACTACTCATCTTTTGTAATAAATATTTCCACTCACGAATCGGCTTCACCGCTAACATACTACGATGCTTCCAATCATCTAACAGAATAGGACTGATAAATAGTAGCAAGATTGAAAATAGAACTGGTAACCAATACATCATTGGTTCCGTATATCTTGTCCATTCCATCCAAAAAATCCGATTCTCCATTTGTAAAATGTCGTCTAATTGATAGCGACCCTGCTCCTCTAAAGAACGAAATTCCATTAAATATTGTTTAACATTCTTATACTCTAACTGTTCCTGCTTACTAGGATTAAATCCAATTGTATTGTAAATCGGAAGGGGCGATTGTTCTTTATCTCTTAATTCAAGTCGCAACTCCCAAAAATGAATCTGTTCTTTTAAATAGGTTTTATAATCTTGCTTTTGAAACGCTGTTACTGAACGATGATAAGCAACTGCATCCTCTAACCATTTTTCCTCTGTTTCCGTTAAACTTCTTTTCTTTGCTTCCTCTTCATATTCATTGATTAGTATCAAATGAATTTTATCTCCTTGATTTAAAGTGCTATTCAAAAGTTCATTGAGAGAAGATTTTTGTTGAAAATTCATCACAAGAAAAACAACCATCAGCAATACAAAACCGATGAACTGAATTTTCATTAATCGATTTCGAACAATCAACAGTAATTGTGTTCTCATTCTAGTTTCTCCTCTCTTTTTCAACTTTCGATTGTATTATCCGTACAGTTCTTTATAAAGGGCGTAACAACCTTTTGCTCCAATCTTAATTTCACTACATTGATGGATGTTTTCTAGTATCCACTTCCATTTTTCTTTTGGAAGCTCCCCATCCGTAAGGTGAATGCTAAGCTGTTTTCCTTCGCGATTCATCATTTCTACTTCTCTTGGAAATTGCTCTACAAACTTTTCGAAATACTCTTTTGAAATAAAAGTCAATTGAAGTGTATCGATGCCTTCTTTTTGCGGTGAATATTCCAAGGCAATTCGTTTCTCCTTCATAAAATAAATCTTGTCGGCAATCGAATCGAGATTGTTCAGCAAATGAGAGGCCATCACAATCGTTTTTCCTTCATCTCGTAACTGTCTCAACACTTTAGAAATCAATTCCACATTATCAGGATCTAACCCGTTCATCACTTCATCCACAAGCATGTAATCTGCTTTTGTAACTAGCACCAATGCAAAACAAAGGCGTTGCCGCATCCCGAGTGAATATCCGCCCACTTTTTGATGAATATAGCCTTCCATTTTTAACTGCTCTATCACAGTTTGAACAGTTCCAGAAGCTACCTTCCACATCGAGGCATAGAAATTCAAATGCTCGATTCCATTTAACTCATCGTATAATTCAGATTGATCCGGCATCTTCACGATATGCTGTCTCATAAATAATGTGTCGCTTGTATAATTCTTCCCTTGATAAGATACCGAAATACCGTTATTTCTTAAATGTCCAGATAGTATTTGGATAAGCGTAGATTTTCCTACACCATTTGGTGCTACTAGCCCAATAATCTGAGACGATGGAAGATGCAAGTCAATCTGATTTAGAATCTCTTTTTTCCCATATGAAAAATTTTGAATATGAACTTCTAACATTCGAGCGACTCCTTTCCTTATTGGATTACTTTACATTTGTTACCGCTTCCTTTATTGATATTATAGCAAATTTTTCTTTTAAAAATAGATTTTTTTAGTATTATTCAATCAAAATCCTATAAAAATATTTGCTATTATTTGATTTTTACAGAAAAAACCACACCCATTCAGGTGCGGTTCATCTATTTCATTATACTTTTGTTTTTTCAGCGCGGTCACGTTTCATTTGACTTGAACGTAATTGTCCGCAGGCTGCTTCGATATCATGTCCGAATTCTTTACGAACAACACAGTTGATGTGGTTTTTCTTTAGGACATCGTAGAAGGCGACTACGCGTTCTTTTCCACTACGTTCGTATTGATCATGTTCACGAACTTTGTTATAAGGAATTAAGTTCACGTATGAGAGACGTTTCTTGTCCGCAAGAAGGTCCGCTAGTTGTTGCGCTTGTTCCACCGAATCATTCACGTGATCGAGCATGATGTACTCGAAGGTTACACGACGATTGGTTTTAGCAATATACTCATTAATCGCATCCATCACGACTTCGATTGGATATTTACGGTTGATACGCATGATACGAGAACGGGTATCGTTATCCGGCGCGTGAAGTGACAATGCGAGGTTCACTTGTAAGCCTTCGTCAGCAAACTCGCGAATTTTTGGAGCCAGACCACTTGTAGATACAGTGATATGACGAGCCCCAATTCCAAGCCCTTTATCAGAGTTGACCACTTTCAAGAATTTAATCACGTTATCATAGTTATCGAATGGTTCCCCAATTCCCATAACAACGATATGGCTGACACGGTCCCCAGGAGACACTTCGTCTAAGGTCCGTTGTACGTGCATGACTTGCGCTACGATTTCTCCAGCAACAAGGTCACGTTGTTTTGCGATAATTCCGCTGGCACAGAAAGTACATCCGATATTACATCCTACTTGTGTCGTCACACAGATGGATAATCCGTATTCCTGAGGCATTAATACCGTTTCGATTAAGAGGCCGTCTGCTAATTCAAAGAGGAATTTACGTGTTCCGTCTGTTGATTGTTGTTTGATACGTTCGTTTAACACTGGGAATGTGAACTCTTCTTGTAACTCTTCAATCAGTGCTTTTGGTAAGTTTGTCATTTCTTCAAAACTGGTTACACGTTTGCGGTAAAGCCAGTCCCATAATTGTCCTGCTCTGAATTTCTTTTCGCCTTTTGCTTCAAACCAAGCGGTAAGATTTTCTAGTGGCATGCCGTAAATAATCGGTTTTCCTTCATATTGACGAACCATTCGTCCTATTTTTCTAACCATTTCTATTCCTCTTTCCTATACTTGAAATGCTCTAACGATTGTTTCTCTATTCGCATGAGCGCTTAATAACACCGATAATTTTACACGAGCCTTTTGTCCGCTCAGCCCTGTAGTGAAAATTACCCCTGCTTCACGTAGCTGTTTGCCTCCGCCAAGATAATTATATACATCGTACGTCACACCGTTAAAGGCACGGGATACGAGCACGACTGGAATTCCTTTATCCAAGCAACGTTGCAATCCAGGAAGTGTCGTTGGCGGTAGATTCCCTGCCCCAAGAGCTTCGATGACTAATCCGTTGGCATCTGAATCGGCAATGGCATCAAATAACATCGAATCCATTCCAGCATACGCCTTCAATAAGTATACCTTATCCACGAGTTCTTTAATTGGATAGTATTCATGATGTAAGAATTTTTGGAAGTAAATAACTTCACTCTTTGACACTAAGCCAAGCGGTCCAAAAGTTGGTGTTTGGAACGTCGCAACATTCGTAGTATGTGTTTTTGTCACATACGTTGCTGCATGGACTTCATCGTTCATCACGACAAGAACGCCCTTATCCACACTCTCTGGACTCGTTACCGTAATAATGGCACTGCGTAAGTTCGCTAATCCATCTGCCCCGATTTCATTGCTGGAACGCATCGCTCCGGTTAAAACAATTGGGAAGGTTCCATCTGTTGTTAACTCTAAGAAATACGCGGTTTCTTCTAAAGTATCCGTTCCGTGAGTGACCACAGCTCCGTCAAAACCATCCTTTTGTGCTTGGACGATTCTCTTTTGAACTTCCAACATTTTTTCTTCCGTCATATGTGGGGATGGTAAGTTAAATAAGTCCTCTACAACGACACTTGCGATAGGCGCAAAAAGAGTATCTGAGTTTGTTAATGGGTTTGTTCCTGTTGGGGTTACGCTGCCCGTTGAGCGATCTTCACTCATGGCAATCGTACCACCAGTGTTGATAACGATGATTTTCTTCATGGTGCTACTACTTTCTTTCATTTTCTCTTTACATAGGATACCATAAAATCGCAAAAACTGACTATAAAATACGCACAAAAAAGTGATACCTTTGAATCCTTGCGGATTTTATAATCGCTGTTACAGGGCACCGGTGCAAGCCTTGGCCTTGCACCTTCGAAGCTTCAAACTCGGAGTACGGGACAAGTCCCTACTCCGCCTAATTCACATTCGATGCAACCCCCTGTTACTGCGATTATAAAATCCGCAACTTTCTTCGGTATCACTTTTTGTGTATTTTATTCAACCTCCTTATAAAAAAATGAAAAAAAGTGTTTCACCACTCATTTAAAAGGATGCTGTGCGAAGTGTTAGAAAGTGCATCCCACCGGGGTTTCCGAAGCTTTTTGGTGGTTCGAATCGGGTAGAATCTGAAAAATTTTTTGATTTTTATCGGAATTTTTACTATAATTTTCTACATTTGTACTTTTAAACCAAAAGCCAGCTGTTGAATATACCGCTAAAAACCGCATCATTTCAACGTTTATATTTTACTTTTAATTTTAAAATTCGAAATGTAACATATATGCTACTGTAGCATATATGCTACATTTTTATTTTTGCAGTCTTGCACTCAATAAAAAACCGTAACCTTGGAGGCTACGGTCGGTTGTTTGATTATTTTATAGTATATTGTCTTTCGTGATTTTTAACTCCTGTGAGTGTCACTGGGCTATTGTCTTCACGTGTGAAAGTTTGTTCACCGCTAGAATCGACAACTTCCATAAAGATTTCTTCGTATTCTTCAACGGTTAACATTTTACGGTTTTCAAGCAAAGCCTTATGTTCCGCAATATGCAATTGATTTTCGAATCCTTCAACTAATTCCCCAGCAAAGAATTCCCCAACTGCTCCTGAACCATAGCTAAAGAATCCGATGCGGTCTCCAGCTACTAGCACAGAACTGTTTTCTAATAGCGAAATAAAACTTAGGAATAATGATCCTGTATAAATATTTCCGACATGACGGTTATAAATAGACGCTTCTTGGTATCTTGCCGTGAAACGTTCTCTTTCTTCTTCGCTCATTTCTTCTAAGAACGGTTTGAAAGCTTTCATCCCCATCTTCGTATACGGTAAGTGGAAACAAATGGCCTCGAAGTCCGAAAACTCGCAATGAGTCTTTTCTTGATAGTTCTTCCACACTTCAGAGAAGAAACGGATGTATTGTTCATTTGAAAATTGACCATCTACTAATGGATAGGCTTCATAGTTTGGTCTCCAAAAGTCCATTACGTCATCCGTAAACAAGCTTGTTTCATTGTCTAAAACTAATAAACGTGGTGACTCAGAAACAACCATGGCTACCGCACCAGCTCCTTGAGTAGGTTCTCCACCTGAATTCAATCCATATTTAGCGATATCACTAGCAATGACCAATACTTTTGAAGAAGGGTTTAATGCGATATGCCCTTTTGCTAATTGAAGGGCTGCTGTTGCCCCATAACAAGCGTGCTTTAATTCTACGCTTCGAACACGGTTAGATAACCCTAACATTCGTTGCATATAAACTGCAGCTGATTTCGATTGATCAATTCCCGTTTCTGTTCCAAATAAAATCATATCAATAGATTCGCGGTCAGCATCATCAATAATCGATAAAGCTGCATTTGCGGCTAAAGTCACGATGTCTTGTGTGACTGGAGCTACTGCCATTGTAGACTGTCCAATACCAATCGTGTATTTAGCTGGCTCTACTCCACGAGCAACTGCCAATGTTTCCATATCCAGTGCAGTTGGTGGCACAAAAAAGCCAATCTTATCTATTCCTATATTCATTGTTGTTCTCCTTTACGAAAAAGCCCTAACCACATGTTGGGCTTCTTGTTCTATCTTAGCAACAACTATACTAGCAAAAAATTGCCGTCTGGACAATTGAATTTACTATTTGTTCTATAATTTAAACAATTCTTTACTATTTAGAACGTTTAAAAATTAGGTTTTAGAGGCAAAATCTTATAAAATAGTGGAGATGAAAGTGAATCTACTATAGAAAGGAATCAAAGATATGAACGGAAATGATATTGTCATTGTCAGCGCCACACGGACTGCCATTGGTAAATTCGGAGGTCAATTTGCTACAACCTCTGCGATTGAATTAGGAACAGCGGTAGCAAAATCCGCTATCCAAAAAGCCAAATTATCTCCCGACCAAATTGATACAGTGATTTTCGGAAATGTTTTACAAGCTGGACTTGGCCAAAACCCTGCTCGACAAGTAGGATTAAAAGCAGGTCTACTCCATTCTAGTACAGCCTTAACGGTCAATGAAGTTTGTGGTTCTGGATTAAAAGCCATTATTCTTGCAGCACAATCCCTTCGACTAGGAGATGCTAAAATCGTCTTAGCGGGCGGTATGGAAAATATGAGTTTAGCACCTCATTTATTACAACAACGCTTTGCTCCAAAAAACGGACCAGTTACTTTAGTCGATTCATTATTTAATGATGGGTTAACAGACGCCTATTCAATGGACGCGATGGGCATTACCGCTGAAAACATCGTTGAAAAATACGGATTTACACGCGAAGAACAAGACGCTTTCGCTGTGGCTTCTCAACAAAAAGCTGCTAAAGCACAAGAAGAAGGACATTTCGAGAAGGAAATTACTCCAGTCGCAGTCTTCAATCGCAAGACAAAATCTGACGACTTCAAAGATAGCGATGAATTCACCCGTGCAAACACAACACTGGAAAGTCTTTCTGGATTAAAACCCGCCTTCAAAAAAGACGGAGTGGTTACTGCTGGAAACTCTTCAGGAATCAATGATGGAGCCGCTTGTGTTATCATGACCACTCGCGAATATGCCAAAGAAATGAATCTACCTATTCTAGCAACTCTAAAAGGATATGCAGAAGCAGGTGTAGATCCTGCAATCATGGGGATTGGACCTATTCCAGCTATCGAGAAATTAGTAGCACGCACCCGTATCCCGCTTGAAAAAGTGGATATCTTCGAACTGAACGAAGCCTTTGCGGCACAAAGCATGGCTGTCATTAAAGACTTGAAAATCCCAACTGAAAAAGTAAATCCATTTGGTGGGGCAATTGCACTAGGTCATCCAATCGGTGCTTCTGGTACACGTATTGTTGTCACACTGATCAATGCTCTAGAGCAACTAGATAGTAAACTCGGCATTGCTTCACTTTGTGTGGGCGGCGGCATGGGCGTTGCCATCGCAATTGAACGCGAAAAATAATAGAAACAAAGAGAGCTGCCCAAAAATCACTTATAAGTGAATTTTGAGCAACTCTCTTTCTCTTCTTTTTTCCTTGGAAGAACGAAGAAAAGAAATCAATTTAAAGATTCGAAGTAAAGCTGTAACTTTATTTCTCTTCGTGTTTCTTTTGTTCGTGTCGCTGTTGATAGTATTCTCGAATCTCTTCATTCTCCTGGCTTGCCTGATATGTAATTGAAATCCCTTCTTTTTTCCAATGAATGCTCGTTAAAATATCATCCCAGCTCGGAAATTCGACGTTAAATGTATCCGCAAAACTAATAGAAGCTCTCCATACATCGAAGCGAGTCTGTAGTAAAAGTAACGCTACTCGAGTGAGTAGTTCACGTTTTTCTTCATCCATTTGCCCTGCAGCTTTGAAGAACTCCTGAACATAATGCATAAATTTGCCAAACACATCATTAATCGTATCTAAACCAATCGTAAAAAGAAGCTCGAAGAACACGTCCCAGAACAGTTCTAGTTCTTCATCACTCACTTCTTCAGTCCATTTTTTAAACGTTTGGTCATTTAATTGACTGTTTTTTGTCAGCTGATCCATCGTTACAAATTGTCCATTTTCAATTTCCCATGTCAAAGCGCTATGTTGTAGAGCAGCAAAGGCATTACTTTTAACGATAACATAAGGAATTTCAGATTCCAAAAGTAATCCTACCAAAGCGTCTTGAGGAATGTAACGCATCGCTAACGGAACCACTGCGTGATAGCCTTCCGTTTCTAAAATTGAACGGTGTAATCCTGGAGAATCAAAACAGAAGATTTTCCCTAATCTCGATTGAACTTCTTTCTCTTGGGTAGAGGCAGCGTATAAGGCTAGATTTCCTCCTTTTGAATGTCCTGACAAAAGAATTTCCCCATCAAACAACTTCGCCTGTTGTTCCAAATATTCCTTGGCATCTTTATGCGCTGGAATAATTGGAGAATACGTCATCATAAAGTCCTCTTTCCAACCAATCAACGTTTCATCTGTTCCACGGTAAATCACGATGCGCACGTTGGGCTTGATTTCCACTGTAAATGCAGCGAATTGTTTCGTAATATCTGAGTCCACTTCGCTCTTCATCCCAAAAAACTTAAGGGATTGATATCGTTTCGCTTTTCCAATTTCCTGCGTTAAATCGACTCTTTCTTGCGTAATCATCATCGGATTATCTCTCAATAATCTCTCCGCATTTTCCCCCATATAGTGAGCAATCTCTTCAACCGTTGAAAATTCTTTTCCACTCATATCTGAAGAAACGATTTCTTCTAGAGGTGAATATCCTAATTCCGTTAAGACAAGGGCGTCAATTTCAGAGAAAGGTCTCTCATCAAACGAGTCCTTTCCAAACTCTTGTACATAATCCATCATATTTTTCATTGAATCGTCCTCCATTAATTTGAGTGAGTCCAATACTATTTTACTCTGCCCTTATACCACTTGCAACTCTTTTTCCTATAGGCTTTTTTTGCTGATTTTGTATAGAATTCCCCCTCCTTTTTATGCTATACTACTGAAATGAATTGAAGGGGGTTGTCGTATGAAATTAGGATTTGATAGTGAGAAATATCTAGAAGAACAAAGTCAGTTCATTCTTCAACGGGTGAATGCCTATGACAAATTATATTTGGAATTTGGTGGCAAACTAATTGGTGATTTCCATGCAATGCGAGTATTACCTGGATTTGACCCAGACGGAAAAATCAAATTACTCCACCGCCTAAGAGACAAAGCAGAGATTATCATCTGTGTATACGCTGGTGATATTGAACAAAACAAGATTCGCGGTGACCTTGGAATCACTTATGATCAAGATGTTCTACGCTTAATGGACGACCTACACTATTGGAACCTCAAAATCAATAGTGTCCTCATCACACGATACACAGGGCAACCTGCTGCTACTCAATTTAAAAACTCCCTTGAGCGACGTGGTATCAAAGTGTATACGCATGGCTACACAGAAGGGTATCCTATGGACGTGGAAACCATCGTGAGTGACGCAGGATATGGCGCAAATGAATTTATCGAAACAACACGTCCTCTTGTCGTCGTAACAGCTCCTGGTGCTAACAGTGGAAAACTAGCAACCTGCTTAAGCCAGCTTTATCACGAAACCAAACGCGGTCGCCGTGCAGGATACTCTAAATTTGAAACCTTCCCTGTATGGAATTTACCGCTCAACCACCCTGTTAACGTGGCGTATGAAGCAGCTACTGCCGACTTAGAAGATGTGAATATGATTGACACTTTCCACCTTGCGCATTACGGCGAAACAACGGTGAACTACAACCGAGATATTGAAGCATTCCCTCTATTACGTCGTATTTTGACGAAGATTTACGGTGACGCTCCAATCCCTTACAACTCTCCAACAGATATGGGCGTGAATCGCGTTGGATTTGCTATCACTGATGATGAAGTCGTTCGCGAAGCTTCTAATCAAGAAATTATTCGCCGTTACTATGCCGGTCAATGCGACTACAAACGGGGTATTGGAACTTTAGAAGCGGCTCAGCGCGGTAAATATATTATGGAAGAATGTGGCCTTTCTGCAAAGGATCGACCCGTCGTAGCTGTTGCCCTTGAAAAAGAGAAAGAAGTCAACACTCCGGTCGTTTCACTCCAATTACCAACTGGAAAAATTATTACAGGTAGACAAACAGACACGATGACTGCTAGCGCTGCTTGCTTACTCAACTGTATTAAAGAACTCGCAGAAATCGGAGACTCTATCCATCTCCTACCTCCAGTGATTTTAAACGCCATTGGCCAACTCGGACAAGACATCCTCAAACACCAACGCCGTTCGCTAGACAGTAAGGAAGTTCTCATTGCGTTAAGCATTTCTGCTGTAACTAACCCTGCTGCAGAAGCTGCAAAAAATCAATTACAAAACTTACGCAACTTACAAGCACATAGTACGGTCATCTTGCAAAAAGCTGACGAAGAAACCTTCCGAAACCTCGGAGTTATGGTCACTTGCGAACCAAAATTCGCCGGCACAAATCTTTATTACACAAACTAGCCTAAGCCCTCGTCCATTTGGACGAGGACTTTTTTGTTGGCACAATCATTATCCTAGCACCCTTCCCAGCACTTCACCGGTTCCCCTAGCTATCCCTAAGACCTATTAGCCTTTCCAACACCTCTTTTCAGAAGCAGAATCCTAAAATTCCGCACACTCTCTCTTTTTCATAAAAACCTTCGTTCCATTGAAATTCTCCTTTTAGGATTAGTTTCTATTTCAAAAAATCTATAAAAACGAAGAACTCCCCGGATTCTATGATAGTAATAATAGCGAGTGTAATCGATACGAATTAGTGACTCTAGAAATTTATTTCTTAGAGTCACTTTGAGGCTCGATAGGTGATGAGACGTAAGGCTCACACCGGTACAGCTATTATCACTATCATGAAGATATCCGAGGAGAGTTCGTAGTTTTTATAACTTTTTGATACTCCTAACTTATTTCTCTGCACAAGAATTTCAACGGAACGAAGTTCCTCATTTATTATTTTTATGCACAAAAAAAGTCGAGAGCGTGTCTCGACTTTTCTTAGTTTCTAAAGATTTTGGCTTCTAAGAAGAAATCGTTGTAAAGGCCTAATAGGTCGGTTCCTAAGTTTTCGTAAACCTCCATCTTACTCATCGCCTCTTCTGTCGGATAAAAACTCTCATCCGAAGTAATATCTTCCGGCAATAATGCTAGCGCATCTTTATTTGGAGTGGCATATCCTACATATTTCGCATTTTGAGCCGCCACCTCGGGACGCAACATGAAGTTGATAAACGCATAGGCGCCTTCCTTATTACCCACTGTTTTTGGAATGACAATATTATCAAACCATAAATTCGTTCCTTCGCTTGGAACTACGTAGGCGAGGTTTTCGTTTTCACTCATCATTTTGGATGCCTCTCCTGAGAACGTCACCGCAATATTTGCTTCTTCTTGAATCATATATGTCTTCATTTCATCCGCAATAATGGCTTTTGCATTTGGCATTAAAGTCTTTAGGAACTTACCTGCCTCTTTCACAATGGTTTCATCTTTTTCGTTTAAAGAGTACCCTTGTGTTTGAAGTGCGATTCCCATCATTTCACGAGCACCGTCAATGAATAAAATCGAATCTTTAAATTCTTCCTTCCATAAATCTCTCCACTCACTAATGGTTCCTTCTGGATAGACATTTTTATTGTATACAATCCCTAGAGTTCCCCAGAAATAAGGAATACTATACGTATTATCTGGGTCAAAAGACTGATGAAGGAAACGTGGATCAATATGTTCGATGCCTTTGATTTTTGAATAATCTAATTTCTCTAATAAATTCTCTTGGACCATTTTATGAATCGTATATTCACTTGGAATAGCGACATCATAATTTGTTCCACCTTGCTTAATCTTGGTTAACATGGCTTCGTTCGAATCAAAGGTTTCATAGATAACTTTATATCCTGTTTCCTCTTCGAATTGAGCAATCAATTCTGGATCAATATAGTCTCCCCAGTTATAAACGATAATTGTTTCTGGGCTTCCAGCTGTCGCAGTTTCAAAGTTCTTACGAACTCCAAACAGCACAAGACAAGAAACTAAAATCGCTCCGATTAAGATCGTTAGTCGCTTCATAATGTGACTCCTTTCAATAAGTCACTCTCTGCATTCTTCCCATTTAATCGTTTTTGTTGGAACTTCTGAATGAAGTAATAGCCAATTACAAGAGATAAGGAGAATAGGAACATCAATGTACTTAAAGCATTGATTTCTAAACTAATCCCTTGACGTGCACGTGAGTAGATTTCAACGGCAATCGTTGAGAATCCATTCCCCGTTACGAAGAATGTCACTGCAAAGTCATCTAGCGAATACGTGAAGGCCATAAAGAATCCACTCAAAATTCCTGGTGTAATCGATGGCAATACGATGCGTGTTAACACTTGAGAACTGGTTGCTCCTAAGTCACGAGCAGCCGTAATCATTGATGGATTCATTTCAGATAATTTTGGTAAAACCATTAACACGACAATTGGAATGTTAAAGGCGATATGCGCAAGTAATACAGACATAAATCCGAGTTTAAATCCTACAACTGTGAATAGAATCAATAAACTTGCCCCGATAATAACATCTGGCGATACCATCAAAATATTGTTAAATCCTAATAGTACTTGCTTACGACGGTTTGAACGGATGTAATGGATCATGATGGCTCCAAGCGTTCCAATCACTGTCGCAATGAGTGATGATAATAGCGCAAGAATCAGTGTATCGAGCACAATCCCGATTAAACGCGTATCCGCTAGAACTGCTTCATAATGCTTGAAAGTAAACTCTTCAAAACCATTCATGCTTCCAGCACTGTTAAAGGAGTAAAAAATCAAGTAAAAAATAGGCGCATATAAGACGACAAATACAAACACTAAGTAGAGATTACTCCACTTGTTATTATTTTCTAATTTCATTCGGATACGCCTCCTTTTTTACGATCTCTTGTCACAAACATTAAAATAATCATCGCTACGATTAATACCACGCCGATGGTTGAACCCATTCCCCAGTTTTGCGTTACGAGGAAGTGTTGCTCAACGGCTGTACCCAGTGTAATCACGCGGTTTCCTCCAATTAAACGAGTCAACATGAAGAGTGAAAGTGATGGGATAAATACAGCTTGTACACCACTTCGAACCCCATTCATTGTTAATGGGAAAATCACACGTCTGAAAGTATCCCATTTCGTCGCTCCTAAGTCACGGCTTGCCGCAATCAGAGAACCTGGCAATTCTTCAATAGAGTTGAAGATTGGCAAAATCATAAATGGTAACTCGATGTACGCTGCTACCGTTAAGAAACTGAAGTCTGTAAACAAGAACTCTTGTGGTGCAATTCCAAATAAGGAAAGGAATTGGTTAACTGTTCCTGTTTGACTAAAGATTCCAATAAATGCATAGGCTTTTAATAAGAGGTTAACCCATGTAGGCAAAATAATTAATAAGAGCCATAATTGTTTATGTTTTGTACGACTAAGGAAAAGCGCTGTTGGATAACTAATTAGCAATGTCACTAGAGTGACTAGAAATGCATACCAAACAGAATTGAACGTCATTTCTAAATAGTTCCCTGACGCAAAATAGTTCGTGTAGTTTCCAAGCGTTACTTGTCCATTGATGTCGAAAAATGATTTATAAAAAATCATTCCAAGTGGTGTTACTACGAATAATAACAACCAAATAAAGTATGGAATGGAAAATATGAAACGGGATTGTTTAGTCATTTTCTTCTACCTCGTCTTCGTAGCTTTCTAGACGAGCATCGAAGTCTTCTTCACTTTCTCCAAAACGCATTACGTGGATGTCTTGTGGTTCAAAGTATAAGCCCACTTTAGATCCTACTTCTGCTTTACGAGTAGAGTGAATCATCCATTCATTGCCATTTTCGTCATAGCAGATGATTTCGTAGTGAACCCCGCGGAATAATTGAGTATCTACTTCAACCGTTAATTTCCCTTTTTCAATTGTCGTTAACGCTAAATCTTCTGGACGAATCACGATTTCAACTTTTTCATTTGGACGCATTCCGGCATCGGCACACTCGAATTCTTTTCCAACGAATTCTACAAGGTAGTCTTCCTTCATGACCCCATCAACGATATTACTTTCACCGATGAAGTCCGCAACGAAACGGTTAATTGGCTCATCGTAAATATCGACTGGTGTTCCTGATTGAATAACTTCCCCTTTACTCATTACTCATCGCTAACGCTTCTTCTTGGTCATGCGTTACGAAGATAAATGTGATTCCTAAACGTTGTTGTAATTCACGAAGTTCATATTGCATGTCTGTACGAAGCTTTAAGTCTAACGCTGATAATGGCTCATCAAGTAGAAGTACTTCTGGTTCATTAACAAGCGCACGGGCGATAGCCACACGTTGTTGTTGTCCACCAGACATTTGTGAGATTTCACGGTTTTCATAGCCAGATAATTGCACCATTTTCAATGCTTCCGCCACTTTTTCTTTAATGATATTTTCTGGTGTTTTCTTTAAACGTAAGCCAAACGCGATATTTTCGAACACATTCATATGTGGGAATAATGCGTAGTCTTGGAAAACAGTGTTCACTTTACGTTTGTTAGGTGGAAGTTTTGTAACGTCCTCCCCATTTAAAGTTACTTTTCCGTTTGATACATCTGTAAATCCAGCAATGATACGTAAGATTGTTGTTTTACCGCATCCTGAAGGCCCTAGTAATGTATAGAATTTTCCTTTTTCGATTTCGAAATTAATATTTTTTAATACATGAGTATCCTCATAAAATTTGTTCACATTCTCAAATGAGATAATGGTGTTGTTTGACATTGCTAGCACCTAACTTTCTTTATTATAAATAGGAATCTGTTGCCACGACTAACACTTTAGAAGTCGTTTTACCGGCATTACTAATTTGATGTTTGGCTTTTGCCTCGAAATAGAACGATTCTCCCTTAGAAACTATTTCGACTTGTTTTCCGACTTTGACTTGAATGGAACCTTCAAGTACATACCCAAATGTCTCTGACAGTGACGGTTGGAATGTTTTATACGCTCCCCCAACTTGAAACTCCAGAATCACGGGTTCCATCTCATGCTCATTCGAATCAGGGTTGAGCCATGTCACCGTTGTATGGTGTTTAGCATCTTCCATCATCGTCATATCTTCCTCACGGTAAATCGTGAGTGCTTCTTCAGGACCTTCATCAAAAAAATCTGCAGCAGGGCATCCTAATACTTCTAATATATCGAAGAATGTATCCATGGATGGCGAGCTCAAATCATTTTCTAATTGCGAAATGTATCCCTTTGACAAATCTGTTCTCTCCGCTAACTCTTCTTGCGTTAAACCCTTTTGAATTCGCAAGGCACGCAGTTGATGTCCGATTTCCATTGTCTTCTCCTTTTAAACTAATTGTTTACTAACACAAAGAGTATTATACATTAAGTTTAGTAATAGTCAACCGAAAGAACCTGAAAAAACAGATTTTTTTAGAAGTTTTATTTAGCTTAAGATTGCTATTTTGGCAGATATTTATTAGGGGAGATAAAGAGCCCAATTATCATATATGATAATTTTATAGAAAATAAAAAAATCAAAATTAACTTAAAAGTTAATTTTGATTTTTCTTTTTATTCATTTTAAGCTCTTACAATCGGAATCCACAATTCCATTTTATAATCAGGACTCGCCATATCTCCTTCATAATAATATTCAAAGTCCGGAGCTCCTGAATGCATATAACCGTGCTCTGGCATAAAGACCTCCATTGCGTATTTCCATCCTTGATGAATACACTCTGGAACCGGACCTGTTAGTTCAATAATCGCATACTCTGCTTCTGGAACCTCAATAATGTCGAGACCAAGCTCCTCTGCTTTTTTTGAATCTGTAATCACATATCCCGCTAAATAATTAATCTCGCTTGGATCTTGAACATCATGACACATCCCTACACTCTCTCCAGTTCCAATCTTAGCTAATTGTTCATGAGAGTATCTTGAATAGAACTCTCCCCATACACTTGGGCAAAGCGACGAATTGATGTTTTGTTTATTCAGACCTGCCACCGTAAAGGCTTTTTTGTTTTCTATTTTGATATTCATACTTCTTCCTCCTTTGACACTCAATGCCAATTGCAATCGTGAAACAATTTTGAACGGTTTCCCATGTCGTACTTCTGAAGGAGAAAATCCATGAAAATTTTTGAATGCCGCTCCAAATGAGTCTGAAGTTTCATAACCAAATCTAAATGCAATATCTATAATTTTTTCATTAGAATCTCGTAACACAATCGCAGCTTCTGTTAATCTCCTACTTCTAAGATAATCAGAGAGCGTGGTCTGCGTTAGGATTGAAAATAGCCGGCTAAACATTGGATAAGAGTATCCCGATAAGGTTAAAATTCTCTTTTCATCAATATCTTCTTCTAGAACGGTCTCAAGATAATCAATGGTTCGATTAAAAGAATGCATCATATTCATCTTCATTCCTCCTTCAACATTATTCTAAACCTTTCTTTTTAAACATACCCTATATTTTTTGTACAAACTATCACTGGATTTGTTACTTCTATTATTTTCAATCATATTATACTAAATCATTGAGCAGGAAAATAGTAGACCGTCTGTATAAACCAAAAGGGATTCGACATGCGAATCCCTTTTGGTTTTGATGAAGTTAAACTTGGGTGCGACCACTCACCCTCACATCCTGTTTAGTTGAGTTCGGGCTCGTAGCTTTCGCGTTCCTTTCCGATAATTATCCGCACGTCCTTTTAGGACGCTTGCGTTAATTTCGGTAAAGGGTCGAAAGCTGACCACTCGCCCTCACATCCTGTTTTTAGTTGAGTTCGTCTTCGCAGAAATCGCGTCCACTTCCCAAACCATACGCACATCGTTTTTACGATGCTTGCGTTGGTTTGGTCCAGTGGTCGATTTCTAACCGCGAAGACTCACATCCTGTTTAGTCGATCTCGCAATCGCAGAAATGGCGTGCGTTTCCCGAAACATCCGCAGAACGTTTCACGTTCCTTCCGGTGTTCCGGTCCAACGTTCCATTTCTGAACGCGATTGCTCGCATCCTGTTTTTAATGAGCTAGCATTTCTTGTGCGATTTCTAATCCGCTTAGTTTTGTTGGGTAGTATGTTGGCCAGTTATCCATTTCTTCTAATAGTTTTTCTTGGCTTTCATTTCCCATGAAGATGTGGAAGTGCTCAGCTTTTACTGGAGCGATGTTATGGTCACTAAACTGAACGTATTTTGGTGCACCTTCTACAGGTGTTACTGCTTCAAATAAGAAACGAACTCCGCGATTTCCTTTTTTATAAGTAAGAATCTTATAGCCAACATATTTATATTCAGCTTTGACCGTTGTTCCGTCTTCTTTTTTGAATTCCATTGTTTTATCAGTGATATTGATATTCGTGATATCTGATTTATATCCCTTAGTATAGTAGTCTTTGAATTCTTCTTTTGTCATTGTCTTTTTCAATTTTGCTTTATAATCAAAGACTTGGTCTAAAGTTCCATCGACTAAATAAGGATAAACAGATTGCCATTCCCCTGCATAATCCGATAATGTACGATCTTTCACGGCACTATCTTCAAAGTATCCATTATGAACTGTCTTGTTATCTGTCGTTTTTTCAGGTTGGATGTCTTTTCCTGGTTGATCTGTTGTTTTCTTCAAGGCTGCAAGATTTTCGCGCATTACTGAAATATAGTCTTCGCCTTTATCCATTTGCTCTTTCGTAAGAGACTCAATTGGATTTAAGACCGCAAGCTCAACACCTGTCTCATCGGCTAATGTTTTCGCAATTTTCTCAGATGCATTCTCTTCGAAGTAAATCACTTTAATGTCATTTTCTTTAACATATTTTGTTAATTCTGCTAGACGTGAAGCACTTGGTTCAGCTTCAGGTGAAATTCCTGTAATTCCGACTTGGTTGAGATTGTAATCTAATGCTAAATAACGGAACGCCGTATGTTGTGTCACAAAATTCTTTTGTTTCGCATCTTTAAATGCATTTGTGTAGTCATTATGCAGTGCTGTTAATTTTTCAATATACGCATTGGCATTCTTTTCAAATACTTCTTTACGATCTGGGAAAGCTTCGACTAATTGTTTTGTAATGGTTTGAACCATTTTAATCGCGCGTTCTGGAGATAACCACACATGCGGATCATATTCATGACTATGGCCTTCTTCCGAATGGTCATGATCATGTTCTTCTTCCTCTCCACCTGGTAGTAATACCATATCTTTTGTTGCACTAATTGGTTTTACTTTACTATCAGAGAGTGTCTTTAATACGGTTGGAATCCATGTTTCCATATATTCACTGTCATAAACTAGCGCATCCGCTTCACTCATTTTCGCAATTTCTTTGGCAGAAGGCTCGTAATCATGAGGTTCTACCCCTGCTCCAATCACTAGAGATACGTCTGCTTCATCCCCAACAATATTTTTGGTAAAGTCATAGATTGGATAAAACGTTGTTGAAATTTTTAGTTTTCCTTGTTTGGTTTGACTACTTGAAGTGTTTGAATTATTCGTAGCGCATCCAGCCACAACCAGTAAAAACAACATCAGAAATCCAATAAAGGTCGTTTTTTTCATGATAATTTCTGTCCCCTTTTCTTAAATCGTAATTCTTACGTTTTGTATTGTAGCACCTCACGAGATTCATTGCAAGGATTATTTTCTGAAAATGATTCGAGTGAAACGAACGCATCATATACTAATCAATTATGAGTAGCATTTTTGAACTTCACGATAACACCTCGATATATGAATAAATTTTATCGGTGACTTTAAATAGCTTTGCATAATGCATCAATTTTTGATAGTTTACCGAGTACTTTTGGAAGTATATTTTGAACGCTTGTGCAATCAATTGGACATCCATTTTATATACTGGACGTAAACACTCTACTAAAGTTCTTTCTATTTCATATATACGTATTCGTTGTCCTTTTTGACGTTCGATTTCTACAATGCCCACATCAAAATTTGTTCGAGTCACAACAGGTTTCACTTCTTGTGATTGTTTAATAACCGAAGTGTTCACTCCGTACGGAAACATCATCGTTTTATCAAATGGCACTGTTAGAGACAATCCATGTAACCACAATGCTGTATCAAGTGCATATATGCCTTTTGGATTTCTTAATTGTACTAAATACCAGTCATCCATATAATAATCTGCCATCCCATACAAACCATTTCCGAGAGGTTCTAGTACCTGTTGCACAATCATTTTCCGATATGTACGGTAGCTTAACCCGGCTTCTTTTACTTCACGATAAGATAGAATGCCATTATTCTTTTTTAAATACTCCAGAATTTCTTTTTGCTTTGGATTCATTCTTTCATCTCCTAAAACGTAAACATTTTACTAACAGGTTGTAATAATGTTAGCAAAATGTTTACCTTTTTTCAACCCACAAAAAAGCCTTATCCACATCATCGCAGATAAGACTTCTCCTCTATTAGATTAATACTTTCGATAAGAACGATTGTGTCCGTTCCATTTGTGGATGTTCTAGGACCTCTTTTGGATGACCTTCTTCTACAATCACACCACCGTCCATGAAGATTAGACGCGTTCCTACTTCACGGGCAAATCCCATTTCGTGCGTTACGACAACCATGGTCATACCGCCTGCTGCGAGTTCCTTCATCACGCCTAGC
This sequence comes from Granulicatella adiacens ATCC 49175, assembly GCF_025150565.1. Lineage (NCBI taxonomy): Bacteria > Bacillati > Bacillota > Bacilli > Lactobacillales > Carnobacteriaceae > Granulicatella > Granulicatella adiacens. The sequence continues at coordinate 358,265 of NZ_CP102283.1, read as the reverse complement.
ACTTCACCGACCATCTCTGGGTCTAGCGCTGAAGTAGGTTCATCAAATAAGAGCACATCCGGTTCCATCGCAAGCGAACGTGCGATTGCGATTCTTTGTTTTTGTCCCCCAGATAAGGAGTTCGGATACACATCCGCTTTATCGGCTAGGCCCATTTTCTCCAGAAGCTCGTGCGCTTTTTGTTCCGCGACTGCTTTGTCGACTTTCTTCAATTGGATGGGTCCAATCGTGATATTTTCTAATACGGTTAAATGCGGGAATAAATTGAAATGCTGGAATACCATTCCTAAGTGTTGGCGTACTCTATCGAGGTCCACCCCTTTTCCATTGATGCATTGGTCTTTGAAGAACACCTTCCCGCTAGTGGGCTCTTCTAATAAATTTAGGCAACGTAAGAAAGTGGATTTTCCTGATCCAGAAGGCCCGATAATCACGAGCACTTCTCCTTGTTCGATATGGGTTGTAATCCCATTTAAAACTTGCTTGTCACCATATTGTTTTTTAATCGATTCTGTTCTAATCACTGGCTTGTAACTTCCTTTCTAGTTTGTCCATAAAGAATGCTATCGTCGTTGTCATGACAAAGTATAAGAACGCCGTCATTAATAATGGGATGAACACCGTAAAGGTTGCCCCACGAACCGTATCCGAGCTGTACATCAAATCATGAATCCCGATTAGAGATACGATGGAGGTTTCTTTAATTAAGGTTGCAAATTCATTCCCAATGGCTGGTAAAATATTCTTCATCGCTTGTGGCAAGATAATTTGGCGCATCGCCATTCCTTTCGGCATCCCCATCGAACGAGCGGCTTCCATTTGTCCTTTATCCACTGATTGAATCCCACTACGGATAATCTCCGCGATATAAGCTGTTGTATTTACGGATACCGCGATGACTCCTGATAAGAAATCATTTAAATCAAGAATGGTCGCTAGTCCAAAATAGACTAAGTACAATTGAACTAATAGAGGAGTTCCACGAATAATATCAATGTACACTTTCGCTGCATTCGATAAAACCTTATGAGAACTCAAACGAGCAAGAGCCATTAGAGTCCCACAGCCAACCCCTACTACGACTGAGAAAAACGAAAGCAAAATCGTTGTTGTCGCCCCTTCTATAAACAGAGGCCAATATTTGATGATTAATTCCATATTTTTTCCTTCTTTCTATTCAGACATTAAATTCGTATTGCGAATAATCGATTCTTTCAGTTTTCCTGAGGCTTCCAATGCATCGAGTACCTCTTGAACTTTTTTAAGGAAGACTTCATTCCCTTTTTGTGCGACTGCCGCAGTTCCCGCATCTTCACTTGGAATCTCAACAGAAGCCACTGTCAAGTCACTATTTGCTTTCACAAATTCATCAGCCGCAATATTATCCATAATCACAGCGTCTAGTTTTCCTTGTTGAAGTGCTAAAATCAAAGTAGGATTCTTTGGTTGAGAGGTCAAATTGGCACCCGTTAATGTATCCTTCACGATTCCCTCTTGCGAAGTTCCTTTTTGAGCTCCAACATTTGCTCCATCGAAAGCATCAATCGTTGTATATTTATCCGCATCCGTCTTCTTCACAACAGCGACCATATGGGAATCATAGTAAATATTAGAGAACGCCACTTCCTTACTTCGCTCCTCAGTAGGGGTAATTCCAGCGAGAACTAAATCTACTTTTCCAGCTTTCATCGCCGCAATTAAGAAATTAAATTCCATTTCTCTAATTTCCACTTCTACTCCTAAAGCTTCCCCGAGCGCGTTAGCAATATCGATATCAATTCCCACTACGGAATCTTTACCATCTTTCACATAATGCCATTCAAAAGGGGGATAGTCAGCGGTCGTCCCGATAACAATTTTCTTCTTCGTATAAATTCTATCTAATACTGCTGACCCTGTACTATTTTCTATTGTTGGTTGTTGGGTACATGCTGCCAGTAAGCCCATTACTAACATAAGCATTGCGATAATCTTCTTCATTTGAAACCTCCTTATAAAATAAAAACGCCCCTTATGCTAAACGCATAAGAGACGATGTCTGTCGTGGTACCACTCTAAATTTGACGGGGAATTGCTTCCCGATCCTTTTGCTTGATAACGCATGTCCTGCGAAGATAGATACTAATTTCTCCATCTTTTCTACAAAGTGCGCTTCCAAAATTTCTAATCCGATGAGCTTCCACTCTACCTCATCTCGCTTTCGACGCCAAAATTCTGTACTCTCTTTGTCAATGAATTTAAGTATTTAAGTTGTTTTGTATTTTAGACCTATTTTTTTGGATTGTCAATTGAAAAATGAGAAAATCATTAAAATATGGTTTTATTTTCTTTCATGCTCCCTACTCGTCTCAATCTTTTCTTGCAATTTCCACCCAATCACCCAACCAATGACAAGCATATAGTTTTCAATTGCCCCAACGAGATTGACGAAGGTAGCTCCCTCCAAATAAGCAAGAAGATGATTCGTACCAATCCCTATTCCGCCGACTATTAGTGCTCCTAAAACGACTCTTAAATAAAACCAATCATACTTAACATTAACGGCGACTAAAATTATCAAAACTGCCAAATTCCAAAATCCAATTTCTCGTTGCCAACCAACTGCAACTCCGTATCCCGAGTGAGCCCCCATCACTTCTGGAAAGAAAATTTGATAAATCATCGCGCCTCCCATCGCTACTAATAGTATTATAAACAGTACTCTTAAAAATTTGTTCATCTTCCTCACCTCGTCATTCTTTGCTTGATTTTTATCTGATTTTCAAAATAAAAGAGCCCCCAGATTCTATCCAACGAATCGAATAGAAATCTAAGAAGCTCTTCTTGATTATTTGCTTAAACCTTCGATAATTTTATCTAGGTTCCATTTCATCATGCTGTAGTAGCTGTCTCCATCTTTTCCTGCTTCTGCAATAGAGTCAGTGAAGATTGTTGAGAAAATTGGTAGACCAGTTTCTTGAGAAACAGTCTTCATTGGACGGTCATCCACACTACTTTCTACGAATAATGATGGAACTTTTGACGCACGTAATTGACGTACTAAGTTTGCGATTTGTTCTGGAGTTCCTTCTTCTTCTGTGTTGATTTCCCAGATATACGCTGATTTAATATCATAAGCTTTAGAGAAGTACTTGAAGCAGCCTTCACTTGTTACGATTAAACGTTTTTCTTCAGGAATTTTTGCGATACGTTGTTTAGCATCTTTATCTAACGCTTCTAGCTTTTCAACATAAGCTGCTAAATTCTTTTCATATGTTTCTTTGTTCTTTGGATCTTTTGCAATTAATTGTTTTGCAATGTTTTTAGCATAAATCACACCATTTTCGATATTTAACCATGCATGAGGGTCTTCTTTACCTTTTTCATTTTCCCCTTCAAGATAAATTACATCAACACCATCACTTACTGCAAAATAGTCTTTATCTGCAACTTTACCTGCATTTTTAACCATTTTTGTAAACCATGCATCTTCAGCATTTTCTAAGTTAATTCCATTATAGAAAATCAAGTCTGCTTTTTGAACCTTTTGAACATCTTCTGGTAATGGTTCATACTCGTGTGGGTCTTGCCCTACTGGAACGATACTATGTAAATCCACTAAATCTCCAGCGATATTTTTTGTCATATCATAAATAATAGAGTTTGTTGTCACTACTTGTATTTTTTTGTTTTCTGCCGTTGCAGATGTCGTTTGAGAACTATTCTCTTTACCAGTAGCGCATCCTGCAATCCCTAAGACAACAAGAGTAGCTACTAAAAGTTTCTTTATACTATTCATGAGATTTCCTTCTTTCTCTTTGTTTTGGTGAAATAATAAAGCTTACGACAAAAAGTGCTGCTGCTGTTAATACGATGGTTGACCCAATAGCGATGTTAAACGTATATCCAATAAACAATCCTAATATGGATGATAATGAACCAAATATCGCGGCTAAAATCAGCATTATTTTTAGACGATTTGAATATAAATACGCTGTTGCTGCAGGGGTAATTAGTAGTGCCACAATCATGACTGTCCCTACACTTTGCATTGCCGTAATGGATACTAGTGCTAATAGGAACATCAATAAGTAATGATAAAACTGTACGTTCATCCCTGTAGATTGAGCGAAAACTGGATCAAAACTCGTTACTTGTAATTCTTTAAAATACGCTAAAATAACGACGACTACAATCACGCTCACCACCAATGTAATGAGTAAATCAATATCTTGTACGGCTAAAATATTCCCGAATAAAATATGGAATAAGTCTGTTGAACTCTTCGCCACACCAATCAAAATAACTCCCAACGCTAAAAACGAACTAAAAGTAATCCCAATAGCGGTATCGCCTTTGATAGTACTATTTTGATTCACAAACGCAATTAGGAATGATGCTAATAACCCGAACACGAGGGCTCCGATAAAGAAGTTAATGCCTAAAATATACGACAACGCTACACCCGGTAATACCGCGTGAGAGATAGCGTCCCCCATTAATGACATTCCTCTTAGAATGATGAAGCATCCTAAAATTCCGGCAACCGCACCAATCACGACTGCTGAAACAAACGCATTTTGTAGGAAATGGAATTCCATTAATCCTTCAAAGAAATTATGCATGCTGCTCACCCCCTTGTGGAATATACACACTACCGCCGTATACATCATCTAAGTATTTCTTAATGAATACGTCTTCTGTTTTCCCAGAGGCTACAATCGCGTGTTTGACAAGAATCACCTGGTCAAAGTATTCTTTCACCTTCGATAAGTCATGGTTGACCATTAAAATAGTCTTTCCTTCCTCTTTCCATTTACGGATAATCGTCATAATGACTTTCTCACTAAGCATATCAATCCCTACAAATGGTTCATCAAGGAAAATATATTGTGCTTCTTGAACCATACAACGTGCTAATAATACACGTTGGAATTGACCACCAGAAAGAGCCCCGATTTGGCGAGATGCTAAATCAGTTAATCCCACTTCTTCAATGGCTGCATCGACCTTTTCCCAATCTTCTTTCGTCAATCGTTGCAATGGTTTCTTTTTAACAGTTCTTCCTAAAGCAACACACTCACGAATAGTGATTGGAAATGTAAAGTCAATCTGACTCTTTTGTTCGACATAGGCGATTTTTTGTAATACTTTTTTTGTGGGTTCTCCATCAATCAGAATTTCTCCTGATGATTGAATCAGTCCTAATATTGCTTTTAATAATGTTGATTTACCTGCACCATTTGGCCCGATAATCCCGGTAATAGAGGGTCCTTCAATGGTTGCATTACAATCTTTTAACACATGTGGTTGCATCGCGTATGATACCCCAATATTTTTAATCGTAATCAATGAATTCATCCTCTCAATTTATGTAGATTCTATATTTATTAGGTTACCCTAAAAAAATAATTTCGTCAAGTGTTTTTTTAGGTTTACCAAAAATTTTTCAGAAAATTTATGAAAACAAGCCTTTACCCCTTAAATCAGCTGATTATCTCTCTTTTAAAAGCGCAAAAAGGCGCCTTCCGTTGCCCGGAAGACACCCTATCAAACTCTTTATTTTGTTAATAATGCTGCAGCTGCTTCATCACAAATCACAGTCACTTTTGGATGTTTTTGTAAGATACTTGCTGGAACCTCTTCTGTAATTGGGCCTTCTACTAAGCCTTTAATCGCATGAATTTTCTTAGGTCCGAATGCAATTAATACAATTTCTTTTGCATCCATAATTGATTGTAAGCCCATTGAGTAAGCATAGCGTGGCACATCTTCTTCCTTTTCGAAGAAGCGTTTGTTCGCCTCAATCGTTGACTCTGTTAAATGAACTTTGTGCGTACGTTGAGTGAATGGTGTTCCTGGTTCATTGAATCCAATATGTGCGTTACTTCCAATTCCCAATAATTGTAAGTCCACTGGATTTTCTTGAAGAATGCGTTCATAGCGTTCTACTTCCGCATCGACATCTTTGGCTAATCCATCTGGTAAATAGCTATGTTTGAATGGTTTTGCATCGAATAATTGCTCTTTCATAAAATAATGATAGCTATGTTCATCTGTTGGCGCTAATCCCACATACTCATCTAAGTTTACTGACACTCGATCTGAAAAATCTAAATCACTATTTCTTAATAATTCATATAACCCAATTGGACTTGATCCAGTTGCCAACCCAAATACTTGCGCCCCTTCATTATAGGCACGTTTAAACACCTCGAAAGCTGCTTTTGCTCCCTCTTCTTGAGTTTTTACAACTATAACTTCCATATTACTACCTCCCTGAATTCCCTTTCATAAGGGATTAAAAAAAATACTTGAACGATTGCTCACCTTCTATTCTAACAAAAATTCAGACTTGTTTAAATACCTAAATTCATTTTAGTTTATAAAATCTTCCCTATCTTACCGTAGAAATTCCTCTTTACGATAAAAAGAGGAGAGTTTCCTCTCCTCACTTTTTGAAACATCCTACAAGCGGTTCCCTCTCTCAAGCTCATGACGAACCGCTAATCGAACGACCCAGTAACAAGCGTAGATAAAGACTCCTGCTAGTACGATTCCTCCAAGAATCACTGGTAATCCTACATCCATATAGAGCACCTCCAATGAGACTCAAACCTTTTAAAACCGACAACTTTACATGTTTAACATAGCACTTTTCAACATAAAGTCAATAGGTGTTCTTCTGATATTAAACAAATACACCAACTGAATGTCAGTTGGTGTAGTTTAAAGTTTATTTTTTATTTCCAAAAATCATCGTAAATTGTAATTGGTAAGTGACGTTTATGTTCGGTCTTTCGATACCAATTTTCAATCGTCTCTGCTGCTTTTTCGTTGATGTCTTTTCCTTCGAGATAATCATCAATCTCTTCGTAAGTCACCCCTAGCGCTACTTCGTCTGGCATCGATGGACGATCCTCTTCTAAGTCTGCCGTTGGAACTTTCAAGTATAAATGCTCTGGAGCACCCAGCACTTGTAACATCGCACGGCCTTGACGTTTATTAAGACGCCATAATGGAGTGATATCCGCAGCTCCGTCCCCGAATTTCGTATAGAAACCTGTTACCGATTCTGCCGCATGGTCTGTCCCGATAACGGCACAACCCGTTTGACCTGCAATCGCATATTGAGCCACCATGCGTTCACGTGCCTTGATATTTCCCTTATTGAAGTCTGAAATTTCCATTCCAAGTTCTTCAATACTACGTTCAGACGCATCTACTGCATCCTTCACGTTCACGCGAAGCACATCCGTTGCCTTCATAAAGGCAATGGCGTCCATGGCATCTTGTTCATCTGCTTGCACCCCATAAGGAAGACGCACGGCATAGAAACGATACACTTTTTGGTCTTGCTCTTCATTCAATTCATTAATCGCCATTTGTGCGAGTTTCCCAGCAAGCGTTGAGTCTTGTCCGCCGCTAATTCCAAGGACATACCCATTCAAGAATGGGTGCTTTACAAGATACGCTTTTAGGAAATCAACGGTTTTACGAATTTCTTCTTCAGGATTAATCACTGATTTCACACGAAGCGTTTCGATAATCTTTTGTTGTAATGGTCTCATAACGTTCCCCTTACTTTGCGTTTTCTTTGGCCAACTGTTCTGATTTAAGACGCACTTCTTCTCTGATTTCCGCAATACTTGCCAATTTTTGGTCGTATGTCTTTTGAGAGAGGTCGACTGGATATTGCTCTGGGTTCAAGATACGTTTGTATTCGTCCCATAACGCTTCGATTTGCTCGTCTTTATACGCTTTAATTTCTTGAAGTGTTGGTAATTCATACACTAATTTTCCGTTATTGAAAATCGGTTGTAAAATTGGACGCGCTGTGAAGTCCGTCACTGTTTTATTAATATAAGTGTAGACTGGATGGAACATAAAGAGTTCATCTAATTGATCTGGGCGTTCATCCCATAATGCGATGTAGTCCCCTTCAGATTTTCCGTCTGAATTACGTGTAATACGCCATACTTGCTTCTTACCAGGTGTAGATACTTTTTCCGCATTGTTTGAAATCTTCATTGTATCCACCATTACGCCGTTTTCGTCTTCGATACTTACAAGCTTGTACACACAGCCAAGCGCTGGTTGGTCATATGCTGTAATTAAACGAGTCCCGATACCCCAGACGTCGATTTTAGCGCCTTGCATCTTCAAGTTGAGGATTGTTTTTTCATCAAGGTCACTTGATGCGTAAATTTTCGCTTTTGTAAATCCAGCTTCATCTAATTGTTGACGAACTTTTTTCGACATATAGGCCATGTCACCACTGTCAATACGAACGCCTAAGAAATTAATCTTGTCGCCGAATTCTTTGGCTACACGGATGGCATTTGGAACACCAGATTTCAAGATATCATACGTATCGACTAAGAATACGCAGTCACGGTGACTCGTGGCATACGCTTTGAACGCTTCATAGTCATCACGGTACGCTTGTACTAATGAGTGGGCATGTGTTCCAGAAACTGGAATGCCAAACATCTTGCCGGCACGAACGTTACTTGTCGCATCACATCCACCGATGTACGCTGCACGTGTTCCCCAAATCGCCGCATCTAATTCTTGCGCACGACGAGTACCGAATTCAAGTACTGGATCGTCTCCAGAAACCATACGTACACGGCTCGCTTTTGTTGCGATCAGCGTTTGGAAGTTCACGATATTTAATAAAGCTGTTTCGATTAATTGACATTCAGCAAGCGTTCCTTCAACTTGAACAAGTGGTTCGTTCGCGAAAACGAGTTCTCCCTCTACGGCAGAGCGGATGCTTCCTTTGAATTCGAAGTTTTCTAAGTATGCTAAGAATTCTTCTGGATAATGTCCAAGTCCACGTAAATATTCAATATCTGTTTTTGAGAAACGTAATTGTTCAATAAAGTGGACAATGCGTTCTAGTCCCGCAAAAATTGCATAACCATTTTCAAATGGTAACTTTCTGAAATACGCTTCGAAAATGGCTTTCTTCTCAGACACGCCTGTTTCCCAATATGTTTTCATCATATTAATTTGATATAGGTCTGTATGTAGTGTTAAACTATCATCTTTATAAACTGAGTTCATCTATCGATACCCCTTTTTTATTGTAATTACATCTTTATTTTACACCAGTTCTGGACAATTGTACATGGATGGAGACTTGAAGAAAAAAAGCAAGTCCTTGGTTAGACTTGCTTTTTGCTCTATTTATTTTTTATAGTTCTAAGAATCCTTCGTGCGGAGTCATATGGAAGTATTCCGCAATTTCTTGTAATTGCGCATCTGTAATTTCTTGTAGGATTTTTCCACCTTGTGCACCGACTTGAGAGTAAATCATCGCTGCTTTTTCGATGACTTCAATTAATCCATATGTTTCATCCAGAGTATCGCCTGATGCAAATAATCCATGGTGTGGCCAAATCACCGCTCTAAACTCTGCCATTTTCGCAGCTGTTGCTTCCCCAATTGCGTTCGTTCCTGGTGTCATATAAGGAATCACGCCGATTCCTTCTGGGAAGACAACGATGGATTCCGCTTGCATTTTCCAAAGAAGTCTTGATAAATGACGTTCGTCTAATGGTTGTGTGAAGCTTAATGCGATAAGGTTTGTTGGGTGGCAATGGAAGACCACTTTATGATTTGGGTTCACTTTGAGTCGTTCGATATGGCTCATTAAGTGGCTCGCGAATTCTGAAGTTGGTTTTCCGCCATCTTCAAATCCCCATAGCAATTCTGCTTTTTGTCCGTCTTCTGAAATACGAACCAATCCTAAATCAAGAAGCGGTTGGTTTGTCACGTTTCTGAAGTAACGTCCTGTCCCTGTTACTAAGTAATAGTAACCCGCATGTGTTGAAGCATCGAATCCTAAATCGAGAACACGTTTCACTTCTTTTACGTCTTCATAACCTTCTACTTCGCTCGCTTCCAAGCGTACTGACACGTTCCCGCCATTACGTTCATCCCAATAACGTAAGTACGATTCTTTTGTCAGTTCACATAATTTTTGTACTGCTGGTGATTCAATAAATTTTGTCATTTTCAATTCTCCCTTAATTTCTTTTTGATAACACTTGTTCTTCGTATGCTTTGACTTCATTATACCATGCTAGTCCGACTGGAACACCATTGATTTTTAAGTTGTTTAGACAAACAAATAACCGGTAACACTCCTTGAGTATTACCGGTCTTTCTATATTTGGCTTTATTCGAATTTTCCTTTATTCGCTTCGTTCGCTGTTTTCAAGTCAATTTGAAGAAGGTTCGCTAAGTTTACGTCATCAATCGTTGCTTTTCCTTTATCATCCACTTTAATTGCTAAATAGTGCGTATTTCTTGGAAGATAATCCATGCCTTCTAAGTTCACTCCCAAATTCGATTTAAACCCTAGGGCTGCTAATCGATAAATTAACTTAAGCAAGAGAGCTTTAGAAAAATCAGATTGCCCTATCTTTTGAGATTCCTGGATTAACCCTTCAAAGAAAGCTTGATTGTCTCTTTGATAACTTGCTTGTACTTCATATTGATAGAGATCTACTTTTGGAGCTTGGAATTTCAAATACACGGTATCCCCATCGACTTTGTAATCTTCCAGTGTGTATGCTCCTGCTTTCCCTAGTGAGTTTGTATTTACTTTTAAATACATGGGACCATAAACTTTAATAGGATAAGTAACACCTTGAAACTCTATTTCTGCATCATTAGAGAAGGTTGGTCTGGATTCTGTCAACATCTTCACCATATACCCATTCCATAGTTTATCAAAAAATTCTTCTTGATTAGAGGTCGTTGTAGCATGTAAAAGTGCATCAAAATTTTCTTGATTTACAAAGACAGCGTCCACTAATTTTAATGCTTCTTGGACTTTACTATCTGTAATGCCCTTTTTCTTCTCTGCAAGATCTTCTGCCGCTTTTTTCACACGATTTAAAGGCATTTTTACAGTTTTGCCACTATAAGATTCTACATACGTTTGTTCGTAATTCGTTAACGGAGGCATTTTAGCGTCCCAATCAAAGGAAGCCGCTGGACCAGTAACATCATTTTTATGATAAACAGTATCTTGCTTTTGAGCTTGAGTGGTTTCACTTGAAGTAGATGGAGTAGCCGAGCACCCTGCAATGACGAATGAACAGAATAGCGAGCTCCCTACTAGCAATAATTTAATTTCTTTTTTCATTGTGTTCTCCTTAAAACTTTTAAAATAGCGATTTTTGAAAGCTTGTTTATATGAATTTCATTATAGCATACTCCTTTGATTCTCAAAACTTTCTTTCTAAAACTCTCAAAAAAAGCACTCCTACAAATGTAAGAGTGCTCTACTTCATTCATTATTGTAATTTTTCTAAGTCGGCTTGTAAGGCTGCAACTTTTTCTTTTGCAGATTCTTCGCTTTCCGCTTTAGCACCGATGTAGAACTTGATTTTTGGTTCTGTACCACTTGGGCGAACCGCAATCCAAGAGCCATCTTCTAAGATATATTTCAATACATTAGATGTTGGAAGTCCGATTTCAGTAACAACTCCATTCGCATCTTTTTGTTCGTTTACTGCAAAGTCTTGTGCGAATGCTACTTTCAATCCTCCAAAGCTTGTTGGAACGGAAGCGCGTAAGCCGTCTAATAAGGCTTTGATCTTTTGTGGCCCTTCTAAACCAGCTACTGTCACAGAAATTGTTTTTTCTAAGAAGTAACCGTGTTTTGCATATAATGCTTGAAGTCCGTCATATAAAGTCTTGCCTTCGTTCTTGAAGTGTGCTGCTACTTCTGTTAGTAATAACACTGCTTGAACCGCGTCTTTATCACGAACGAATGATTTCACAAGGTATCCATAACTTTCTTCGAAACCGAACATGAAAGTATGTTCTCCAGTTTCTTCGTCGTGTTGGATTTGTTCTGCAATGAATTTGAATCCTGTTAATACATTCATCATTTCAGCGCCATAGCTTTTAGCAACGGCTGTTGGAAGTTCGCTACTTACGATTGATTTCACGACAAGCGCGTTACTTGGAAGAGTTCCTGCTTGTTGGTGAGCATATAATAAGTAATCCACTAAGATGGCCGCGATTTGGTTTCCTGTAATTACTTGGTAGCTTCCATCTGGTAAGCGTACGGCAGCCCCCATACGGTCCGCATCAGGGTCGGTGGCTAATAATACATCAGCGCCTACTTTTTTCCCTAGTTCTACCGCATACTCAAATGCACCTGCTTCTTCAGGGTTTGGAGATTTAACTGTTGAGAAGTCTCCATCTGGCACCGCTTGTTCTTCAACCACATGCAATCCTTTGAAGTTTGCTTGTTCTAATGCTTTTTCTACAAGCATTAAACCAGTACCGTGTAACGGTGTATAAACGACTGATAATCCTTCTACATCGCTAAGAAGTTTTGGATTTACAGAGACTGTTTTGATTTCTTTTAAGTACGCATCATCCACGTCTTTTCCGATAATCGTTACAAGCCCTGATGCTTCTAATGCATCATCATCTAGCACTTCGATTTCAAGTGGATTTGCCACTTGACGAACGTATGCAGTTAAAGCATCTGCATCTTTTGGAGGCATTTGACCGCCGTCTTCACCGTATACTTTATATCCGTTGTAGGCTGCTGGGTTATGACTAGCTGTAATCATAATTCCGGCAAATGTATGTAAGTGACGTACCGCAAATGATAATTCAGGTGTTGGACGTAAGCTTTCAAATACATATGACGCAATACCGTGAGTCGCTAGTGTACGTGCAGACTCCATTGCGAATTCTGGTGAAAAATGACGTGAATCGTATGCAATCGCTACCCCACGTTTTTTCGCTTCTTCCCCGTAACTCTCAATTAAGCGTGATAATCCTTCTGTTGCCTGACGCACTGTGTAAGTGTTCATGCGATTAATCCCTGGTCCAACAATTCCACGCATTCCCGCAGTACCAAACTCTAATGGTGTATAGAAGGCTTCCTCTTTTTGAACATCATCCATTGATTGTAATTGCACCTTTAATCCTTCTTCTAGTGCATCAAAAGATTCCCATAATTTTGCTGTTTCTTTCCAACTCATTTGCATCCGTCTCCTTCTATTGAGTATTTCTGTCTTACCTTCTTTTATTATCCCCGATTTTCCGAATAGTTTCAACCTCTTTGTGAATTAAAAATCAAGATTTTGAACTTCAAAGCCGTATTCCTGAATATGTGTTTTTAGCATGTGCAAGAATCGCTCTGCTTCCTTCGATAATTTTCGTTGATCGTGTTGTAAGATTCCCAGTTCCATCGTATCTTCTACGTCCAGCGGCACCGCAACAATCTTATCATCGTTTAGCTTGCTACTAATAATCCCTGAACTAATCGTATATCCATTTAATCCGACCATTAAGTTAAAGATGGTCGCTCGGTCACTTACCTTAATGCTTTTCTTATGCTCCATCGTGCTGAGGATTTCTTCTGAGAAGTAGAATGAGTTTTCTTCTCCCTGTTCATAGGATAAATAAGGATAGTCTTCTAATTCTTCTAGCGTAATGCTCTCTTTTTCGGCAAGTGGATTTTGCGTACTTAAGAATACGTGCGGTTGTGCCGTGAAGAGTGGCGTGAAGACTAAGTCCTTTTCTTTGAATAATTTTTCCATGACTTTGCGGTTGAAATCATTCAAATACAAGACGCCAATCTCACTCTTATAATTCGTTAAGTCTTCTAAAATATTTTGTGTTTCTGTTTCACGAAGCGTGAATTGATATTCGTCTCCGGCTTCCTTTTGAATAAAATCTACAAAGGCATGGACCACAAAGGCATAGTGCTGAGCGGATACTGAGAATGTTCGTTTCCGTTTCGTTTGTCTTTTGTATTTTTCTTCCATCAAATTCACTTGATCGAGGACTTGACGAGCATATACTAGAAATTCTCGTCCTTCTGCCGTCAAAGTAATTCCCGTATTTCCACGTTGAAAAAGCGTAATATCCATCTCGATTTCAAGTTCACGAATGGCCTTCGACAAACTTGGTTGGCTGACGTATAACTCTTTAGCCGCCTCATTCATCGAACCTTTTTCAGCAATTTTTTCAAAATAAATGAGTTGCTGAATTCTCATGCAACCACTCCCTTCTATTAGATTTATTGTACCATCTTCTTTGGAAAATAAAAATAAACTCCTCCATGCAATTACATGAAGGAGCCGATAGGAATTCTGTTGATTAGTCTTGGAATTTGAAGACTACTGAAGAATCGTATAGTTTTAATACTTTTTCAAATACAAGCTTGCTTGCAATCGCAGCAGCAATTGGAACAGCTAACCATACAATAGCAGCTAATCCAACATTCAATCCTGCATCAATAGAAGCTAATGGTCCTACTAAACCAACAAGACCGAATCCAGCAGATTGTGGAGTACCACTTACTGAGAAGAGCGCTACAGGAATCGCTGAAAGAATTGCTGTCGATAAACATGGAATCAAGATAACTGGATATTTGAATAAGTTTGGCATCATTAATTTCATTGCTCCTAAAGCAATCGCTAATGTTACCCCTGATTTATTCACTTTCCATGAATGAACTACTAATGCTACAGCGGTTGCAGCAACCCCCATTGCAGCAGCCCCGGCAGACACACCGTTTAACTGAATCGCTAAACCAATCGCTACTGTAGAGATTGGTGAGATGATTAAAAATGCAAATGAACAGCAGATTAAGATAGACATCAAAATTGGTTGTAATGTTGTGAACTCGTTGATCACTTGACCAATCGCTGCAGTAATCATTTTAACGTATGGTAAGAGTAATAGACCGATAAACGCAGATCCAACCCCAACGACGATTGGCATTGCAACCACTGCTGTTGAACCAAATTTATCTTTAATGAGCATCAACATCCCCACTGCAATCGCTGCAGTCACCATTGTGTTAATTAGGTCCCCTGTTCCGGCACCTACATAAGCTTTTAATTCAGCATTATAAGTCACAACCCCACTTGCTACAAAGCAGGCACCCGCAGTTACCATCATTTCCATTGGTTTAAATCCAAATTGTAAAGCGATTAATCCACCAATGATAAGGGGCGTTGCTAATTGAAAAATTACTGCAATTTGTGTAATTGTTACAGCAATTGGATATTGACTAAAATATTTTAAGATTGCAGATAAAACAGCGTTTGGAATTAGACCAACAATAACCCCTAATGCTGTTCCTGATAAGATTTTATTAATAAAGACTTTTCCAGTCATTTTTGTTTGAGCCTGAGCTTCCATAATTTCCCCTCTTTCTTGAGCTATTTTGCTCCTAAAATTTGTTCTTTACAATGAACCAAAGCCGTTAGAAAAGCACAATATGGTGTTGGTACTCCATATTTTTCACCTTTACGAACAACTGCACCATTAATATAATCAATCTCCGTTAAACGATTATTTTTATTTAAGTCTTGATACATAGATGGATAGTGAAGTCCAATTGTCTTACAATTATAACAATTACTTTCGATATATTCAACAATTTCTGAAACATTTATTTCGATATTTTCATTTTTTGCAACTTCTGCAAATTCTTTCACTATATTTTCAACAATCATATGAGCATCTGTAGTAGATCCAAACTCATACATATTACTTAATAAAATGGTACATAAGCCATTCATTGTACCATTGACACAAGCCTTCTTGTAGATGGCATATAGGATATTCTCTGAATAATTAGCATTTAATCCTGCGCTATTCAATACCTCGACAATTTCAAGCGCTCCTTTTTTTGCATCGTCAGTATCCACTAAGTTCTTCAACGCGACTGTTCCACTTCCGAATAATTTCACTCGACCTGGGCCTTCCATTCCCGCAGTCCACATCGTATTCCCTATAAAGATATTTTCTTTAGGAACAAACTGTTCGATGACTTCTTCGTGACCAATACCATTTAGTAAGCATAGCACTTTAGTCTTCTCATGAATAACAGGTTTCAAATCATTGAGCATTTTTTCTAATTGCATCGCCTTTGTAAATAGAATGATCAAATCACTTGTAGCAGACTCTGTTACTTCACTTTGAAGTAGCGCTGGTAATTTGACAATCACTTCTTCACCATTGAAGTTTGCCTTTAATCCCTCTTTTTGAATGGCTTCTACATGATCTTTCCAACCATCTACTAGTACTACTTCGTGCCCCGCGTTATGCAACATCAATCCGAAACGACTTCCCATTGCGCCAGCACCAGCTATTGTTATTTTCATCCTTATTCCTCCTTAATTTAAATAGACATTGCTTCTCATTTTTTTCTTTGATAAAATAATGTGTAAGATTTCACTTAAATGACGAGGAGACATTCAAATGGATATTAAACACCTACAGTACTTTGTAAGTATTGTTGACCATGGGGGATACTCCCCAGCTGCACGCAGTTTATTCATCACACAACCTACCCTTTCCCAAACCATTAAAAAATTAGAATCTGAATTGCATACTCCCCTTTTTATTCAGCAAACAAACGGAATCTGTTTAACGGATGCTGGACAAGTCCTATACGAAGATGCGAAAAAAATTATTTTACAGTTAGAAGAAACTGTTCAAAAAATTCAAAAGTTAAATCGCCCGCAAAAAGAAACGATTCGAATAGGTCTCCCAACTCTTTTTGCCATTAAATTAATGCCAGTATTCTCAAGATTTATGATGTCACACCCAACTGTTCATCTAACAATGATTCAAGGTGGATCTAGAGAACTACAAACAGCTCTCGTCAATGGCGAAATTGATCTTGGAGTTCTTTCGTTTCCAAAGATTGAAACCGATATTTACCTTGAGCCTTTTCAAAAAGATTTTTTAGGATACCATGCTAGTATCGTCGTCCCGAAAGGGCATCCGTTTGAACAGGCCTCCTCACTCACTTTTGAACATCTCAAAAATGAACGTTTCAGTACTTTATCAAGAAACTTTATGTTAGGAAAACTACTTCATACTCGTTCTAGAGACTTTGGATTTGAGCCTCATATTGTTTATACAGATGATAATTGGGAAGTTTTGCTAGCTAGTTTAACGACCTTTAATTCCATATGCATTATGGCCCATGAGTATAAAGATTTTTATTCTGATGATTCACTTACTTGGATTCCTCTAGATGATAAGAAGAGTTTCTTCCCGATTGGAGTGGCGTATCTCCCAAATCAAACTTATTCGCAAAATACAATTGAATTAATAGAATTATTGCGAGATTTGTAAGCTTTTATCTCTATTTATTGTACAATGTTTGTGATTTATTTACCAATTGAGTTTTTTTATACCTCTATAAGATTTTTCTATAGTCTTCTTACTAAAAAAGGACATCAGGCTTAGGAGAACTCCTAAACTTGATGTCCTTTTATGTTGGGTTTAATCTATATTTTTACTAAATTGCCCAGTCTCCGTTGCGGAAGATTGGAACTACAGTACCGTCTTCACGAATACCGTCTACATTCATTTCTGGTCCACCGATCATGAAGTCCACGTGTACATCCGAACGGTTTAATCCAGCTTCTCTTAATTCTTCTTCAGTTTCGAAGTT
Organism: Granulicatella adiacens ATCC 49175; assembly: GCF_025150565.1. Taxonomy (NCBI): domain Bacteria; kingdom Bacillati; phylum Bacillota; class Bacilli; order Lactobacillales; family Carnobacteriaceae; genus Granulicatella; species Granulicatella adiacens. Next base: position 340,813 of record NZ_CP102283.1, on the reverse strand, counting down.
TTCGCCACCTTTAACACTTGTAGCATATGCTGAACCAATTGCTAAGTGGTTTGATGCATTTTCATCGAATAATGTATTGAAGAATGTAATGCCTGATTGTGAGATTGGTGATGGGTCGCTTACTAGTGCTACTTCACCTAATCCACGGGCACCATTGTTTTCGAATACTAAGTCTTTCATTACTTGGTCGCCTTTTTCAGCAGATACTTCTGTGATTTGACCGTCTTTGAAAGTCACTTTGATGCCTTCGATAATGTTACCGTTGTAGCTTAATGGTTTTGTGCTTGATACATATCCGTCAGCTACGCGGAAATCTGGAGCTGAGAAGACTTCTTCTGTTGGCATGTTTGCGATGAAGTGTTCTCCTTGAGCATTGATACTTCCAGCACTTTCCCAAACATGGTTTTTTGGCATTCCTAGAGTTAAGTCTGTCCCTGGTGCAGTGTAGTGTAATTTCACGAATTGTTCTTTGTTTAAGATGGCTGCTTTTGCATCTAATTTTTCTTCGTGCTCTTTCCATGCTGCCACTGGGTCGTCAGCATATACTCGACAAGTTGTAAAGATTTGATTCCATAATAAATCTACAGCTTCTTCTGTTGATGTTGCTTCTGGGAATACTTTTTTAGCCCATGCGCTACCTGCTGCAGCTGCTACTGTCCAGCTTATTTTATTCGATTGACCTGCAAGACGCATTGGTTTTAAAGCAACACTTGTAGCTTTCATTGATTTTGCAAGACGACTTGTATCTACTCCATTTAATGCATCTGGATCTCTAGAAACAATGCTTAAACGACTTGCTTTATGATCTAATAAATAGTGCATTTCTTGTACTTTATATTCTGGAACAGTCGTAATACGATCTTCCGCAGCATATAATAAACGGTCACGGTTGATTTCATCATCACTCCATTGAACGATAACTTCGCTTGCTCCTAATTGATAAGCTTCTTTAACTAATAAACGTGCAAAAGGTGCTTGTTCCACTTCTGCATAAATTACTACAGTATGTCCTGGTTGAACATTAATTCCTGTAGACACTAGTAATTTTGCATATTTTTGTAAATTTACATCAAAATTTTCTAATACCATATTGACACTCCTTTTAAAATAACTATCTTCATCCTATCATATTTTTAGTCGAAATTCTTATAAAACACTTCATCTAAGTATAACCCATGAGAAGGTGCCGTTGGACCTGCTGCATTTCGGTCCATGGCTTCTAAAATCTGTTTCATCTCTTCGACTTCTCGTAACCCATCTCCAATTTGAAGCGCCGTTCCAACTAAAATGCGAACCATATTGTAAAGGAAACCTTTACCCTCAAAAGTGAAAATTAATTCATCACCGTTTCTCTTCACTTCTGCTTTTGTTACAACGCGAACTTTGGAGTCTTTATCGCTTTTTGTCGAACAAAAACTTGTAAAATCATGTTCACCAATCACTGCTTCAAAAGCCTTGTTGATGCGGTCTACATCGGTTTTGAATGGATGATGCAGCTCATACTGACGAAGAAACGGACTCTGCACCTGTGCAGTCGTTACTTTATAAATATATCGTTTCCCAGTCACACTATAGCGCGCGTGAAACTCTTCAGAGACCGCTTCTGCAGAAACAATCCGGATTGAAGTTGGTAATAAACTATTCATCGCACGAACAAGTGAGTTGGCCTCTATGCGTTTTGGGTAATCGATATGAACCACTTGACCATTGGCATGAACACCAGAGTCTGTCCGGCCAGATCCACTAACCGGAATATATTGTCCCTTCGTCATCTTCTTCAGTGCCTTATTCAGTTCTGCTTGAATGCTATTTCCATTCTCTTGCACTTGAAATCCAACATAAGGCGTTCCATCATATTGAATCGTGAGTTTATATCGCTGCATCCTTTTCCCTTCTTTCAAAAAAGAGCTTGACAAGTCAAGCTCCTTATTTTTTATGCTTTAAATACAAATAATAAAATTGTTACAACCACAAGGGATAATCCCGCAATTGCATCACGCATATCATAGTTCAGAACACGGTACTTACTACGTCCGTCTCCTCCTTGATATCCACGTGCTTCCATGGCTGTAGCTAAGTCTTCTGCACGATTCAATGAGCTCACAAAAAGCGGAATAAGAATTGGAATAATCGCCTTCATTTGTTCAAAGAGATTTCCTTCTCCAAAATCAACCCCACGAGCTCGTTGCGCGTTCATAATTTTTTGTGCTTCATCCATTAGGGTTGGAACGAAACGTAGCGCAATCGATAGCATTAACGCAACCTCATGTACTGGAAACTTCACAATAGAAAGAGGCTTCATTACGGCTTCAATCGCATCTGTTAACTGCAAGGGTGCAGTTGTTAGCGTTAAGAGCGTTGAGAATGAGATAATTAATACAAAGCGTAAGAAAATGAATACCGCGTTAATAATCCCCTCGGAAGTCACTTGGAGGAATCCCCATTTAAAGTAAACTTCCCCTCCACTTGTGAATAGAATTTGAAGTGCTACTGTGAATAGAATAACCCAAATTAATGGTCGAATTCCTTTCCAAAAAAATCCTAAGGGAATCTTTGACAACAGTAACGCCACGAGTGTATAGGCAATTAATAAGCCATATGTTACCCAGTTATTGGCCAAGAAGATGACTAATACAAACGCAAATGTTCCAATTAATTTCGTTCTTGGATCTAGTTTATGAATCCATGAGTCTCCTTGTAAATAACGTCCTAATATTAATTTATCGAGCACTTGCTTCACCTCCTAAATTAGAATGTGAAACCAGTAAATCCGCTAATTGATCTAATGTCATTGGGCGTTCTTCGGTTGAAAACCCTTTTGCTTTTAGCTTCTCAACAAATTGAATGGTAGAAGGAAGGCCTAATTGTTTTTCTTGAAGCCAATGTGCATCTGCGAACACTTCTTCAGGCGTACCAGTTTTTACAACAGTACCTTTCTCACAAACAATCACGTAATCCGCATAGTCACTTACATCATTCATTTGATGGGTTACAAGAACGATGGTAATCCCTTGCTCTTTTTGCAAGGAGGAAAACATCTCCATCATTTCTTTACGACCTTTGGGATCTAGTCCCGCAGTTGGTTCATCTAGCACTAACACCTCAGGCTGCATCGCTAATACTCCTGCAATAGCAACACGGCGCATTTGCCCTCCAGATAAATCAAACGGAGACTTTTGTAAGACGTCTTCAGGAAGTCCCACAATTTTCAGTGTGTCTTTGGCAATTTGATTAGCCTCTTCCTCACTCACTCCAAAATTCTTTGGACCAAATGCAATATCTTTCTGAACGGTTTCTTCAAAAAGTTGTGCTTCAGGAAATTGGAATACAATTCCTACTTTTTTTCGTAGAGGTTTAAGATCCTTATTGCTCGTTTGAGCATCTACTATACGTTCCCCTAAGGCAACTGTTCCTGTAGTAGGTTTTAATAAAGCATTCAAGTGTTGAAGAATCGTCGACTTTCCTGAACCAGTATGACCAATGATTGCAGTGTACTTCCCAGAAGGAATTGCAAAATTCACGTCATATAATGCTCGTGTTTCAAAGGGAGTGTTTGCTTGGTATGCGAAATTTACTTCGTTAAAACGGATGTCCATAACCACTCCACCAATCCTTCCTCATCTAAATACTCCTCAGGGACATTTATTCCTCTTTCACGAAGAGCTTCTATCAGTTTCTCAGCAAAAGGAACATCTAATCCTTTTTCAACTAGTTTGGTTCCTAATTTAAAAATTTCCTTTGGAGTCCCGATTTGTTGAATTTGACCTTGCTCCATCAAAACAACTCTGTCTGCTTGAGCTGCTTCATCTAAATCATGCGTAATAGAAATAACAGTAATCTTCTTTTCTTTATGAAGCTTTTGAATCGTCGAAATCACTTCTAAACGCCCTTTTGGATCTAACATCGATGTTGCTTCATCCAAAATAATTACTTCTGGTTCTAATGCGGTTACTCCCGCAATGGCTACTCTTTGTTTTTGCCCACCTGATAAGCGAGCTGGTTCTTTCGTCCGGAATTCAGACATTTTCACCATTTCAAGAACTTTGGTTACACGTTCGAGCATTTCCTCCCGAGGAAGTCCAATATTTTCCAACCCAAAAGCAATATCATCTTCCACAGTAGTCCCCACGAATTGATTATCAGGATTTTGGAAGACCATTCCAACTGTTCTTCTTGCATCAAATACTGTCTCTTCAGTTAACGTCTTCCCATTTACAACAACAGATCCTGTATTTGCTTCAATCAAACCATTCATAACTTTGGCCAAAGTAGATTTCCCTGATCCATTATGACCAATAATTGCTAACCATTCCCCTCTTCGAATTTCTAGTGAAACTCCTGCAAGGGCTTCTCTGGCATCGTCTTCATGATAACGATAATGAATATCTTCTAACTCAATAATAGTCTGATTCAATAACGACACCCCTTTCCTTATTCTATGTATGATTAAAAAAAATATGTATAAAATAAAAAAACACACTTTAATACGATGAAGTGCTTCCCCGCCAAGTGAATGACGGGAAGGCAACGAGCTAGACTAAATAATCAAGGAAAGAATAAGGCTACCATTCAGTAGCCTCAGACTTCCCATCTTACAAAGCAAGATGATTATTACCATCATGACGCTCTTTTCAACCATCGAAAAGTGTTCGATTGAATGTTATATTAAACTAATTCAATGATAACCATTGGTGCAGCATCGCCACGACGAGGTTCTGTTTTAAGAATACGAGTGTATCCACCTTGACGTTCGTTGTAACGAGAAGCTAAATCATTAAATAATTTTTGCAACGCTGTTTCAACAACGATTTTTTCGCCTTCTTCACGAACATCTGCAACTTCGTTACGAACAAATGCAGCTGCTTGACGACGAGCATGTAAGTCACCACGTTTACCTAAAGTAATCATTTTTTCTACAGTAGAACGAATTTCTTTAGCACGAGCTTCAGTAGTAACGATACGTTCGTTAATAATTAAGTCTGTTGTCAAGTCACGTAGTAACGCTTTACGTTGTGAACTTGTACGTCCTAATTTACGATAAGCCATTTTATAATATTCCTCCTTCTTAAGAGTTTCTATTAGTCTTCACGACGTAAGTCTAAATTTAAATCGATTAGTTTTTGTTTTACTTCTTCAAGAGATTTACGACCTAAGTTACGAACTTTGATCATTTCAGCTTCTGATTTGCTTGTCAATTCATGTACTGTATTAATTCCAGCACGTTTCAAGCAGTTATAAGAGCGAACTGATAAATCTAATTCTTCAATAGTCATTTCAAGAAGACGTTCTTTTTGAGTTTCTTCTTTTTCGACCATGATTTCCATAGGAAGTGCTTCATTTGTTAAGTTAACAAAAATATTCAAGTGTTCTGTTAAAATACGAGCTGCTAAACTAATAGCATCTTGAGGTGCGATAGAACCATCTGTCCATACATCAAGAGTTAGTTTATCATAAACATTTTTTTGACCAATACGAGTGTTCTCTACTTGGTAGTTCACTTTACTAATCGGAGTATAAATAGAATCAATTGGAATAACACCAATTGGCATATTTTCAGATTTATTGTAATCAGAGCGAACATACCCACGACCATTTTTAGCGTTCATACGAACATGGAAGTGATGACCTTCTGCTACTGTACAAATGTATAAATCAGGGTTTAGAACTTGAATGTCGCTATCGTGTTTGATATCGCCTGCAGTTACAACTGCTGGTCCTTTAACATCAATTTCTAATACTTTATTTTCATCTTCACTGAAAGATTTAAGCGCAATTTTTTTAATGTTTAAAATGATTGCAGCTACATCTTCAACTACGCCATCTATTGTTGAAAATTCATGTAAAACGCCATCCATTTGGATATCTGTTACTGCAGTACCAGGGAGTGACGATAATAAGATTCGGCGTAATGAATTCCCTAAGGTAGTACCATAACCGCGTTCAAGTGGCTCAACAACGAATTTACCAAATTTTGCATCTTCGCTGACTTCAATCGTCTCAATTTTTGGTTTTTCAATTTCGATCATGTTTTTTACCCCTTTCAAAACGTTCGTTCAATGTGCGATTGTCCGACAAAATTCAACAATAACAATCCATTACACACGACGGCGTTTTGGAGGACGACATCCATTATGAGGGATTGGTGTTACGTCACGAATTGCTGTCACTTCTAAACCTGTAGCTTGTAATGAACGAATAGCAGCTTCACGACCTGAACCAGGACCTTTAACAGAAACTTCTACAGTTTTCATTCCGTGCTCCATTGAACCTTTTGCAGCAGATTCAGCAGCCATTTGAGCAGCAAATGGTGTTGATTTTTTAGAACCTTTAAATCCTAAAGCACCTGCAGAAGACCATGAAACAGCATTACCATGAACGTCTGTAATCATAACAATTGTATTATTAAATGTTGAACGGATGTGTGCTACACCAGATTCAATATTCTTTTTCACGCGGCGTTTGCGTACAACTTTCTTTGCCATGAAGAATTAACCTCCTTCTTCTCTAAATTATTTTTTCTTACCTGCAATAGCCTTAGCTGGGCCTTTACGAGTACGAGCATTATTTTTTGTATTTTGTCCACGAACTGGTAAACCACGACGATGGCGAACTCCACGGTATGAACCGATTTCCATCAAACGTTTGATGTTCAAGTTCACTTCACGACGTAAGTCACCTTCAATTTTTAGTTTATCCACTTCAGCACGGATACGGTCTAACTCATCATTCGTTAATTCGCGAACACGAGTATCTTCATTAACATTAGCAGCAGCTAAAATTTGTTTTGAAGTAGTAATACCGATACCGTAAATATAGGTTAAAGAAATAACAACACGTTTTTCACGTGGAATATCCACACCTGCAATACGAGCCATACTAATGAGTACCTCCTTATATATTATCCTTGACGTTGTTTATGTTTGGGATTTTGACAAATCACCATAACTTTACCATTGCGTTTAATAACTTTACATTTTTCGCAAATTGGTTTTACTGATGCTCTAACTTTCATTTAAGTTCCCTCCTCTATTTCATTAACGGAGTCCATTATTTAAAGCGATACGTGATTCTTCCACGCGTTAAATCATACGGTGATAATTCAACCGTAACTTTATCGCCTGGTAAAATTTTAATGTAGTGCATCCGGATTTTTCCAGATACATGCGCTAAAACCTCATGACCATTTTCAAGTTCGACCTTGAACATCGCATTTGGTAATGTTTCATTAACAATACCTTCAATTTCAATTACGTCTTCCTTTGCCATGTCTTATCCTCCTTACTTGTAATAAGTTTTTACGGATTATTTGACGGACTTCTACCGTTATCTAACTTTCTAAGTATACCATTTCAGCTACAATAAATGCAAGATAACAGGCAGAGTCTAGCGAGGTTCACCCATAATTGATTGAATCGTTTGGAATAGATTGTCAATTCCACTTTCGCCATCTACATTACGTAATATGCCTTTTGCTTTATAGTAGTTTAAGATTGGTTTTGATTGTTCGATATTAATTTGAATTCGATTTTCCACTGTTTCAGGCTTATCGTCTTCACGTTGGTAAAAATCGTGAGACCCACAACGATCACATGTTCCTTCTACTTTAGGTGGATTATTTGTTTTGTGATATGTTGATCCACAGTTACGACAAATAATTCTTCCTGTTAGACGTTGCATTAAGATCTCAGGGTTCACTTCAATATTAATCACTGCATCAATTGAGCGATTTAAATCTTCCATGATTTTATCAAGTGCTTCCGCTTGAGCTTGAGTACGTGGGAAACCGTCCAATAAGAATCCTTTTTCTGTATCGGCTTGTTGTAAACGTTCCTTTACAATGCCGTTTGTTACTTCATCAGGTACTAATTCGCCTTTATCCATAAATGATTTAGCTTTAAGACCTAATTCAGTTTGTTGTTGCATAGCAGCACGGAACATATCTCCTGTTGAAATATGTGGAATTCCGTATGTAGCAACAATCTTTTCAGCTTGAGTGCCTTTACCTGCACCAGGTAAGCCCATTAAAATAATGTTCATAGTTGCCTCCTAGAATCATAACTGAGGAACTGACAAAACGCATTACTGCATCTTGTCAATTAATCTGTTATTCCTCAATAAATCCTTTATACTTACGTTTGATCGTACGACCTTCAATTTGACGGCTGATTTCTAAAGCAACCCCGACAACGATTAGAAGGTTTGTACCACCTAGCATCAATCCTCTTGGTAAGTTCCACAATGCTGCAGCCACCATAGGAAGAATTGAAATACCTCCTAAGTAAAGAGCACCTACTGTACTCAATCGTAGTAATGTACTTGAAACAAATGATTCAGTATCTTTACCTGGACGAACACTTAGGATGTAACCACCAGATTTTTGTAAGTTTTCTGCTACTTTCTCAGGGTTAACCTGAACGAAAGCATAGAAGAATGTAAATACAACAATTAACACTGTGTATAATGTTGCACCAGCAGGCTTAGTAAAATCAAAAATGTTAGTTGCAATTTGGTACCAGCCAGACTCACTATGATCATTAGCATAAAGACTTAAAATCGTTGATGGTAATGTCATGAATGAACTAGCAAAGATAACAGGAATTACCCCTGCAGAGTTGATTTTTAATGGTAACCAAGATGTTTCACTTGAACCTGTTGCACGTTTTGAGTAGGAAATTGGTAAGCGACGTTGTGCTTGTTCAATATAAACTACTAACATAACGACTAAAACAATCGCTACAATCAATGCAACCGTGAATCCTATTGCACGATATAATTCAGTGTCTGCACGACCTTGAATTTGTTTTACATAGAATTCATAAATATCATGCGGCATTCTTGCTACGATACCTGCGAAGATTAGAACAGAAACACCATTTCCAATCCCCTTAACGGTTATCATGTCCCCTAACCATGTAAGGAACATTGAACCAGCTGTTAACACAAGCGCAATCATTAAAAATGTTTTAATTCCTGGATTATTAATTAAGCCGTAATTTGACCAAACATTAAATCCGAATGAAATTGCATAAGCTTGGAAAAATCCAATAACAATTGTTAAATATCTCGTTGCTGTATTTAATTTACGACGACCTACTTCACCTTGTTTAGACCATTCAACGAATGTCGGTAAGAGATCCATTTGTAACAATTGAACAACAATCGAAGCAGTGATATATGGTGAAACCCCCATTGAGAATAATGAGAAGTTTGATAAAGCACCACCGCTAAATGTATTTAACAACCCGAAGATTCCTGTAGTTGCAAATGTTTGGATTGCTCCAGCATTTACACCAGGAACCGTTACTTGTGATCCAATACGAAAGATAATTAGAATCATCAATGTGAATAATAGACGATTTCTAATTTCCTTCATTTGAACAGCATTTTTTAGTAGAGTGAACATTAGATCACCTCTACAGTTCCACCTGCAGCTTCAATAGCTTCTTTTGCTGCTTGCGAGAATTTATTTGCTTTTACAGTTAACTTACGTTCAAGTTTACCATTAGCTAACACTTTGATACCGTCTTTTTCGTTTTTAACGATACCAGCCTCAACTAGTACAGCCGCAGTTACTTCTTGACCATCTTCAAAACGATTTAATGTTTCAAGATTTACAACTGCATATTCTTTACGATTAATATTTTGGAAACCACGTTTTGGAATACGACGGAATAATGGAGTTTGTCCACCTTCGAATCCTAATCTAACGCCACCGCCTGAACGAGCTTTTTGACCTTTGCTTCCGCGTCCAGCAGTTTTACCATTTCCTGAACCTTGACCTCTACCAACACGGTTACGTTCTTTACGAGAACCTTCAGCTGGTTGTAATTCATGAAGTTTCATGTTCTGGGCACCTCCTCTTATAAGTTTTAAATTAAACTTCCTCAACATCCACTAAATGTGAAACTGTGTTAACCATACCTTTAATTGCTACGTTAGCTGGTTTAACAACTGTTGAACGAATTTTTGTTAAGCCTAATGCTTTACAAGTATCGATTTGGTTTTGAGGACGTCCAATCAAGCTTTTCTTTAAAGTAATCTTTAATTCTGCCATTATAATGTCCTCCTTATCCTAAAAGTTCTTCAACTGATTTGCCACGTAAAGCAGCAACATCTTCAACACGTTTTAATTGTTTTAATCCTTCGATTGTAGCACGAACCATGTTAACTGGTGTGTTAGAACCTAAAGATTTTGAAGTTACGTCTGAAATACCTGCTAATTCAACAACGGCACGAACTGGTCCACCTGCAGCAATTCCTGAACCGGCTTGAGCTGGTTTTAACAATACGTTACCACCGCAGAAACGACCGATAACTTCGTGAGGAATTGTAGAACCACTAGTTGGAACTTCAATAAGGTTTTTCTTAGCATCTTCAATAGCTTTACGAATAGCTTCTGGTACTTCTTGAGCTTTACCAGTACCGAAACCAACATGTCCATTATGGTCACCGACAACTACTAAAGCAGCAAAACGTAAACGACGTCCACCTTTTACAACTTTTGTAACGCGGTTAATCGCAACAACACGATCTTCTAATTCTAAGTTTCTTGCATCAACATTAACCATGAATTGTGGATCCTCCTTTTCCTAGAATACTAGTCCATTTTCACGTGCTGCTTCAGCTAAAGCTTTTACACGTCCATGGTATAAGTATCCACCACGGTCAAAGACTACTTTCTTAATATTTTTTTCAAGTCCGCGTTCTGCGATTAATTTACCTACAGCAGAAGCTTCCTCAGTTTTTGTTCCGTTTTCTACATTAGTATCTAAAGTAGAGGCACTTGCTAGCGTCACACCCGCTACGTCATCAATTAATTGAGCGTAGATGTTTTTGTTAGAACGAAAAACGTTCAAGCGTGGGCACTCAGCAGTACCAGAAATTTTGCGACGAACACGTGCGTGACGAGTTTGACGCACTTTATTTTTGTCTGGTTTTGTAATCACAATTTTCACCTCTTATTATTTAATTATGCTGCATCAAGCGCAACAAAAGGTAAATAATCACTAAAATTATTTACCTGTTTTACCTTCTTTACGACGTACAAATTCATCAACGTAACGAATTCCTTTACCTTTATAAGGTTCTGGAGGACGTACGCCACGAATGTTAGCAGCTAATTCGCCAACTTTTTGTTTGTCATAACCTTTAACGATTACTTTTGTATTTGAAGGAACTTCGATTTCGATACCTTCTTCTGGAGTGAACTCCACTGGATGAGAATATCCAACGTTTAATACAAGGTTTTTACCTTGTAATTGAGCACGATACCCAACCCCGATTAATTCCAATTCTTTTTGGAATCCATCAGTAACACCAACTACCATGTTGTTGAATACTGCGCGAGTTGTTCCGTGGATTGTTTTGTTTTCTTTTGAATCATCTGGACGAGTGAATACTACTTCACCTTCGCGTTGTTCTAAAGAAATGTTTTGGTTGAATGTATAAGTTAATTCACCTTTAGGACCTTTTACAGTAACTGTATTGTCCTTTAAGTCTACTGTTACTCCTGCAGGAATAACGACTGGTTTATTTCCGATACGGCTCACTTGGCTGCACCTCCTTATTTACTAGATTACCAAACGTATGCTAGAACTTCTCCACCTACGTTTTTAGCTCTTGCTTCTTTATCTGTGATAACACCTTCTGATGTTGACACAATTGCAATTCCTAAACCATTTAATACTTTAGGAACTTCACCTGTTTTAGCATAAACACGTAAACCAGGTTTAGAAATACGTTTCAATCCTGTGATTACACGTTCGTTATTTTTTCCATATTTCAAGAACACTTTCATGATGCCTTGTTTACCATCTTCTTCAACTGAGAAATCTTTGATGAATCCTTCAGATTTTAAGATGTTTGCAATAGCAACTTTCATGTTTGATGACGGAACTTCTAGTGATTCGTGACGAACCATGTTCGCGTTACGAATACGAGTTAAGAAATCCGCGATTGGATCTGTCATAACCATTAATGAGTACCTCCTTTATCAAGTAGTAATGATTACCAACTTGCTTTCTTCATTCCTGGGATTTGCCCTTTATAGGCAAGCTCACGTAAACAAATACGGCAAAGTTTGAATTTACGATAAACTGAATGTGGTCGACCACAACGTTCACAACGAGTATATTCTTGAGTTGAATATTTTTTTGGACGTTTGTTCTTTGCGATCATTGATTTTTTAGCCAAACTACTCGCCTCCTGTGAGTTTAATTTTTATTTTTGGAAAGGCATTCCAAGTTGAGTTAATAATTCTTTTGCTTCTTCGTCTGTATTAGCTGTTGTTACGATAACAATATCCATACCACGAACTTTGTCTACGCGATCGTAGTCAATTTCTGGGAAGATTAATTGTTCTTTAACACCTAATGTATAGTTACCGCGTCCATCAAAAGATTTTTTAGAAATCCCACGGAAGTCACGTACACGAGGTAATGAAACTGTTACTAACTTGTCTAAGAAGTCATACATACGTTCACCACGTAGAGTAACTTTAGTTCCGATTGGCATACCTTCACGTAAACGGAAACCAGCGATTGATTTCTTCGCAGTTGTTACAACTGGTTTTTGACCAGAGATTAATGTTAACTCTTCAACTGCTTTTTCTAAGTTTTTAGCGTTAGATGTTGCATCACCAACACCCATATTAATAACGATTTTTTCTACTTTTGGTACTTCCATAATTGATTTGTAGTTAAATTTCTCAACTAATGAAGGTACTACTTCGTTTTTGTATTTTGCATTTAAGCGATTCATGCAGGATGGTCCTCCTTCCTCAAATTACTGAATTATGCTTTATTACGACCTTTAGGTACACGTACCTTTTCACCGTTTTCTACTTTAAAGCCTGTACGAGATGCTTTACCTGTAGTTGGGTCTACGAACATTACGTTTGAAACATGAATTGGAGCTTCCACTTCAACGATTCCCCCTGTTTGGTTCGCTTGAGATGGTTTTTGATGTTTCTTAACAATGTTAACACCTTCAACGATTACACGGTCTTTCTTAGGAAAACTTTTTAAGATTTTTCCTTCTTTACCTTTGTCTTTACCTGAGATTACTTTTACGATATCACCAGTTTTAACGTGCATGTGTTACACCTCCTTCGATTTTGATGAGAATTATAATACTTCTGGAGCTAATGAAACGATCTTCATGTAGTTGTTATCACGTAATTCACGTGCAACTGGTCCAAAGATACGTGTTCCACGAGGGCTCTTGTCATCACGAATGATTACAC